>CAZZYS010000250.1:0-6702 GCA_964658285.1 uncultured Verrucomicrobiota bacterium
AATTAAGCTGCGAGGGCGAGATCGTTACGATTCGCGTTTGTTTTTTTGATCCGGATATTAACGAGGCCAACGAATCATCCTCGGCATGCCGCCCAAGCGTCCGACCATCAGTCGAAACCAGTGCGCCCCCGTTTTGCGGGTCCTGCAACATCGCCGTTGCGCACCGGTTTTGCAAGGGTGATTCTGCGACCGCCAAGCATTTCCCCATCCACCGATCATGCGCCTGTCCAAGAAGACCGAGTACGCCCTTCGCGCGTTGTTTGCGATTGCCCGCACGAGCAATCGCCCGGCGGGCGGGTCATGGCGCATCGAACAGGTCTCGCGTCAGGAAAATATCCCGGTCAAGTTCCTGGAACAGATCCTCTTGAGCCTGCGACACGCCGGGCTGCTCGCCAGCAAACGTGGCGTCGGTGGTGGTTACCGATTGGCGCGCGCGGCGTCGGATATTACCGTCGGTGAGGTTATCCGCGCGCTCGACGGCCCTCTGACTCCCCTGCCCTGCGCCTCGCCCGAGGCGCGGCGCGAACGCTGCACGTGCCCGGACGAACGCACCTGCCCGGTCCGCTTCCTGATGACGGAGGTGCAGACCCAACTGGAGTCCATGTTCGACGGCCGCACGCTCGCGGACGTTTTGGAACAGGTCCCCCGCCCGGCGGCACTCAGCTTCGAGATTTAGCCGGAACCTTCCCGCACCTCAAACAGGTCAGGGGCGTTCGTAGGTTCCCAACATGCAACCGCGTGCAAGCACATGACCCCGGAGCGCATCCTTGACCGCTCCACGGCCCGCTCCTTCGTCGAGTCCGTGGGCATGATCGAGAGCATAGAATTGAAACACGTAACGATGCACGCCTCCACCAGGCGGCGGATCGGGCGGCAGATAGGATTTTTTCAGAAAAGTATTTTTCCCGAGTGCATGGGCTTCCCCCTCGCCCGCAGGCCCTTTCAATGCGCCCTCTGCCAATTCGCCATCCGTCGGCGGCAAGTCGAACACCAACGCGTGCACGATGGGCGAAGGCGTCGGACTGTCGGCATCCTCGACCACCAACACGAGGCTGCGGGCATCGTTCGGCACGCCGCTCCAGGCCAGCGGCGGTGAGACTTTTTCGCCATCCTCGGTGAAACGCGTCGGGATCGTCCCGCCGTCCGCAAAGGCGGGGCTGGATACCGTGATCGACTCCGGGGCACCGTCGATGGATTCGGAAAAGTAGATGGTTTTGTCCAACCCGGGACCTTTGCCTTTCAACACCTGACCGATGACGTGGGGGAGTTTTTCGAGCATAATATAGTGAGGGGAAACCGTTCCCTGGTCTTCGCTTCAGCGCACGCGGACGGTTGCAGGAAATCGCTGGGGTTCATCAGGTAGGGCGCATCGCCGGTGGTCGAGCCCTCCGGGCAGGCCGTTGTGCACGTCCGGAAAGGTGCTTCAATCTTCCGCCCGTTCGCCGGCGGGACACATCTTGACCAACCGCGGCTCGAACCGACCGAGCGTTTCCACGAGGTCTGCCTGCGCGGCCATCACCGCATGGATATCCTTGTAGACCATCGGCACCTCGTCGAGCCCGGCCGAAAGAAGGGTGACCCCGCGCTCCGCCAAAAGTTTGTTGGCGGCGCTCCAGGTGAACGATTGCAGCGCTTTCGAGCGGCTCATCACCCGCCCCGCGCCGTGCGATGCGCTCGCCAGGGCGGCGGCAGTCCCGCGCCCTCGCACGACGAAACCCGGTGACGCCATCGAGCCCGGGATCACGCCCAGCACGCCGTCGCCGGCCGGGGTCGCGCCCTTGCGGTGAACGACCACCTCGCGCTCTACCCCTTCGATGAGGTGGGTTTCCTTCCAGGCAAAATTGTGGTGGTTTTCCACCCCGGCGCGCACGGCGCTCCCGAGCTTGCGCGCGATGTGTCGATGGATCAAGGCATGGTTCGCGGCGGCGTAATGGCCCATCAGTTCCATCGCGGCCCAGTATTCCAGCCCCGCTTCCTCGTCGAGACCGAGCCAGGCAAGATGCTGGAGTTCCTTCGGCAAACGGCCCTGCCGGTCCACCGCGATCCGGCTGTAGTGCTGGCACACCTGTGCCCCTACTCCGCGGCTGCCGCTGTGGCTGAGCAGGGCGAGATAGTTGCCCGGTTCCAGGCCGAGGGCGGGCTGGTCTAGCACAAACTCACCGAACTCCACGAAATGGTTGCCGCTGCCGCTCGTGCCGAGTTGCGTCCACGCCTTGTCGCGCAACCGCTTCGTCACGGGCGACACGCTCCAATCCTCTGCCATGACTTCGTGGTCGCGCCGCTGCTTGAACGCGGCACCGACCCCGAACCGGGTCTCGCTCTCGATGAGGTTGGCGAGACGGTCCTTCTGGCCCGCGATGCTGCCGCCTTTCGCGTCGAAGATGCTCAGCTTCATGCGGCAGGCGATATCGACGCCGACCGCGTACGGGATCACCGCGTTCTCCGTGGCGAGCACCCCGCCGATGGGCAAGCCGTACCCGACGTGTGCGTCCGGCATCAGCGCGCCGGCCACCGCGACCGGGAGCGCGCACGCGTTCGCCATTTGCCGGACAGCTTCCGCGTCGAGACCGCTGCCCCACTGCCGCCAGGGCGCGAGCGTTTCGCGTTGCTTGAACGCGGGCTCGTAAAGCGCACGCGCGAACTCCTCACGCTGCGGGTCACCGAGGAACGCGGCGGGATCGGCGACCGTCGCCGCGATTTCCGCCGGCAGCCGCGCGGTGTCGCCGCCGTCCCGGCAGTAGCGCGCGACGAAATCCAACGCCAACCGGGTGGGTTCACCGGCGGGTACTCCGAGGTCCGCTAACGTTTTGGCGTTCATGGCGTGGTGGTACGGAAATGGGTAAGACGCCACCCCGCCCCCCGGGCGCGTCGCCGTTTACAAGGAATGGGAGATGGCCCCGGCGAGTTGCTCGATCAGATCGCTCTCGGCCGCGACCACGGCGGCATAGCCATCGCCGTGGATGGAGGAATGAAAGCTGCCGTTGGCGTTCCGCAGGACCTGCCGCGTCGCCGCGTCTTCCACGCGCCAGGCGGCATCGAGGATTGCCCCCTCCCCGCTGACGGCGTGGAACTGCCGGACCGTCACGCTGACACGATACCGGAACCGCGTGTCACCCGGAGCAGGGTTGGCGACGATGTTGCCGGAGTTCAGATGCCGGCCCACGTCGGTGGCGAGCACCTGCCCGAAGTTGTCCTGCAAAGCACCGGCCCAGCGGACCTTGGCGGGGATCTCGAACTGGTTCGGACCGCTCTGGAAGACGAGTTCGGCGCGGTCCACGTAGGTCGGCAGCATCAATGGTCCGATGCCGACCGCGAGGCCGGTGGTTTTCGTGGTGGCCGGACCCGACGCGGTCAGCCGGTAATACTGGTCTTTCGTCCCGCCGCAGCCCGACAAGAGCAGGGCGGCCGCGAGCGCGGCGAGGGTGAGCTTCGGAGTGGCGTGTTTCATCGTGGCAAACGGGCGGGGCACCGCTTTCATCGACTGCCCCGTGGTGGCGACACGTCGCCGGGTTTCCCGAAGATGATGGAGTTCGGGGTGCGTTCGAGCGTGCTGGTCAGGGACTTGAGCGAGCGCAGCGTCTCGGTCAGTTGCGCCAGCACGCCGGAGAGGTCCTGGTAAAACGCGGATTGACCATTGTAACCGGCGAGCGTTTTCTGGAGTTCGGCGAGGTCCTTGCGCAGGTCGCCCGGGATGGCCTGCGTTTCCTTCTGCGCGATCAGGTCGTTGAGACTCTTGAGGGTATCTTTCAGCGACGCCAGCGCGTCGTTGGCGTTGCCCACCGTCTTTTCGAGGGGCAGCGCCTGGACCTTGTCGAGCAGCGCGTTGACTTTTTCCTGCAACTCACCCAACCCCGACGGCACGGTCGGCAGCACGTCGTAGCCTTCGACCTCGGCGATCTTGTCCGGCGCGGCGTCCTTCTGGAAATCCAGATCGACGTAGAGCTGGCCCGTGAGCAGGCTGCCCGTCTTGAGCGAGGCCCGCATCCCGCGCTCCACGCTGTCGGCGATGCCCGCGTGCGCCGCGTCGTAGTCGTTGCCCGGGACGTTCACGAGCATCGTCGGGTCGATCTTGATGAGCACCGGCACCCGCCGGGCGGGGTCGTTGGGCAGGTACTTGAAGGAAATCCCCATCACCGTGCCGACGCGGATGCCACGGAACTCCACCGGGGCGTCCACGCTCAGGCCGCGCACGCTCCCGGTGAAAAGCATCAAATAAGGCAGGGTCGGAGTCAGGTCGGTCGTCCGGGTCGCCTCGTCGAAACTGGCGAACAGGTGGAACATCGTGTTGTCGGCGAGGTGCTGATTCCTGCTACGATCGGCGTCCGGTTCGCTGAACGTCACGCCGCCCGCGAGGATCGTGGTCAGCGTTCCCGTGCGGAGCTTGAAGCCGTCGGGGCCCACTTTCACGTCGATGCCGCTGTAGTTCCAGAAGCGGGTGTTTTTATCCACGAGATGACCGTACTCGCCGTTGATGAACGCGGTGAATTCCACGTCGCCGGAATCGGGATGAAAGGTGCGTGTCTCAATTTTTCCCACGTCGATACCCTTGTAAATGATCGACGCGCCGGGCCCGAGGCCGCCAGCGGTGTCCGCGGTGAGCCGGATGTGCAGACCGGGCACGCCGGGAGGAGTCACCGGCGGATTTTCCAGCCCGACGAACTCGCGGCGGGAATCCTTGTTCTGGCCGGGCTGGAGTTCGAGGTAGTTGCCGGAAACGATGGTGTTCAGGCCCGACACGCCCGCCGAACTGTAGCGCGCACGCACCACCCAAATCTGGGTATCGGTGACCAGCAGCCGCGTGGCGTCGTGCGTCATGTCCAGGGTGACGAGGACCTGCTTGAGGTCCTTCGAGAGGCTCACGGTGGAGACGGTGCCGACGTTCACGCTGCGGCAGAGCACGGGCGTTTTGCCGGCGATGATGCCCTCGGCGGTCTCGAAGCTCACCGTGATCTCCGGCCCCTTGGCGGAGTAGTATTTAACGACCAGCCACAACCCCAACGCGGCGGCGACCAGCGGGATGATCCACACCGGCGAGAGGAACCGGCGGCGCGGCCTGGTCACGGGCGCGGGCGGCGGGGCGGCGTCCCGGGGACGTTCGGGCGGGGCCGCCGGCGGCGTGGGGTCTTGGTCGGGCATAGGGAGGGACGGAATCGACGGATCAGGATAGGCTGCGCTTGCCGGTGGCATCCCAGATGAGGCGCGGATCAAAAGACGTGGCGGCCAGCATCGTCAGAATCACGACTCCGGCGAACGCCAGCGCGCCCGCGCCGGGGCGGATGGTCATCACCGCACCGAGTTGCACCACCCCGACGAGGATGGCGACGACGAACACGTCCACCATCGACCAGCGGCCGATGAATTCCGTGATCCGGTAGAGACGCGTCGTCCCGATCGGGTGGCCGCCGCGCCGCGCCGCGAGACAGAGCCAGACCAGCGCGATCATTTTCAGGATCGGGATGAGGACGCTCGCCGTGAAAATGATCGCTGCCACCGGGTAGTCGCCCTCCTGCCAGAATTGGATGACGCCGCTGATGATCGTGCTTTTTTGCGTGCCCTTGACGCTGCTCTCCACGTCAAGCACGGGCAGCAGGTTCGCGGGCAGATACAGCAAGGCTGCGCTGATGAGCAGCGCCCAGGTGCGTACCAGCGCGTTCGGCTTGCGCAGATGGAGCGGAGCCCGGCAGCGCGGGCATCGTTGCGCGTCCACGGGCGCGACCCTGGCGCAGGCGTGGCACAGAGCGAGACCGCGCTCGGCTGCCGTCGGGATTTCCAAGTCCGGGTTCATGAGCGTTCGGCACGATCCAGGTGGTCCCAGAGTTCGCGGTAGTCGATGGTCGCAAAGGCACCCGTCAGGCAAATGATGAAGCCCACGAACGCCCAGAACGAGGTTCCTAACGTCAGCGTGGCGAGACTGCCGAGTTTCAGGAGGCTGACGAGCACACCGAGCAGGTAGACTTCCACCATGTTCCACTGGCGCGCTTCGAACACCAGCCGGCACAGCATCGTCGAGCCGGGCAGACGGCGACCGGCCAGCAGAGGCAACATGAGATAGAGCAACCCGCCGATCACCAGCATCGGCGACACGAAAATGAAAATCGCCACGGCACTGGCCAGTGGCGGATAGCCGCTCTGCTCCAGCCCGGTGACGCTCTGGATGAGCACCATGTCGCTCTCGCGGTAATCTGAACTGAGCGTCAGGAAGGGAAAGAGGTTGGAAACGACGTAAAGGACCGCCGCGGCGAGGACCAGCGCGGCCGTGCGCTGCACGGTGTTCGCCCGGCGGGTAAAGAGGTTCGCGCCGCAACGGGGGCAGAACACGCGTTCGCCTTCGCTAACCTCCGGCGCGGCAAACAGGGCGTCGCAATCGTGACAGGCGACGTAACGGGTGGGATCAGCGAACGACATGCGCAAACGGGCCGACATTCTTAGTCCAGCCCGGCCTCCAATGCAACCCCCCGCGCCGGTCGGCAGCGGTATAGCTTAGCAAGTGTTCAGCCCCGGTAGGGGCGTAAGATGATAGCCCACGGCGTGAGCCGTGGGTGGACGACCTCGAACGCCCCAGCCCCGGCAGGAGCGTAAGAAAAGACGCCGGCCCGTAGACGATCATCGTCCGGGTTTTCTTGCGCCCCTGCCGGGGCTTCTGAGAGAGCGTGTGGGAAGCCCGCCGCAGGCGTCGTCCTGTAAGGTAGGGATGGCTCTCCG
>CAZZYS010000251.1:0-6664 GCA_964658285.1 uncultured Verrucomicrobiota bacterium
CCGACGAAGAAGAGGAACCGGAGGATCGCAACAGCCAGCACCCTCTCTACCAGGCCGCCAGCGCGCTGGCCGTCCACGTGGACCAGCATTTCAGCGACCACGAAACCGCCGCCCAGCACCCTGCTGTCGCCCGGCTGATGACCAGTACCACCCTCGCCAACGTCAAGCTCGCCGCCGCCCTGTCCGACGACGACGTGGACGAACTCGGCATGACCATCGCCTACCTGAAGCGGGCGCTCAAGGCCGTCACCAACGCCCTGGACGCGACCAGCCAGTGCGAGGCGGAGCATTTCCTGACCGCTCTCCAGGCGCAGGACATGCGCGGACGGATTTTCCAGGTGCGCGACGGGATCGTTTCCCTCATGGGGCACTACCGCAACGAATGGCGGCGACGCTACGGGCAGGGGCATTAGGCGTGCCATCCCCCAGCCGGTGGGGGATGCGAGTCCGATTGTTCTGGTAGAGCGCCCCTGATTTTTTCACTTTTATTGAATGGAGCAAGGGGAGGCACCGTCAGAAATACTCAAAGGCGGAGGAGAACCGTCGTTGTCCTCGGGTCCCGCGACGGAGCCGGAAGACATCGCCCTGGTCCGACGCTGCCAAGCGGGTGACAACCGTGCCTTCGACGAGCTGGTCGCCAAATACCGCACCCGCGTCTACGCCATGATCTATCACCTCGTCCATAATGAGCAGGACGCCTGGGACCTTGCCCAGGACGGCTTTCTCAAGGCGTGGAAATCCCTGGACAGGTTCCGGTTCCAGTCGAGTTTTTACACCTGGCTCTATCGGATCATGACCAACGTGGCTATCGACTGGCTGCGCAAGAAACAGATTCAGGGCACCCAGGAGTTCGACGACACCATCGGCCTCCAGGAGATGGAGCCGGGCAGCGACCTCGCGCCCAAGAGTGAGCCGCATCCCATCAAAAAACTCGAACGCCGCGAGGTGCGCGGGCGCATCGACGCGGCGATTGCCAAACTGTCTCCCGAGCACCGGACGGTGATCCTGCTCAAGGAGATGGAAGACCTTCAATACCACGAAATCGCAGAGACGGTAGGGTGCTCCATCGGTACGGTGATGAGTCGTCTCTTCTACGCCCGCAAGAAACTCCAAACCCTCCTGAAAGACGTGTATGAAAACCTTTGAAGAACGATACACCGCGTGGATCGACGGCCAGCTCACGGGCGACACCCTGACGGCCTTCGAGCTGGAACTCGCCCGCCGCGCGGACGCCGGCGACGCCGCCGCCGAGCTGGACAAGGCGGATGCCCTCCACCTGCGTGCCCTGCTCAAGGAGCATCTCCAGGCCCCGGCGCTGACCAACACCGAATTTTTCAACCACCAGATGCGCGAGCGCATCGACACGGAGATCGACAAGGCCGCCCGCCGCCGCGAGTCCACCGCCAAGCCGGCGTGGCAATTCCCGGCGTTCGCGTGGCCCTTTGTCCGGCTGGCGGGTGCGGGCGCGGCGTGCCTGTTCGTGGCGGGCGCGCTGTATTACGGGATGGTGCCCCAGCACCCGGACGATAATAAAGTGACGAAAGCAACGCCCGCTCCGCAGGTGACGCCTGCAGTGGATACACAGGTGGTCGTCACCGATCCGTCCACCCCGACGCGGAATCCCGATCCGCAGGGATCGACGCAGTACGCCCATCTGACCTCGCCGACGCCCGCTCCCCTAGATGATGATCTTCAAGCAACCGTCGCTCCGAATGCAGGCAAGAACACCTCCGCGACCCCTCTGCACGTCGGAAAGGCCAGCGTTCTCTGGGTGGAAGGTCTGACCTACCTGCCCGATGTCTCCAACGTGACCTCCTCCCCGGCCCCGGCTCCGAGCGCCACCCCGGCCCCGGCTGTCCTGACCCCTAGCGCCACGCCGTAGTCCCAGCGGCGTGTCT
This sequence comes from uncultured Verrucomicrobiota bacterium, assembly GCA_964658285.1. GTDB lineage: Bacteria > Verrucomicrobiota > Verrucomicrobiia > Chthoniobacterales > SZAS-18 > CAHJWO01. The sequence goes on from CAZZYS010000251.1 coordinate 1,899, forward strand.
GTATCCCGTTCCATCGCCATGAGTTGCCGCCCTTGCCTTCGTTCCCTGCTCGCCACGGCGGCCGTGTCGCTGGCGTTCGGCGGCATGACGGCACAGGCCCAGCAGACCCAGCCGGCAGCGGCGGCGGCCAGCCGTGACGTGCTCTATGGGGCACTGGTTCTGGCGACGAAGTCCGAGCACCCGCAACCGCCCCCGGAAGCCCTCAAAACGCAGGCCGATAACCTCCAAAAAATCTTCGGCTACAACGAGTTTCACCTGCTCGGCGAAAAGAAGAAGGCCATCAATACCGGTCAGGAAGATTGGCTGGTGCCCAGCCGGCAGTTCATCCTGCGCGTGGACACGAAGAACCAGATCATCGACGGCTACGCGCTCGCCCTGCAACTCTTGGAGGAGGACCGGGTGATCGTCGAGGCTAATGTCAAACTCAAGCACGACCATCCGTTGTTCATCCGCGGCCCGTTCGTCGGCGACGGCCAGATTTTGATCCTGCTGACGGTGCTCTGAGGTCCGCTGATCCGGCTGCTCTCTGAACAGTGCCCAAGTTTTGTCACAGCGTTTTTCGTTTGTGTGGAAGGTCTGCCCGAGCCCCCGCGGCAGGGGCGTAAGAGACTGTGGCCCACGGTGTGAGCTGTGGGAAAGCCCAGTGAACCGTCACAGAGAGCGTGTGGGAAGCCTGCCGCAGGCGTCGTCCTGTAAGGTAGGGATGGCTCTCCGAGCCAATCCCTATTGTTTCTGGCCAGGCGCGTCGTGCGCACGTTGGTCATCCAAGCCAAAATAGGGACTGGCTCGGAGAGCCATCCCTACCTTACAGGACGACCGGCCGCAACGGCCTGAAACAATCGAAATACGCTTTGGAAGAAACAGCACCCTTCAACGGTGTTGACTCGTTGAGACGATGTTGCCGTGTCGTTTAGTCGTGCCCGGTGGCCGGATTCTCCGACAGCGTTTCCGCCAACTGGAGTTGCTTCACTTCCTCGAGCAGCACGGAGAGCTTGGCGTGCGCCGAATGCCCGATCCGGGTTTCGAGCCTCTCACCGAAGATGGCCAATAACTTCTCCGCCGTCGCCGCGGTCTTGCGCAGTTTCGGCGAGTGCATCCGGTCGCTCAGGTTGTCGTACAAATCGGCCATCTTGGCGATCATAACGGCTTCCGGCGCGGCAGCGAGTCGCGCGGCGTACTCGTCCTCGCGCTCCTGTTTGGGAAGCATGACGTTTTTGGTCAGTGTCACCACATAATCCGCGACTGTCGTCCCGAACAACTCGGCCACCTCGTCGTAGTCCGTCGCCGTGTCCTCGATGGTGTCGTGGAGCAGCGCGGCGGTCAGCACCTCCTCGTCGTCGCAGCCGAAAACGTGCGTCAGAATCAACGTCACCCGGGCGACGTGCGAGAAATATGGCGTCTGGTTGTCGGCGCGGGTCTGGCCCTGGTGTTTGCGCGCGGCGAAACTCGCGGCACGCAGGACCGCTTGCACCGGGTTCCGCGGCGGCTTGGCGGCGGCCTTGCCCTTCTTTGGGGCAACCGGTTTCTTCTTGTCCTCCACCGCTTTCTTTTTCGCGCGGGCGGCGAAGGACAGTTTACGCATCAGCTTCTTGCGAAAGGAACCTTTCAAAGTGGAGGAAAGCGACCGGTGCCGCACTGTTACACCCGGCAAAGGCGGTCTTGCAAGTGGGTTTGTCGTCCGCGAGAAAATCGCCGCCCCCCGACTAACCCGCATGTGTCCTCCTGCCGCCCATCGTGCCAACCACCCGATTTCGGGCTGGCCTCCGTGTTTGCCTGATCCTACTTTCAGGCGAAGCTCATGGGTCCGCGCCAAAGAAAATCTCCGACGTTTCTCGTCTGCGCGGCCTTGATCCTCCATGCCGTCCACCTCGCCGCCGGCCAGGAACGACAGCTCAACGAGGCCAATTGCACCGTCACGCTGCCCGCCGACTGGGAGGACCTCACCCCGACGAAGGAAAAGCCCGGGAACGTGCTGGCGGCTTTCGGGACGCACGACCAGCGGCGTTCTCTGATGGTCCTGCTCAATCATCGAGGGGCCTCCAGTTTCCCGGCGGATCGGTGGTTCGCCGCGGAAATCGATGCCCGGTGCGTGCAGACCAGTGCCGGCCACAAGACGGCGGGCAGGTTCATCGAAATCGCGGGCTCCAGAGGTTACGAACGCCGTGGCGCCATGCTGGTACACTTCAAGTACGTTTCCACCCTCGTGTGGGCGATCCCGACCGGCGAGGGAACGTACCTTTTGCAGGGAACGGTGATCGATGGCGAAGTCGATCAGGCATCCGATGTCCAGCAGGCGATGGCCAGCTTCCGCTTCCTGCACCCGCCGCCGGCGGTCAACAAGTCACGTACTGCCACCCAATGGCTGCGCCTGTATTTCGCCTACTACGGCGTGCCCGTTTTGCTGGTTTGCGTGCTTCTCGCGGTGGTCCTGGGCGTGGTCGGCGTCTGTCTCCGCCTGGCCCGGCATTTCCGCGTGACCCGCTATGCGCCGGAACAGGCCCCCGAGGGCGAGCCGCCGCTCTTGCCGCCCGAAAGCGCCGAGCGTCCGCCCGGACCCTACGATTACTGAAACGAACCGTTCAGAACGCAAACCCGAAGCTGAACTGGAACGCCCCCATGTGTTCCTTGTGCCGCCCGTGGTGATACGGGGCCGGGTTTTCTCCGTAGTCCAACCGCAGCGGTCCGATGGGCAAATTATACCGGACCCCCGCCCCGACGGCGTAGCGCAGGTTGGAAAAACCGACTTCCTCCGCGCGCGACTTCAGGTTGCCCGCGTCCACGAACACCGCCCCCTTCAAGTCCGCCAGCTTGAGCGGGAACTGGTATTCCGCGTTGAGCAGCGTGAACGCCTCACCCCCGATGGGGTAACCCGTGTTGCGGTCATACGGCCCCAGGGTCCGCTCCGTGAACGAACGCACGCTCGTGCTGCCGCCCGTGAAGAACCGCTCGTCGATGGGGAGTTCCGTCCCGCCGAACTGCGCCGGCGTGCGCGGATTGCCGTCGTCGGGCAACTGGATCGCCTTGCCCGTTTCCCCGTAAGGCTTGATGACGCCCACCCGGTAGCCGAACAGGAAAAGCTGGTTTTTGCCGATGGGCTGCAGGTACGTCAGACGATAGGTGCCGCGCACGAAGTTAATGTTGCCGCCGAGCGCGCTCCCGGCCACGTCCGCCGTCAGCGACGTGATCAACCCCTTCGTGGGTGCCACCGGGTTGTCGCGGAAATCCGCGCTCAACGTCCCACCAAGAATGTCGGCGGTGTAGTTGGGCTTGCCGAGGTTGAAGTCCTGCACGTGTTCGGCCGTGGTCTTCACGTTGTCCACCTGCGCGAAGGCGCTGACCGCGAATTTCTTGCGGATCGTGCGCGAGAGTTGCACCAGCCCGCCTTCCTCCGTTTTCTTGTAGGTGTCCAGGTCGCGCGTCAACGCGTCCAGGCGCACGCGCAACTCGTAGTCGGTCTCGAACAGATGGGGATCGACGTAGAGAACCTCGCCGCTGAGCGTGCGCGTGGAATAATCCAACGTGAACGAGATCGGCCGCCCGGTGCCCATCAGGTCGCGGTCCCGCAGCTCAAACCCGAAGATGACTCCCTCGAACGTGCCGAAGCCGAGCGACACGCCGAACTCGCGCGCCTTCGCCTCCTTGACGCCGATGTCGAGCCGCAGCGTGGCGTCGTCGGGCTGCGCGACGGGATCGACCTTCAACTGGGCGAACAACCCGGTCTTGATCATTTCCTGGTAGAGTTCGTCGAGCACCTTGGGGTCGTAGACCTTGCCGTGGAGCTTGCGGAAGCGGTTGCGCAGGTAGTCGGGTTTGAGCCGGTCGGTGCCGGTGATGCGCACGCCGTCAAAATGGTACAGCGGCCCCGGCTTGACGGTGAACCGCGCCGGGACGCTGCCGCCGTTGAGACCGACGAGCGTCGGGTCGCTCGCGACGGTGACCTGCGCGGTGAAGTACCCGTGGTTCTTGTAATAATCCTCCAGCTTGCGCTGCATGGCATCGACCCGCGGCCGGGTGTAGGGCAGCGGGATCTGGTCGGCGATGAGTCCACGCATCTGCGCGGGCGGGTAGACCAGTTCGCCGTCGATGCTCACGTCGCCGAATTTATAGCGGCCCCCCTCGACGATGGGGACCGTCAGGTTCGCGCGGGTGCGATTGTTGACGAACTCGACGGTGGGCGTGCCGATCTGCGCGTTGAGATACCCCTCGGAGAGGTAGAAGCGCTGCACGAGGTCGGTGCCCTTTTGCACGTCGGTATCGACGTAAGGCAGGTCCTTGCGCGACGACGGGAAACGCTCGCGGGTCTGGCCGATGATGTACTGCTGGAAGTTCGTCACGTCCTTGTAATGGTCGTTGCCCGTGAAACGGATGTCGCCCAGGAGGACGAGCGGGCCTTCGTCCACCTTGAGGACGAGGTGTTTGGCATCGACGACGGTGTAGCTGGTGCTGACGAAGGAATAACCGTTCTTGCGGTAGAAGAGTTCGAGGAAAAACGCCACGTCGTCGGCGGTGGACGGGCGCAGGCCGTCGTGCTGGACGGTGTCGAGCGGATCGAAAAGCGCGTCGCGCAAGTCCGCCTCGGTGAACCCCGTGACGCCCTGGAAATCGACGGTCACTTCACCTGCTTTCGTGGTGGTGGCCGCGCCAGGCTGGTGCTTGGGTTTGAACAGGCCGCAGGACGTGAGGGCCGTCACGAGCAGGAGGCACGCGGCCAGGCGGGTGACGTGTTGTTTTAACACAGAGGACACAGAGGAACACAGAGACCAGAG
>CAZZYS010000252.1:0-6660 GCA_964658285.1 uncultured Verrucomicrobiota bacterium
AGAACCCGGTCAACCGCTTTCTGATTTGGGTTTACCAGCCACTCGTCAACCTCGTGTTGCATTTTCGGTGGCTGACGCTGCTCGCAGCCGTCGTCGTGTTGGCGCTGACGATCATTCCATTTCGTCGTCTCGGCAGCGAATTCATGCCGCCGCTCAACGAAGGCACGCTCCTCTACATGCCAACGGCGGTGCCCGGCATGGCCGTGGGTGAGGCGACTCGCATCCTGCAAATCCAAGACCGGCAGCTACGTAAAATCCCGGAGGTAGAGCGGGTGTTTGGCAAGGCGGGCCAGTCGGAGACTGCCACCGATCCGGCACCACTGGCGATGTTTGAAACCGTGGTGAGCCTCAAGCCTCCCGACCAGTGGAGGCCCGGCATGACGTGGGACAAGATCGTGGCGGAAATGAACGCCAACATCAAGACGCCCGGCATGGCGAACATCTTCTGGATGCCCATCCAGACACGCACCGAAATGCTCACCACGGGCTTTCGCAGCGTGCTGGGCATCAAAGTCTTCGGCCCGGACCTCGCCGGGATTCAGGACGTGGCGGTCCAGATCGAAAAGGCGCTGACTGCTTTTCCGAACACGCGCAGCATCTTCGCCGAGCGCACCACCGGCGGTTATTTTCTGGATTTCACCGTGAACCGCGAGGCTGCCGCCCGCTATGGGCTGGGAGTCGGCGACGTAAACGATGTGATCGAGAGCGCCATCGGCGGCAAGACCATCACGACCACGGTAGAAAGCCGGGAGCGCTATCCGGTCAACGTGCGCTATGCGCGGGATTTTCGGGAAGACCTCGACGCGCTCAAGCGGGTGCTAGTGTCCACGCCGACCGGCGCGCAGGTGCCGATTTCGATGCTGGCAGACATTCAGTACAAGACCGGCCCGCCGTCCATCCGCGACGAGAACGGCCAGCTCGTCGGCTTCGTGTTCATCGACCTGACCACCAGCGACATTGAAGGCTACGTGGGCGCGGCGTCTGAAAAGATCAAGCGCGAGGTGCATTTCCCGGCTGGCTACTACACGCAGTGGGCCGGGCAGTTCGAGTACCTGAAAGCCGCCGAGGCGCGGCTCAAGGTTGTCATTCCTTTCACCCTGCTCATCATCTTCGTCCTCCTGTATCTGAACACGCAATCGGTCGTGAAAACCGCCATCGTGCTGCTGGCCGTGCCGTTCTCCCTCGTCGGCGCGTTCTGGCTGCTCTACCTTTTGGGCTACAACCTGAGCGTGGCGGTCTGGGTGGGACTCATCGCCCTGGCCGGACTGGACGCGGAGACCGGGGTGGTCATGCTGCTCTACCTCGACCACGCCTGGGAGGAACATCGTGCCCGGGGTCGGATGAACTCGCTGGATGATCTGTATGCCGCTGTCAAGGAGGGCGCGGTGCAACGGATTCGTCCCAAAATCATGACGGTTTGCGCGATCCTTTTCGGCCTGTTGCCAATTCTTTGGTCCCCGGTCACCCAGAGCGGTTCGGACGTGATGAAGCGCATCGCCGCGCCCATGATCGGAGGCATCGTCACCAGCGCCATCTTGGAACTGCTGCTCTACCCCGTTATCTTCGTCCTCTGGAGACGGCGCAGTCTGCCAGTGACCAAAGGCGGTTCGGTATCTTTGCAGGCATGAGGCCGAGCAAGGATCGCCCACCGAAGTGCGCGTCCCCGCCCCGGAGGTCGCCCAACCTCCTTCAAATTCCGAACGCGGACTTTCTCGGGCGTATGATAGAGTAGGCGCGTGTGGATTACCCATCCAGACTACTGCTTGATCATCACAGTTGCTGTTAGGCGACGGTGACTCGAACTCAGTCGCCATCTCGACTGGCTCCCGCCGGCATGGAAATATGCTGATGCACAACCAGCCACCGGCCCTCGATTTTGCGCAGACAAAAGGTCGCCCGCACATCGTCCTCAAAAGTCGAACCGTCCGGGGCCGTGCCACCGCAATGAATCAGGGCATGAGCAAACCCCAAGTCCTGTCCGGCGGTGACTTGAAGTTCGTTGAGGTCAAACAGCCCCTCGCCGGCGACTTCAGGCTGCCACTCGTCCCAACTCTGGCGATAGGAGGCGGCGCCATCATATTGGAGCGGCGGCAAGACATCGAAGATGAGCACGTCGGCAGCGTGGTTGGCTAGAACGTCGTCGCGCCTGCCTGTGCGGGTAGCCGCTGCCCAGTCTTTGAGGAGTTCGCGGATTTGTTGTTCGTCGCTCATGTCTTCGGGTGATTCGATGGGAGAAGGTGGTGGCGTAGTCGCCTAACTATACTTCGTTAGTTTGACATGACTACAATTTGAGCGGAGGCCATTTTGCCCTGCAAGTTGAAGCGAAACCATCGAAAATCAGTCATTTTCTCAGAATTGCGCGCTCATTTTGAGTAACTTACATTACTTGACGAAGTAGTACTAGAGCCTGTCATTAACTTTGGAAGCGGTAAAGTGAGCGGTGAAAAGCCGCAAAGAATATCCGACCGATGTCAGCGATGAAGAGTGGGAGTTCGTCGTTTCGTACCTGACCTTGATGAAGGAGGATGCGCCGCAACGTGTGTACGCGTTGCGCGACGTGTTCGATGCGACGCGCTGGATGGCCAAGGCGGCGTGTCCGTGGCGACTTCTGCCCGGTGACTTTCCGCCCTGGTACGTGGCGGAGCAGCAGAGCAAACGCTGGATCAAAGCCGGAGCGTTTGAGGCGATGTGCCACGACCTGCGTATGATCGTGCGCGTGCTCCACGAGCGGGAGGAACAACCCAGCGCCGCCGTGTTCGACGGGCGTACCTTGCAAAGCAGTCCAGAAAGTGGGGGCCGAGCAGGTTACGACGGCTACAAACGCAAAAAAGGCAGCAAGGTGCATATGTCGAGGCACTCGCCGAGCAGGTGCAGCAAGCGACCGAGCGAAGCGTCGAACTGGCCTTTGTCGATCAGGGCTACACCGGCAAAAAGGCCGCCGAAGCCGCCGCTGCGCACGGCATCGCATTGGAGGTCGTCAAACTTGCTGATGCCAAGCGTGGCTTTGTGCTGCTGCCCCGACGCTGGGTGGTGGAACGCTCCTTCGCGTGGCTAGCTCGTTTTCGGCGGCTTTCACGTGATTACGAACGACTGCCGACGACTCTCGCTGGCTTGCACTGGCTGGCTTTCGCCTGTCTTTTACTAAGTAACTTGTTCAGGATCAGCCCTCAAAGTTAACGACAGACTCTAGTCGGGCTTTTCGTGGTCCATGCTCTCGACCGCAGCGATGGCCGCCCGGATGGCGACTGGATCGAGACTGAGCGCAATGTGGTCGATGCCGGGAAGCAGCGTGACGGGGACGCTCTTTCCCGCTGCCTGGAAGATACCGGCAAACCGATCGGCGAAAAACACCTCGTCGTCCTGCCCGACGACAACCCGCAGCGGTTGCCTGACTGCACGGATGTTTGCCTGATAGTCACGCTCGGGCCGGAAGTTTTGCGCGAGGGCGAACGAATATTGCGGTGTCAGGAATTTCTTGGCTTCCGCGGAGAGCGCGAACTTGATTACTGGCAGATCGTTGAATGCGCGCACCCCAAACCTATTGAGGATCGAGATCGCCACGATGCGCGGCACGCCCACGCTGGCCCAGCCACCACTCCCCGGGCGCGACGTGGCGGCGTCCTGGCTGATAAACGGGGTGAGCAAAAGATAGTTGGAGAACAACGACTGCTGTAGACCGCCCGCAAAGCGTAGCACAAAGCCGCCGCCGGAAGAGAAACCGATCAGCGTCGATGGCTTGGCTAGCTTGGCCGATTGAGCAAAATCTGCCAGGTCATCTTCCAACTGCCCCACGTAAGCAACCCTGCCCTTCACCCCCGATATACCGTGCCCACGCATGTCCAAGGCGTAGGTGGCGTAGCCGGCCGCGGCAAATCCCTTCGCCATCAGGTGCATGCTACTGCTACTGGCAGAGGAGCCGTGGACGAGCACAACAGAGCCTTTGACCGGGCCGACCGCAGGGTAAGCGCGAAAGGCGAGTTTCGTGCCGTCGCGCGCCGGGAAGGAACTGATTTCCGGCAGATCGGAGAAAACGACGTGGCTGAAAGGGTCATTGATGCTCGCCATCGGCGGCAATTCGCTCGGCCCCCCAAAGGCGATGATAAGTCCGAGGGACGCCGCAAGAAGTAAAGCGGTGACAAGCACGGAGATGAGGAAACGCTTCATAGAATGGGCCCAACTAGTAGTAGGCGAACGAAAGTCGCCGAACCAGGCGAACATTATTCTCCGAATGCGCCGCCCGCCACCGGTGGGATGCCATCGGCCACCAGTGAAACGTCGTCCATGACCGGTGGGGCGGCGCGGCGCACCGGTGTGCAGCCTTGCAAGGGCCGAAAATCCCTCTACCAGAGCGGGTTTCCAGCTATACAAACGCCTTGCCAAACAAGACTTACATGCCCACGGCCACGGCAGGCATCGGTACCATGTTGACGGCTTTTGCCTCCAACATCCCCGGCGCGCTCGCCACCAAGTACAACGTCACCGCCGCCGAGCCTTTCGGTGGTGCCCGCGCCGACGGTGACGTCAGCAGCCCAAGGCGATGCTCATCTTCGCGAGCGGCGGCGGCAACGGCGTCACGCTGAGCACCGAGCATCCCAGCGACCCCTTTCTCATTTATTGGGACGCTACCACGCAGACTTTGCGGTGTGGCACCGCGCAGAGCATCGGCTACTTGGACGTTCACACCCCACATTCTGGTCGGAGCAGTTCTCATCCTCGGTCAGTTCCCCTCCACGACTACGACCAGTTCCCCTCCGTTCCTGCTGTCTTCACCACCGAACTGGACCGTGCCATCCCCGTCCACGCATGATGCCTAACAACCACTGTGATGATTAAGCAGTCATGGGGTGGGGACCGCCTTGCCGAGTGAAGCGTCGCGGCCGCGGAGAACTTTCGCCGTCTCGACAGACGGCTTTCTACTCGTAGCGCAACGCGTCGATGGGGTCGAGCCGGGCAGCCTTCCGCGCCGGGTAGAATCCGAAGAAAATGCCGATGGCCGCGCTGAAGCCGAAGGCAAAGGCAATCGCCGCCGAGGAAACAAAAGTCTGGAAGCCAGACACCACCGTCACCAGCCGCGCCCCGCCCACGCCGATCCCAATGCCGATAACGCCTCCCAGGCAGGACAACAGCACGGCCTCCAGCAAAAACTGCCACAACACGTCCCTCCCCTGTGCACCAATGGCCAGACGGATGCCGATCTCGCGCGTCCGCTCGGTAACGCTGACCAGCATGATGTTCATGATGCCGATGCCGCCGACCACCAGCGACACGCTGGCAATCGCTCCCAGCAGCAGCGTTAATACCTTCGTAATATTGCCCGCCGTCTGCGCGAGTTCGGCCTGGTTGAGGATGTTGAAGTCGTTGGTCTGATCCTGGCGCAAGCGGTGGCGCTGGCGCAGGAGGGATTCGATCTGCTCCTGGGCGGCGTTCATCTGGTCGTCCTCGGCCACCTGCACGTCGACCGTGCGCAGGGTGGTGTCGCCGGTCAGCCGGCGCATGGCGCTGGTGTAGGGGATCAAGAGCACGTCGTCCTGATCCTGCCCGCCGAGGTTGGCTCCCTTGCTCGTGAGGGTGCCGATGATGAGGAAGGGGATTTTCTTGATGCGCACGGTTTGCCCGATGGGATCGACGTTCGTGCCGAAAAGCTGCGAGGCCAGCTTGCTGCCGATGACCCCCAGTTTCGCCACGGCGCGCTCCTCGGCGGGCGTGAACATGACCCCGCCCGAGAGCGTCCACTGCCGGATGGCCAGGTAATCCCCGGACACGCCGATGACCGACGTGCTCCAGTTCTGTCCGTTGGCGACGGCCTGCGCGCTGGTGCGCACCTCGGGACTGAGGCCCGTGACACCGATCACCTCGCGCCGGATGGCCCGGGCGTCGTCTAGGGTCAACGGCGCGCCGCCCAGCCCACTGCTGACGCCCCCGGCGCTGCGGCGGTTGCCCGCGAAGACCAGCAGGAGGTTTTGCCCGAGGCTGGCGATGTCGCTGGCGACCTTGGCCTGCGCGCCGTTGCCGACGGCGACGAGCGCGATGACCGCCGCCACGCCGATGATGACCCCGAGGGTCGTGAGCAGCGAGCGCAGCTTGTGGCGCACCAACGAACTGGCCGCCGCGCGGATGATGGCGAGGGGTTGCATGGAAAATCCTAGCGGGCGTGCGAGGCCAGGCTGACATCGCCGTGCAAGGCCCGGAGTTCTTCGGCGGCATCGAGCGGTTGCTCGACCGGTGCGTCGTGGACGACGCGGCCATCCTTCATGTGAACCTGGCGGCCAGTGAAGGCGGCGATGTCCGGCTCGTGGGTGACCATGACAATGGTGTGCCCGCGGGCGTTGAGGGCCTGGAAAATGGCCATGATCTCCAGGCTCGTGCGGCTGTCGAGGTTGCCCGTCGGCTCGTCGGCCAACAGCAGGGCCGGATGGTTGACCAGCGCGCGGGCGATGGCGACGCGTTGTTGCTGGCCGCCGGAGAGTTGGTTGGGCCGGTGGTCCCAGCGGTCGCCGAGGCCCACCTGGGTCAGCGCCTCCAGCGCGCGGGAGTGGCCCTGCGCGCGGGTGGTGCGGCGGTTTCCGTAGAGCATGGGCATTTCCACGTTTTCCAGGGCGGTGGCGCGGGGCAGCAGGTTGAAGCCCTGGAAGACGAAGCCGAGCTTGCGGTTGCGCACCA
>CAZZYS010000253.1:0-6655 GCA_964658285.1 uncultured Verrucomicrobiota bacterium
AGCCGCTGGAGAACGACCTGCGCATCCGCTACCGCATCGACGGCATCCTGCACGAAGCCGCCGTGCCGCAGCAGCTCCGCGTGCTCCAGAATTCCATCATCTCGCGCTTGAAGGTCATGGCGCGCATGGACATCGCGGAGAAACGTTTGCCGCAGGACGGCCGCATCAACCTGAGCGCCGGCACGATGAGCATCGACGTGCGCGTGTCCACGATCCCCACGGTCAACGGCGAGAGTATTTCCCTGCGGCTGCTGGCCGGGCGCGACAAGGAGAGTTTCGGTTTTGAAAAGCTCGATCTGGACGAACACCAGACGAAGCTCGTCAAAGCCCTCCTGGCCCAACCCAACGGCATCGTGATGGTCACGGGGCCGACGGGCTCGGGCAAGAGCACGACGCTCTACAGTTTTCTGAGCAGCATCAACACCGTCCAGCGGCGCATCATCACCATCGAGGAACCGGTCGAGTACCGGCTCCAGGGCGTCTCGCAGATCGACGTGAAACCCGAGATCGGGTTGAGTTTTGCGAATGGCCTGCGGCACATCCTGCGGCAGGACCCGAACGTCATCATGGTCGGCGAGATTCGTGACGGCGAGACGGCCGACATCGCCATCCGCGCGGCGCTGACGGGGCATCTGGTGTTCTCGACGCTGCACACGAACGATGCCGTGGGCGGCATCACGCGTTTGCTGGACATGGGCATCGAGCCGTTCCTGTTGTCGAGCACGGTGCGGGCGTTTCTGGCGCAACGGCTCGTGCGGACGATCTGTCCGCATTGCAGCGCGCCGGCGGAGTACCCGACCGCGCAGTTGCGCGAGATCCATTTCCCGGCGGACGAGTACGGCGCGAAGTTCCAGCGCGGGACGGGTTGCGAACAGTGCCGGCAGACCGGCTACCAGGGACGCATGGCGATCCACGAGATTTGCGTCATCACCGAGCGGCTAAGGAAGCTCATCGTCGGCAAGGCCGGCGGCAACGTGCTCAAGGCGGCGGCGGCGGCCGGCGGGATGAAGACGCTGCGTCACGACGGCTGGCGGCGCGTGGTCGAGGGGCGCACGACGGTGGAAGAGGTGCTGCGCGTCACGCAGGAGGATGAGTCGCTCACGGAGACCGACGAGGCGTCGCTGCCGGGGTAGGAATTTTTAGCCGCAAAAAGCGCAAAAAACGCAAAAGGGAGAGACGGAAAAGAGCAGAGTTTCTCAGGTCTTTTTTGCGTCTTTTGCGCCTTTTGCGGCTAAAAATTCTGACTACTCAGAGCCGCAGAAAGTTTTCCAGCAGCCGCTTGCCCTCCACCGTCAGGATGCTCTCCGGGTGGAACTGCACCCCGTGAATGGGAAACTCCCGGTGCCGCAAGCCCATGATCTCGCCTTCGGCCGTGCGCGCGTTGGGGACGAGGCACGCCGGTACGCTTTCGGGTCGGACGACGAGCGAGTGGTAGCGCGTCGCCTCGAACGGACTCGGCAACCCCACGAACACCCCGTCGTCATCGTGCAGGATCGGCGACGTTTTGCCGTGCATCAGCCGCCCCGCGCGCACGACCTCGCCGCCGAACACCTCGCCAATCGCCTGGTGCCCCAGGCACACGCCGAGCACCGGGACCCGGGGGCCGAGTTCGCGAATGATGTCTTCACTGATCCCCGCGTCCTTCGGCTCGCCCGGCCCGGGGGAGATGCAGATGCGTTCGGGCCGCAGCGCGGCGAGTTCCGCGACGGTGATCTCATCGTTGCGACGCACGGTCGGCTCCGCGCCGAGTTCCCCGAAATACTGGACGAGGTTATACGTGAACGAGTCGTAGTTATCGAGGACGAAGAGCACCGGCGAATGTTCACTCCCGGGGATGGCAGCGCAAGCCGCCGCTACTTCGTGATGAACTGCCCCGTGGCGAAGTTATAGAAGTAGCGCGGGTTCGCCGAGTAGTGGCCAGCGACGTTCGACGGATAGTAATAGATCGTCGCCTGGAGCCCGAAATCGTACAGGTAGGGGAACGTGGCGGGGTTCGTATAGAAGAAATCGCTGCTGGCGAAGTCGTACAGGTACAACCCGTTGCTGCCGTCCTGGGCGTCGAAGAGGTATTCGTATCCCAGGTCGAGATGATACAAGTAATGCGGATCGCCCAGGAACGCGTAGTAACCAAAAAGGTTGCCGTTGGCAAACGCCAGGTACTCCACGTTGTTCGGCAGCGGCGCTTGCCCGGCGAAGAACGCGGGGTGCGGCACGACCATGAGCTTTTCAATCGCACCGTTGTCGGGGGTCAGGATGTTCTGTGCGGGGCTGTAGAAGTTGCCATCACCGCCCTGAACGAATTCGCCGACGGTGGTGTTGCTGGCGTACAGAGTGGTGAGCGTCCCGTCCAGGGTGACCCGGAAGACCGTGGAGGGTGGGTTGGGATACAACGGCGGGTTCGGCTCGGGAATGATGGGCGGACCGCCGATGATGATCGGGCCCGTCGTGGCCCGCACCTGCGTGTCGCCGGCAGCGACGCCGTAGAGGTCGCCGTCGGTGGCCACCACCAGCGCTCCCACGGGGTAGCCGCTGTCGCCGCCGCCGGTAAAGTTGTAAATGATGGTATAGTCGCCCGCGTTCGTGACCCGGAAAATGACGCCGTAGCCGTGCGCACCGCCTGCCTCGGTCGTGCCGTACAGATTGCCGTCACCGGCCAGCGTCAAGGCGTTGATGATGAAGCCGTCCGAGCCGCTCGGGAATGTGTGAAGGACGCTGTAATCACCCGCCGGCGTCAGCCGGTAGATCACGCCGCCATCCCCGGGACCGCCCACGACGCTCGTTCCGTAGAAATTGCCGTCGCTGCCGCGCGTCAAAGCGGAAGAGGCGGAACCGTCGTCGCCGGTGAAAACGTGGAGCGTGGTATATACCCCCGCCTGGGTCAGGCGGAACAGGCTGCCGTAATTCGCGGTTTCCGGGCCGCCGTTGTTGGAAACACCGTAAAAGTTGCCGCTGTCGTCCTGCACCAGCGGTCCGAGCATTCCCAGGGTATCGGAAGCATAGATCGTCGTCAGTGCACCCGCCGGGGTGATCCGGAACACCGTGCCGTGACCGGTGGATACATTACTGGCCTGCCCGTAGAAAACGCCGTCCATCCCCTTGAAAAGGCCGAAGGGATGCGCCCCGTCGTCACCGCCGGTAAAGGCGTAGATCGTCGTCAATTTACCCGCCGGCGTGATCTGGAACACCGTGCCGTTGCCCGAGTCGGCCTTACCCGCCGTGTAGCCGATTCCGCCGGAACCGGTCACGCCGTAGAGATTCCCGTCGTCCCCCTGCACAAAACTCCCCGGACCGCTCCCGTCAGTCCCGTCGAAAGTGAATAGATCGGTCAGCACCACCGTGTCCTGCGCCCGGGCGGACGAAGGGATGGTCAACATCGAGCCGCCGCCGAGAAGGGCGGCGGCGAGGCACAGCCGGAACGGGGAAAACGCGGGGATTTGCATTGAGGGATTCAGTGCACCACAAACCGTGGCGCGAGGCGAGTAAAAACTGGCCCGGCGAAGTCCACCGCCCGGCCGTGCTCACGCCTCCCCGCCGATGTGCCGCGCCAGTTCGATGGCGCGGATCATGCCCCGCGCCTTGTTGACCGTTTCCTCGTATTCGCTCGCCGCCACCGAATCCGCCACGACCCCCGCGCCCGCCTGCACGTAGGCCTGCCCGTCCTTGAGCACCACCGAGCGCAACGTGATGCAACTGTCCAGGTTCCCGTCGAACCCGAAGTATCCCACCGCCCCCGCGTAACAGCCGCGTTTGCTCTTTTCGAGTTCGTTGATGATCTGCATCGCGCGCACCTTGGGCGAACCGCTCACCGTCCCGGCCGGGAACGTCGCGCGCATCACGTCGAAGGCGTTCTGCCCGGCGCGCAGGGTGCCCTTCACGTTGGAAACGATGTGCATGACGTGGCTGTAGCGTTCCACCGTCATGAAATCGGTCACGCGCACGCTGCCGAATTCCGCGATGCGGCCCACGTCGTTGCGCGCCAGATCGACGAGCATCAGGTGTTCGGCGCGTTCCTTCGGGTCGGCCAGCAGCCCCTCAGCCAGCGCGCGGTCTTCCGCCGGGTCCGCCCCGCGCGGACGCGTCCCGGCGATGGGGCGGACTTCCACCGCACCGTCCTGTGCGCGGACGTGGATCTCCGGCGAGGAGCCCACCAGCGCGAACCGCCCACCGAACCGGAACAAAAACATGTACGGCGAAGGGTTGATGAACCGCAACGCCCGGTAGAGCGACAGCGCGTCGCCCTCGTAGGCCGTCCGGAAGCGTTGCGAGGGCACGAACTGAAAAATGTCGCCCGCGCGGATGTGTTCCTTGCCGTGCTCGACGGTGGCCTCGTATTCCCCGCGCGTGGTGTTGCTGTCCGGCGCGGGCGCGGGGGGCAATTCCCGGTAAACCAGTCCCGGCCGCAGGTGGCTCGGCGCACGCAGGCGGCGCACGAGCCGGGAGATTTTCGCGCGGGCCTCGTCGTAGGCGGCGGCCGGATCGGCGCGGCCCTCGGTGAACACGTTGGCCAGCACGCGCAGCCGCCGGAAACGGTGGTCGAAGACGATCATCGTGTCCGTGACGAGGAACACCATTTCGGGCAGGCCGAGTTCGTCGGATCGATGCGGCGGCACCGACCCCTCGAACCACCGCACGGCATCGTAACCCAGGTAACCCACCGCCCCCCCGACGAACGGCAGTTCGGCGCTCGCCGGCGCGGGCCGGTAGCGCGAGAGGAAGGTCTGGAGTTCCGCGAACGGGTCGCCCTGCGCCTCGTACTGCCGCCGCGCGCCGTTTTGCTCGGTGACGGTGACGGTGCGGCCGTGGCTTTCGAACACCGCCGCCGGCCGGCTGCCCAGGAACGAATAGCGCCCGATCTGCTCGCTGTTTTCGGCGGATTCGAGCAGGAAAAGGCAGTCCTCGCCGCTCGGGTCCTCGTCGAGGAGCTTCTGAAACGCCGTCACGGGCGTCTCGCAGTCCGCCATCAGTTCCGCGAAGACCGGAAACAGGTTGGCGTCCCCGCGCGCCGCGAGGGCGAGAAACTCATCGCGCGAGGGACGGAGCGGCAGGTCGTTCATGGTCGGGCAAGCTATCTCGTCGGCAGATCGAAGCACACCGTCGCGTTCGCCGCGCGGAAGTTGGATCGGAAATGCTGGCCGTCGAAGGCCAGGGAGCGGCACTGGAACGGAACCCGCGCGAGGTCTTCGACGCGCGGCTCATCTTCCTTGGGATCCAGCCGTGCGACCCGCCAGTTCTCGCCGTCCTGCTCTGTGCCGCGCAGCACGTAGAGCAAACCATCGACGAACACATGGCCGCTGATCTCCGCGCCAATGTCGATGCTGCGAACGATGTTTCCATCCGCATCGAGTTGGAGCACCCGATGTTTGTACCACTGGCTCAGGTACAGGTGTCCGCCGTCGTGACTCAGGTACGAGCCGGTAAACTCCGGTTGGGGGACACGGCAGGATTCGTCAAACCCTATTCCGGGTACGAAGCGGCGAGTGTAGCGGTTATCTTCTTCCCCTTCCCCGAGCGTTAGATACAACACGTCCCCCACCGATACCGCAGCCCAGGCGATGCCCGGTGTCGGCACTTCTTCGCGCACGGCGAAGGTCTGCGGATCGACGCACACCAGGCGGCGCTCGTCACGGGAGCTGATCCACAATCCCTCTTTTCCCCAAGCGAGCGCCTGCGGGCTGGAAACCGGAGAAGGCCAACGCCCCCGTCCGGTGATATCGCGGAGTGTCGGTTCGATCATAATCCCTTAGTTGCCTGCCTTGTGGTACACCTCGTCCGCATCGAAGAGCGGTTCCTCTTCCACCGGCGCGCAGGAGCCGTCGCGATTCAGGCGCTGATAAAAACAGCTCGCGTAGCCCGTGTGACACGCCCCGCCGCTCTGGCGCACAGTGAAAAGCAGCGTGTCGCCGTCGCAGTCCTTGTACCAATCGACCACCTCCTGCCGGTGGCCGCTCGACTCGCCTTTGAGCCACAGTTTCCCGCGCGAGCGGCTCCAGTAGTGCATGTAGCCGGTCGCGAGCGTCTTTTCGAGCGCCTCGCGGTTGATCCATGCCATCATCAACACGCGGCCGGCCGGCGCGGCACCGGCGGCCTCCCCGGCGTCCTCCGCCTGCTGGACGATGGCGGGGATCAACCCGTCGGCATTGAATCTCAGGCCGCTGAAATCGAGGGACGCTTGCATGAGAGGCGCAAAGGAATCGCGTTCCCTCCCTTACCGCGCTTCCTGGCAGCCTTCAACCGGCAACCCGCCTCCCGCCGCCCGCCTCGCGCCACCGCGCCGCGCATTTTCTCGGATTTCGATTCTCATCCGCGGCATTACCGCATTCCGGCACGCTTCTAGCTAAAATCTGTTCACCGTCATGGATTCGAAGCTGACCAGTGAAGAATACGCCCAGATTCTTCAAACGATTGAGATGTTTGAAGTCATCTCGCAGGCGGAACCCGGCGACTGCCAGAGCTACGACATCCTCAAGGAAGCCTATCTGAAGATCGGTCAGATCGAGGCGGCGCTCCAGGTCTCGCGCAAGCTGGCCGAGGCGTATCTGAACATGGGGCTGTACTCCTCGGCCCTGCTGGAATGCGAGGGCATCCTCCAGCTCCAGCCCAACTCGCCCGACATCGTCGCGCTCATGGGCGAGATCGAGAGCCGCACCGCCCCCGC
>CAZZYS010000254.1:0-6646 GCA_964658285.1 uncultured Verrucomicrobiota bacterium
CCACGGCTCACGCCGTGGGCTAAACTCTTCCGCCCTGCCGGGGCTTTGAAGGCGGCTACAAGACAAGTTAAATTGCTTCAGGTGGGTAAAACGGTAAATTCCTCGCACCTATCGCTTGTTCGACACGTCAGCAGGCCAAGTCTCGCCGTCGTGTCTACACCGGATTATTTGGAGATGATCTGGCCGGTGTTGAAGACGTAGAAGAAGCGGTAGCCGTTGGTGTTGTAGTGGTCGGGGTCGTTCGGGCTGGGGTAGTAGTAGACGACCGAGTTTTCCTGGAAGTCGTAGAGGTAGGGGAAGGGGAACACCGGGCTGGTGTAAAAGAAGCCCTTGGTGGTGAAGTCGTAGAGGAACACGCCGTGGGCGGCGTCGTTGGCGTCAAAGACGTACTCGTAGCCGAGGTCTTCGTGGAAGAGGTAGTTCGGGTCGGAGAGGTAGCCGTAGTAGCCGAAGGGGTGGCCGGTGGAGAACTTGAGGTAGTAAGCGCCTTGGCCCAGGTAGGCCTCGCCGCCGAAGAAGACCGGGTGGTTGTAGCTGGTGGCGGGGTTGGCCTGGAACTTGACGGTGGGCAGGTTGATGCCCGTCTCGGTGGCGAGATTCTCCAGGATGAACGCCGGTTCCGGGGCCAGGACCAGTTGGTGCGCTTCGTTAGTCGGAGCCGGGCCGTAGTCATTGGAGAGGTAGCTGGCGGCCTCGGTGCTGTCGGATTGCAGGAAACTGCTTAGCGGGTAGTCCGCCATGTTGTCGGGGAAGCCGATGACCTTGCCGTTGGCGTCGGCCTTGACCACCCACCAGTCGGCCTTCGTCTGGGAACCGGTGGCGTAGTCGAAACTACTGATGGTGAAGGCAATGCCCCCATCAGTTGTCAGGCAAGCGGTCAAGGGCCGACCCACGTAACCTGCATTGCCCGAAAGTCCCTCGCCACCTGCTTGGCCGCCGAGCACGTGCGCGGAAGTGAGCGCGCCGGTCCCATCCAGAGTGAGCAACAGCGCGTTGTAAACGCTGTATTTCGGCGGGGCACCTGCCTGACCGCCGATGAGGCAGCCGCCACCCGCGAGGGGCAGCAGCGTCGGGGCGAGTTTGAGGCCGTTGGTTGGTTGGGGGAAGTCTAACACCTTCTGCCAGACCGGCGTGAGGTCGGCGTGCAGCTTGCGCACTTCCGTTCCACTGTACTTCGTGCCCAACACGAAGTAACCACCGCTGGTGTCGCGCGTGATAAAGGAACAGTCGGTATCGGCGAAGGTTCGTTGGCTGGTGGGATTGCCGGCGGCGTCGGTGATTACGACTGTCCAACCGCCCTGGGTGGTGGTGGTCGAGCCGTCCACGCTCAGGAGCAACGCGTAGCCTTGGCCGTCAGCAGACGGGCACATCGAACGCACGTCTGAATACTGGAGGTTGTTCACATACTCGCGGTGGAAACCCAGCGAGCCGTCCGCGTTGAACTTGGTCAGCATCGGGTAAATGGTCCCATTGCCGCCGCGACTCGTACCTTGAGCGTACACGCTGCCGCCGACGACCACGCCGCCGTCAGGGGTCAGTTGCATACTCGTGGGCAGGCCGACCCCGCCATCCTGCAAGATCGGCTTCCCACTGTCATCGGTCCCGATGATGAAACTGATGACGCTGGCCCCGCTCTGCCAGACTTTGGTGCCGTCCGGGGCGAACTTGGCCACGAAAGGCGTCTGAGCACCGTTGCCGCTGCCGTTGCCATTGCCGCCGGCGACGAAAATATTACCCGCCGCGTCGGTTCGCACGAAGTCCACCTCGCTGCCGGCGAGGTGGCCGCTGTTGTCGTTGTCCTGCCGCAGAAGCGTTTGCCAGACGATGTTGCCGTTCCCATCGTAACGCACGAGCGCGCCGCCGGTGGCGTTGTAAAACGGAGCGATGTATTTGAAGAGACCGAGCTGGCCGCCGACGACCACGCCGCCGTCGGGCATGGGCGCGATGCCGTTGGGCAGATCCGCGCCGGTGCCCTGGTCGTTCGCGTCAACGGGCTGGCCGTTGGCATCGTAGGAGCCGACGCCGTAGCTTTGCGCCCAGGTGGTGACAGGCGTCTGGGCATGGGCGAAGGACGCGGCGGTCAGCGCGGCAAGGAGTGCGCCGCAGACGACCGGCAGGGAGGAGCGTGTGTTCTGACGAGCCGATATTTTCATGTTGGCAAGGTGGGCAATGGATCGCTGGAGCTTGGATTTGTCGGGCGGTGGAAACGGTTGGATCGGCGAGACCGGCGACGGCCCGCGCACTTCGTCTCCAATGGGTAATGCCGGAACACGCCGCAAAACGGCTCAGAAAAATTCCAGAAAAATCCGCTGCCGGGCGTTTCGGCTGCCGGACAGAAAGCCACCGGTCCAACCCTAGGATGGGTCCGGCAAACGGCAGTACGTGGAAATCATGGAAACCGCTACAGGTCCGTTGCACTTCAGTCTTGAGAAACACCGCCCGTTCCGATAGAAAAATGCCGTCGCGCAAACGGTTGGCGCACAAATCGCTTCAAGGACCGCCTGACTCCTTCGTTCCGAGATCAGACGGCACGAAAGCGCGTTGGACCCCGTCAGACGTTTGACCCCGGTGCAACTCCCCCTCCACCGGCCACCACTTTTCGACACCCCGATGGGCGAACGTCCCGCCACTCCCGTTTCGATCTCCGCCGCCGAGCGCCAGCGCGACCTCACCGAGTTGGTGCGCGATCTTTTGCCGGTCAGCACGGCGGCGGGCGACCTCGCCCGGATCGGCGGACTCAACGCGTTGCTGCCCCAGGTCTACGACGAGTTGCGGCGGCTGGCGGCCAGTTACCTGCGGCGCGAACGGCCCGACCACACCCTCCAGCCGACCGCGCTGGTCCACGAGGTCTACCTGCGCCTGGCGGGCGACAAACCCGTGGACTGGCAGAACCGCGCGCACTTCCTCGGGGTTTCCGCGCGCATCATGCGGCGCATCCTGGCGGATTCGGCGGCGGCGCGCAACACTCAGAAACGCGGCGGCGGCGCCGTGCGCCTCGAACTCGACGCCGCGCTGGAACTCTCCGACGAATGCACGGTCTCGCTGGCCGGCGTGGACGACGCTTTGCGCTCGCTCGAAGCGATGGACCCCCGGCAGGGCCAGATCGTCGAACTGCGTTTTTTCGGCGGGTTGACCACGGAGGAAATCGGTGAGGTGTTGCAAATTTCCAGTGCCACGGTCAAGCGCGAGTGGGCCACGGCCCGGCTCTGGCTCCAGCGGGAACTCGACTGTGGAGCCGGGTAACCCTCCCACGGCCATGACGCCCGCGCGCTGGCAATGCATCAAAGGCATCCTCGCCGATGCCCTGGAGCAGCCGGACGCGACCGGACGCCACGCGTTCGTCGCGCGCGCCTGCGCGGACGACACGCAGCTTTGCCGCGAGGTGGCCTCCTTCCTCGACCGGGAGACGGGCGGTCTGGACCAGTTCGCGGAACGGCTCGGCGCGGCGCACGGTCCGGCGGGCCGGGACGCCACCCACGCCGGGCGGCGGCTGGGCGCATACGAGCTGGTGAGCGAACTCGGCCGCGGCGGCATGGGCGCGGTCTACCTGGCGCGCCGCGCGGACGGACGCTTCGAGCAGGAGGTGGCGGTCAAACTGCTCAAGCGCGGCACGGACACGGACGAGGTGCTGCGCCGTTTCCGGGCCGAGCGGCGCATCCTCGCCCGGCTGGAGCACCCGAACATCGCCCGGCTGCTCGACGGGGGCGAGACGGAGGACGGCTTACCCTTCTTTGTCATGGAACACGTGGACGGCGCGCCGCTCACGGCTTTCGCGCGCGCGCACCGGCTGTCCATCCGGGCGCGGCTGGAACTTTTCGGCAAGGTGTGCGCGGCGGTGGAGTTCGCCCACCAGAATCTCGTCGTCCACCGCGACCTCAAGCCGGGCAATATCCTCGTCACTCCCGACGGCGAGCCGAAGCTGCTCGACTTCGGCCTGGCGCGTTTGCTCGGGCCCGAGGAGGGCGCGGAATCCGGCCTGACGGTCACCACCGCGGAGAGCCGGCGTCTGACCCCCGCCTACGCCAGCCCGGAGCAGGTCCGCGGCCTGGCGCTGACCACCGCCAGCGACGTGTATTCGTTGGGCGCGTTGCTCCACGAGCTGTTGACCGACGCGCAGCCGCACCGCTTTAGCGGCTCGCATCCGCCGCCAGCCGAGCTGCTGCGCGTGATCGGCGAGGAGGAGCCGTTGCGGCCCAGCCTCGCGGCGGACCCGGAAGTGGGTCCGAGACTGCGCGGCGACCTGGATAACATCGTCGGACTGGCGATGCGCAAGGACCCCGCCCGGCGCTACCAGAGCGTCGGCGCGCTCGCGGACGATCTGCGCCGGCACCTGGATAACCGACCGGTGCGCGCCCGCCCGGACACCTTCCGTTACCGCACGGAGAAATTCGTCCGCAGGAACAAGACCGGCGTGGTCGTCGGGATCGCGGTGTTCCTCGCCCTGGCAGCCGCGGGCGTGGTCGCCGCGTGGGAAGCGCACGAGGCCGCGCAACAGGCCCGGCGCGCCGAGCAGCGGTTTAACGACGTGCGCGCCCTGGCGCACAGCTCCCTTTTCGAGTTTCAGGATGCCATCCGCGACCTGCCCGGATCGACCCCCGTGCGGCGGCTCCTCGTCACCCGCGCCCTCGTTTATCTCGGACGGTTGGAACAGGACTCCGGCGGAGACGTGTCGCTGCGCCGTGAACTCGTCGCGGCTTACATCCAGGTCGGCAACGTGCAGGGTCAGCCGAACTTCGCCAACCTCGGCGACACCGCCGGCGCGCTGGCCTCCTACCGTCAGGCGGTGACCATCGCCGAACAGTTGCCGGATGACATCGCTGCCGCCACGGTGCGCGCCGAGGCCTGGGACGCGCTGGGCAACCTGCTCGCCACCTTCGGCGAGGCGCGGGACGAAGCCTTGGGTTTGATCCGGCGCGCGTTGGCGGCGCGGGAGAAATTGGCCGCGCGGGCCCCGGCCGAGCCGGAGGGGCAACGCGCCCTGGCGACGAGTCTCGTCTCGCTGGGAGACGCGATCTACGCTCGTGACGTGCCCCCGCCCGAGCGTCGGCCCGAGACCCTGGAGGCCGAGGATTTATATACGCGCGCATTGGGAATACGCGCGCGTCTCCACACCGAATTCCCGGTCAGCGAACGCGACACCCGGGAGTTGGCCCGGGTCCAGTACCGGCTCGGCGAGGCGGACAAGGTGCTCTCGATGGCCGAACACGACGATCCCGGCATCCTGGCGCGCGGGATGACGCACCACCGTGCTTCCATCGCGCTGCGGGAGGAAAACCTGGCGGCCCACCCGACGAGCGGGCAAGCCCGGCGGGACCTGGCGGACGGTCTCATGATGAAAACGGAAATGCAGACGCTCGCCGGGGACCCGGACGGCGCGTTGCACGATTGCCGCCGGGCGATTGCCCTGTTCCAGGGCCTCGTCGCGGCCGACCCCGAGAACTCCTGGATCAAGCAGGACCTCGGCTGCGCGTACATCTGCGCGAGCTTTCCCCTGCGCGCCCTCGACGACCTCGCGGGCGCGGCCGGGAGCGTGCAGGAGACCATCGCCATCTACGACGGGCTGGCCACCGCCGACCCGGCCAGCCTCGTGGCGATTGCCCGGCTCAACTATGCGCTGCGCCTGCACACCGAACTCTCCATGCAAAAGGGAGATCGCGCGGGCGCGCGGGCGAGTGCCCGCCGCTGGGTCACCTGCGCGGAGCGGTTGGCGTCCGCGTCTCCGGGGGACGAAGCGTTGAAGGCCGATCTGGAGCGTGCTCGCGCGGCGGTGTTGCGAGCAGATTGAGCGTCCGGGAGCGGCCTCCGAATTAGAAGATCACGCGTGGCGCGAGCGACGGCGGAGGATGACGCCCGCCAGTGCGACACAACTCAGGGTCATCACCGCCCAGCTCGACGGTTCCGGCACGACGTTGGCGATCACGCCCGCCGGGCTCGTACTCTGGTAAGAATGCACGTTGGCGAGCGTCACGGTGCCGTTGATGGATTCGGTCACCAGCGAGGCGGTGTCCGGCGCGTTGGTCGTGATCTGGCCCAGGGAGTTGTCCAGGATCGAGACGAGGAACGTGTCGGGCGTGATGCCCGAGCCGTTCTGGGTCGAGGAGACATCGAACTGGATGTCCGCGGTCGTCGTGGAGAAACCCTGGTAGAATTCGTTGAAGGTATTGGCGGCGTTCAACGTGAGAACGACGCCCGCACCCAGATTGCCGCTGGCGTTACCGAACGTCGTGGCCGCGCCGGACGCGCTGCCCAGCGTGAACATGAAATTGCTCAACGTCACCGTGTTGGTCGCGGCGGCCGGGAGACCGTCGCCGTTCAACTGGAAGTCCAGGGAGTAGGGCCCGGTCGTCGGGGCGGCCAGCAACGCCGCGACGTTGAGGTCCACGTGGTAGGAGAAATTCGCCGCCTGGACGTGCCCGGAAAGGGACATGGCGCCGACGGTAGCGACGACGGCGAGCAAGCGGTTCTTGAGATGGAGGAGGTTCATGGTCGGTGACAAATTTAGGGTGACGTTACGGATGCCCGCGAAGATAGGGAGGCGGCACCTCCGCCCAAGAGAAGTTGTGTGACGATTGCGCAACACTCGCGGTCGCGAGCCTACACCGCTTTGCAGGTTGGTTGAGAGGTTGGAGGCTGTCCTAGCGGTCTG
>CAZZYS010000255.1:0-6599 GCA_964658285.1 uncultured Verrucomicrobiota bacterium
AGCGACTTGATCTGGTTCGCGCCCACGCTGCTCACGCGCGCCGCGTACGTCTTGTAGTAATCCGCCGGCAGCTTGTAGAGGTCGATCTCCTGCACGCGCGCCGCCGTCCGGCCCGCGCTTTCCAGGCTCAACAGGTAGTTGCCCGCCAGAAACTCGCGTTGCATGTCCAATTCCGGGTCAGGCACGTTCTCGGCGTCCAGCCGGCGCAACTCGTTGAGAATCTCCTGGATCGCGGGCAGCGTCACGGCGTTGCGCACCTCCGCGCTCGCCTCGAACGTCCCTGCCACCCGCTCCATCGAAAAACTCGAACTCGACCCGTAAGTGTATCCGTGCCGTTCGCGCAGGTTCTGGAACAATCGCCCCGAAAAACCGCCGCCCAGGATCGAGTTCAGCACGCCCAGCTCCGGCGCGTCGTGGTTGTCGCGCGTGACGCCGCGCCGGCACACGATGATGGCGGATTGTACGCTGCCGGGTCGGTCCACCAGATGCACGGCGAGCGCTTTCGGCGGCGGGGGCAGATCGGGGAAGATCGGGTCGCTCTCGTCCGTGCCGGGCGCGACCTTCCAGTCGCCGAACGCCTTCTCGATGAGCCCCATCACGTCGTCGGCCTTCAGGTCGCCCACGACCGCGAGGGTCGCGTTGTCGGGCGAGAAGTGCAACGCGTGGAAACGCACGAGCATGTCGCGGTTAATCGCGTTGACGTTTTCCTCGGTGAGATAGTTGCCGTATGGATGTTGAGAGCCGTAGAGCAGTTTGCCCACGAGGTTCCCGGCGAGCGTGGCGGGGCGTTGCTTGCCCTGCACGATGGCGCTGATCATCTGCCGCTTGTGCTTGGCGAGTTCGTCCTCGGGAAACGTGGGACGCAGCGCCGCGTCGCCGAGCAGATCGACCAGCCTGGGCAGGTCTTTGACGAGGCCGGAGGCGACGAGGCTCGTGTCGTCGGCCTCGCTGCCGCCCTCGACCCGCGCGCCGAGGAAATCGGTCAATTCGGCGAACTCGACGGCGGTGCGTTTGGTGGTGCCGCGGTTGAGCAGGGCCGCGGTGGCATCGGCGACGCCGATCTCGTTGCGGTCGGCGGCGTCACCGGCCTTGACGAGCAGGCGCAACGTGACGGTCGGCGTGCGGTGGTCCTCGACGACGTAGACGCGCAGGCCGTTGGATAAAATCCGCGTCTCGTACGCCGGGAAACTCGCCGCCGGCGCGGGACCGGGGGCGGGAGGTTTCGTGCGGTCGATGTCGGCGGAGGCGGAAATGCTGAATGCAGAATGCAGAAGTTCAGAGGTGAAAACTCATCGGGTGATCGAAAGGGAAGGTCAAAGAGGTGGAACGGGAAACGGAAGACACGTTAGAGATCATGCGGGTCCTCCGAAATTCTGGACTTCTGCATTCTGCATTCTGCGTTTGCCTTAGCAGAGCTGGAAATGCGGCGTGCTCATCATCAAGTGCATCAACCCGGCAACCGCCGGGTCCGAGGCGCGGCCGAAAGGCGCGGTCGCCTTGAGGTAGGCGATGAAAGCGGTCTCCTGCTTCACGGTCGGCGGGCCGTGGAAAAGACGCGAGGCCAGGTTCTTCACCAACGCCGCCGGATCGGCTCGCAACGCGGCCGGGGCCAGCTTTTGCAGGTCGGGCTTCTCGGTGGGGACCGATGGTCCCGCAGCGACTTCGGGGATTTCCGCGCCTTCCTCGTCGAGCACGGGGGCGGCAGGGTGGATCGGACCGGTGCCGAGCAGATTGCCGGCGAGGTTGTAACGCGTCAGCAGCGTGGACGTACTGATCCATGCCTTGCCGCCGTCCCAACCCTTGACGCTCGGCGGGTTGAAGGGCACCTGCCCCATCTGCCGCAACGCCGCCTGCAACGGCCCGCGGCCGGGCAGGGTAATTTCCAACTCGCGCGCGGTCTGGACCATCCACTGCACGGGGCTCTTGATCTGCGTGCGCACCGACGCGGGCGAATAAAACTCCGCGCTCGTGAACATCTGGTGCAACACCGGGCGGGTCTCGTAACGGTTGGCGCGCAGCGTGTTAGCGAGGGTTTCCACGAGCGCGTCGGACGGGTTCTCGTAGGCGAAGAACGTCCAGAGCTTGCGGGCGAGGTACCGCGCGCAGGCCGGTTGGGCGAGGATGGCGTCGATGGCCTGGTCGCCGTCGCGCACGTCGTTGCGGCCGAGGAACGTCTTGGGCGTGTTGTCGTGGTCGCGCGCCTCGAAGCGGAAACTCTGGTCCGCCGGGGCGATGCGGTAGCCGGTGAAGGCACGCGCGCCTTCGGTCACGTCCTTTTCGGTGTAATTCCCCTCGCCGAGGGTGAAAAGCTCCATCACCTCGCGGGCGAAATTCTCGTTGGGATGCGCGGCCCGGCTCTCGCGCAGGTCGAGCCAGTCGATCATGGCCGGGTCGCGCGAGATCGCTTTGACGAGCACGCCGAAATTCCCGCGCGCGTGGTCACGGAAGGTCTGGTTCTGCTGCCACATCAGGTAGGCGTCCTTGACCTTGGTGGCGCTCGTGGCGAAATGACCGTGCCAGAAAAGCGTCATTTTCTCTTCCAGCGGGTCCTGGGACTCGCGCATCCGCTCCACCCACCAGCCGATGAGGTCGGCGAAGTGTTCGTACTGCTCGCGCCGCTCGTCCTTGACGACCATTTGACGGGCTTTTTTGATGTCCGCCTCGCTGGCTCCGGCGGGGACGCTCTGCATGGCCTGTTGGATCTGCTCGCGGAAGGCGACGAGGTCGCGCGGCCTGGCCCAGGCAGGCGCGGCGGCGTCCACGGGTCTGGCTGGCCCGTCAACGAGGTAACGCACCGTGGCGGCCATGCCGCTGGCGGCGAGGGAGTCGATGTGCGCGGGCGCACCGCCGAACCCGGCCCGGTTGAGCAGGTGGGCGGCCTTGGCGCGGTCCCATTGGTCGGGAGGAAGGGGCGTGAGCATGGAAAAAAAGGGCGGCTGCCAGGAGTTTTAACCGCGCTGGCAAGGGGGAGTTGCGAGGAATGTTTTGGGGGGTGCCGCTTGTGGATGGTTCGCCGGTCCTCGGGTCAAGTGTTGCTTTAACATAGAGGACACGGAGGACACGGAGACCGGAGGAGACGGAAGGGAAACAGCAAAAGAAGACCTCTCCAAAGCGAAGACGACGGCAGACAAAGATTCTCTTTATCCTCCTCCTTTCCCCTGTCTTCCTCCTCCGGTCTCCGTGTTCTCTGTGTCCTCTGTGTTAAAGCAACACTTGACCCGAGGACCGGCGAACCATCCACGACAACCCCGACTCACCGCAGGATTGGACGTTGATTGTCGCGAGGGGATCGTCTATCTACGGGCTGACAGGGCTGGGCCGGGGCGTTGTCTGCCTCCGGGAATGGTTCCTCCACAGCAGTCCCGGCAACCCTTTGCCGCGCCGCGAATCCATGCGTTTCACGAACCTCACCCGCCACACCGAGATCGGGGCCAACTCCTACCTGCTCGAACTCGGCGGCCGGCGGCTGGTGCTCGACTGCGGGATGCACCCCAAGCACGAGGGCGACGACGCCACGCCCGACCTGCGTCTCGTCCCCGACGACACGCTCGACGCTATCCTCGTCTCCCATTCCCACCTCGACCACATCGGGTCCCTGCCCGTGCTCATGCGCCGGCAGCCGCACGCCCGGGTGTTCATGAGCGCGCCGACCGCCCAGCTCGGCGAGGCGCTCCTGCACAACAGCGTCAACGTCATGGCCAAGCCGCACGGCCCCGCCAACGGCAACGGCTCGCCTGCGCGCCAGCCGTCCGGGCCGCCGCCACTTTTCAGCCACCGCGAGGCCGACCAATACGCGCAGGTCTGGCAGCCGTGCTCGCTGCGGCAGCCCTGGAGCCTGGAGGGCGAACGCCTCGCGCGGCCCGAGGAAGCCGACGTGACCTTCGAGCTTTTCGATGCCGGGCACATCCTGGGTTCGACGGGCATCCTCCTGCGGGCGGAGGGGAAGCGCATTTTCTACAGCGGCGACGTGAATTTCCTGGACCAGACCGTCAGCCGCGCGGCCGGTTTCCCCGGAGCGGACGGCGCGCCGACCGAGCCGATCGACGTGCTCATCATCGAGACGACCCGCGGCGACCACCCGGCACCGGCGGGTGTCACGCGTGCCGACGAGGAAGCGCGGCTGGCACGTGAATTGAAGGGGGTGTTCGCCCGCGAGGGGGCGGTGCTCATCCCGGTGTTCGCGCTGGGCAAGACCCAGGAGATGCTCGCGGTGTTCATGCGTTTCAAGCAAAAGGGGCTCCTGGGCGACGTGCCGATCTACATCGGCGGGCTGAGCACCAAGATGACCGAGGTCTACGACCGGTTCGCCTCCAGCAGCCCGCGGTTGCTGCCGGGGTTGTCCCTGCTGCACACGGTCGCGCCGTACGTGCTGAGCGGGCGCGAGGCGTCGTCGGCTCCGATCAAGCCGCGCCGCATCTACGCGCTCTCCAGCGGGATGATGACCGAGCACACGCTTTCCAACAAGTTCGCGCAAAGAATGCTCGGCGACGCGCGCAACGCGGTTTTCTTCGTCGGCTACGCGGACCCCGAATCGCCCGCCGGCCGGTTGCGCGCCGCCGCGCCGGGAGACCTGGTGCAACTCGACGACGAAGCGCCGCCGGTGGCGCGCCGCGCGCAGGTGGAGGTGTTCGACTTCAGCGCGCATTCGCAACGCGAGGACATCTTGAACTACATCCGGCGTTTGCAGCCGAGAAAGGTGCTCCTCGTCCACGGTGACCCCGGGGCGGTGCAGTGGTTCCAGAGCACGCTCGCCACCCTGGAGCCGGGCATGGAAGTCATCGTGCCGCCGCCGGGCGTGGCGGTGGAATTGTAAGGGGCGCTGGCTGGCCTGGCCACGCGCGCAGTTTCCCTGCGCGCGCCGTATTGTTTGTCGCCAACCCCTTCTTATGGAACGCAAACACGTCGCTATCCTGCCCATCATCCTCGCCCTGGCCTTCGTCGCTTACAAATTCCTGTCGGCTCCCACCGTCACGAACCCCGAAACCGGTTCACGCCACCACATCCCCACCGAATTGGGGCCGCAGCAGCAACAGGTGCTCGGGCTCCAGGCGTACCAGCAGGTGCTCCAGAAGGAAGGCGGCAACCTCATCACCAGCGGTCCGGAAGTCGATCAGGTCAACCGGGTGGTGCGTCGGCTGGCCTCGGCGGCGATGGAACACAGCAAGGTGGACTACAAGTGGCAGGTCAGCGTGATCCGCAGCCAGGAGGTCAACGCCTTTTGCCTGCCGGGCGGCGAGATCGTCGTCTACACGGCGATCCTGCCCCTCGCCCAGGACGACGCCGGGCTGGCCACGGTGCTCGGCCACGAAATGGCGCACGCCGTCAGCCAGCACGGGGCGATCCGGATGTTCGACCAGCAGCTCACGCAAACGGCGCTCACCGGCGTGCAGGGCGGGTTGGCCAACATGGACCCCCAGCAGCAGGCCCAGATCATGGGGATGCTGGGCACGGGCGCGCAGTACGGGCTGAGCCTGCCTTTCAGCCGCGAACAAGAGTCCGAGGCCGACCACATCGGCCTGCTCTACATGGCCCGCGCGGGATACGATCCGCACGAGGCGGAAGCCTTCTGGAAACGCATGAACGCCCAGGCGGGTTCGCGCCAGCCGCCGCAGTTTTCCAGCGACCATCCCTCCAACGGAGTGCGCATTCAGCAGATCGAAGGATGGATGCCCGCCGCGGAAAAGGAGTACGCCAACTCGACCATGAAGGACACCCAGCAGCCGACGCAGAACACGGGGCTGTGAGCGGGGAGTGTTAGTTGTGTAGGCCGGGTTCTTGGTAGGACGAACAAAACCGCGTGCCCCCAAAAATGTCTGTCATCCTGAGGGGAGTGCAACGAGCCGAAGGACCTCGCCGCCGGGTACACGCGCGCCTTGCTTGAATGGCTCGACTCAAGTTAGCATGACACCCACACGATGGCGCGCGATCACGATTACTTCGTCTACTTACTGAGCAATAAAACGCGCACCGTGCTCTACATCGGCGTGACCAGCGACCTCGAAGCTCGGCTACGCGCACACATCGGCCGGGTTCATCCGAAGAGTTTTACTGCGCGCTATCAGGTAGACCGCCTGATGTATTACGAGGAGTTTGAAGATGTGCTCGCAGCCATCGCGCGCGAAAAGCAGCTCAAGGGCTGGACCCGTGCTAAAAAGAATGCGCTTATCGCCACGACGAACCCGCGTTGGACGGACCTGAGCGCCGGTTGGGCATCGCTGAGTCACGTGCGTACTCCCTGAAGGGCCGTCAGCGAACGAGGCGAGAGTACCCGGCGGCGAGGTCCTTCGGCTCGTTACACTCACCTCAGGATGACAGAGGTTTCTTTGTGGGTGCGCAAGTCTTGTTCACCCCCAAAAACTGATCTCCACGACTCACTGCGATGCGTGGCGCGCCCGTACCCCCTCACTCCTTCTTCACCTTCAAATCCGTGTCGTACACCGTCACGGGTCCGAGCGTTTCCAACTGCGCCTTGATCTCCTTCGCCTCACCGACCACCACGACCGTCCACCCACCCTGGTCCGGGTTGCCGAGGTACTTGTCGGCCAGCGACTTGATCTGGTTCGCGCCCACGCTGCTCACGCGCGCCGCGTACGTCTTGT
>CAZZYS010000256.1:0-6580 GCA_964658285.1 uncultured Verrucomicrobiota bacterium
ATCTCAAGGCTCCGTCGCCAGGGCGAGCCGGTAGGCCGCCAGCGTCTCCTCGGCGAACCGGTCCCAACTGAACGCCCGGGCGCGGACAATGGAACGTGCCGAGAGTTCCCGCCGCCGGGCGGGGTCGAGGTAGAGGGAACGCATCTCCGCGGCGACGCCGGTGTCGTCGGTCGGGGCGAGTTGGACCCCGGCATCGCCGACGACCTCCGGCAGCGAGGACACGTTCGAGACGATGGTCGGCAGGCCGCACTGCATGGCCTCCAGCGGCGGCAGCCCGAACCCCTCGTAGAACGACAGGTAGACGAACGCCAGCGCGCCCGAGTACAGTGCGGCCAGGTCGGCGTCCGGCACGAAACCGGTGAAGATCACCCGCTGCCGGATGTTCTCGCCCTCGGCGTCCAGCGCCGCGAAGATCGGGTGCGTGTCCGCGCGCACCTTGCCGCCGACGAGCACCAGCCGGGACGGCCGCGCCGGGTCGTCGCGCACGAAGCGGGCGTAGGCGCGGATGACGGTCTCGAAGTTCTTGCGCGGCTCCAGGGTGGAAACGCTCAGGAAATACGGGCAGCCGTCCGGGAGGCCGTAGCGCACGCCCAGGGCGGCCGACCGGGTGGGGTCGCGCTCCGGCCGGAAGAACGCTTCCGCCCCCTCCGGCACCACGAGGGTACGCGCGGGATCGCAAGCCGGGTAGAGCGCGAGCAGGTCGCGGCGCGTGGCCTCGGAGACGCACAGAGACCAGTCCCGCGCGGTGATGCTGCCCATGATCGCGCGGAAGTGCCGGACGGTGGCCGCCGAGAAGAAGTCGGGGCGGTTGATGGGCGCGAGGTCGTGGACCGTCAAAAACCGGCGCAACCCCGGCCGCCGCGCCGTCCACGCCGGGAATCCGCCGATGGGCGAATGGTAGATGTCCAATCCGGCGGTGGCGGCCGGTTCCACCCCGCGCAGCAGGGGGCGCACCCCGGCCCACAAGATCCGCCCGCTCGCCAGCCAGCGCCACGGAGGGTGGGGATAATGCCGGGCCAGGAAATCGTCGGCGGCCGTCACGGCGTCGGCTACCGGGCGTCCGCCGGGCAGCGCCGGTTCGGCGAAATGCGCGCCCCGCCGGGCCGACGGCAGGAGGTTTTTTTCAAAATACCGGCGCGCCTCCAGGCGGTTCTGCCGGGCGTGAAACCACGGCTCCACGTCGGCGGCGGCCGTCAGCGCGCGGGCGGTGTGTTCGGCGACGCGGAAAATCCCCTGCGTGCCGCGCTGGTGCGGGTTGGCGGCGGCCCCGAGGATGGACAGGTCGAAAAGGATTTTCACGCGTGGCGGATGGTCAATTCCGCGTGGGCTCACGCGGGATCGCCCGGGCGGTGGCCGTTAGCCGGCGAGTGCCTGGCGGTAGGCGGCGAGAGTCTGTTGCAGGAACCGTTCCCAACTGAAGAGCCGGGCGCGTTCCAGGGCGCGGGCCGCCAGGTCGCGGCGGTGGCCGTCGTCCAGCGCCAGCGTTTCCATCGCGCCGGCGATGGCGTCGGAGTCATCCGGGGAGACCAGGACCCCGGCGTCACCGACGACCTCCGGCAGGGAGGACGTGTTCGAGCAGATGACCGGGACGCCGCACTGCATCGCTTCGAGGGGCGGCAGGCCGAAGCCTTCCAGCCAGGACAGATAGACGAAGCCCAACGCGCCGGAATACAACGGCGCGAGGTCCTCGTCGGGCAAGAAGCCGGTCAGCAGGATCGATTCACGGCAGGCGCGGACCTCGTCGAGGGCGGCGAAGATATTTTCGGTTTTCCAACCCAGGTTGCCCACCAGCACCAGACGGGTCTCGCGGTCGACGCGTCCTTCGAGTTTGAGCCGGGCGAAGGCGCGGATCACCCCGTCGAGGTTTTTGCGCGGCTCCAGGGTGCAAAGGCTCAGGAAATAGGGGACGGCGGGCGGCAGGCCGACTCTGGCGCGAACGGTGGCGATCCGCTCCGCGTCGGTTTCGGGATAGAACGCCGGCCCGGCCGCCAGGGGCGTCACGAACACCCGTGACGGGTCGAGTTGCGGGGCGCGTTCGAGCAGGACCGTGCGGGTGGCGGCGGAGATGCAGACGGCGTGTGCCTGCGCGTCGAGACCATCGACGACGGTCTGGATCATCCGGGTGACCGAAGGGATGAAGAATTGGGGGTGAGAGAGTGCGATGAGATCGTAGATCGTGGTAAACCGGCGCACCCGCGGGTGGCGTTTGACGGCGGGCGGGACCGGCAGAAACGGGGAATGGTAAATGTCCATCTCCCCGATCTGGCGGTCGTCGAGGCGTTCGAGCAGACGGTTGGCGCGGGGGGCGTAGCGGGCGAAGGCAAAGCGGGTGGCGCGCATCCGCAGGCTGCGGTCGCCGAGGGTGGTGGCGACGACCCGCTCCATCGACGCGGCGTGCCGCGAAAGCGCCACCCGCCAGGGCGCGACGACGAAATGGCTGCGCGGCCCGCGAAGATGTTCCTCGTAGAAGCGCCAGGACTGCCAGAGGCTGTTGCCCGCGTGGAAGAAAGTTTCGCAGTCGCCGGCCGCCGCCAGGCCGCGCACGAGATGGTCCACCACCCGGAAGATCCCGGTGCGCGAACCCGTGCCATGAGCACTCGCGCCGACGGGGTGGAGGTTGCAAAGGATTTTCATCAGCGTGCTTGGTTCGCCGCGCCCACGGGACCAGGAATCGGATTCGCGCCGGTCCGGCGCCGGGCGGCGGTCTTCAAGGTTTGCCGGCCACCTCACGGATGCCCATCGAGAACAGGCGGGACGCCGCCGCGCGTCCTTTTTGTTGGGCGCGCCACAACTGGTACACCGCCCGCGTGAACGGGGAGCGCGTCGCGCCCTCCAGCAACCGCGCCGAAAACGTGCTGGGCCGCGACGGCAGCGAGGGAACCTCCCCGAAAAGCGACGTCAGCGCCGCCACCCGGCGGTCCACCTCGGGATCGAGTTCCCTGTGCGCGTTATACGCGGCCATCAACGCTTCCTGTCTCCAGTGCCACCCGATATGCGCGGCGTAGTGCGGGAAATAGCGTTGCAGCACTCCCGCCAGCGCCGGGTCCCGGCCGTTCTGGTGGGCCAGGAGGTCGCCGTATTGCTCCAGACCGGCGAAAAGTTCGCTCATCGCGCAGGTCGTCGAAACGCTCGTCGGGTGGAAGCGGTAGGAGAAGGCTTCCTCGAACGCGGTGGCCCGGTAGGAAGCGCCGATGGCCTGCAAGAAGAGCGCGTCGTCGGCGTAGAGCAAGTTGGGGAACGGCGGGATGCCGCCGAGGGCGTCGTAGGCCGCCGAGCGCAGCACGTAGCCGGTGCCAAACGAATCGCGCAGCTCGCACAGGCGCGCGGCGAGGAACTCGGCCGCCGTTTCGCGCACGGGCATCGGCTGGCAGTGGCGCAGGAATTTACCCTCGCTGTCGATGAGTCGGAAATGGGTCAGGTACAGCCCGGCGTCGGGATATTCGCGGATCAGGCGGGAAACCACTTCCAGGAAGCCGGAGTCGAGCAGGTCGTCGTGGCCGATGGTGGTCAGGTATTCGTTCTTCGGGATGTCCTTGATGCGCGCCCAGTTCTCGGTGATGGAGAGCGGCCGGTCAGCCGGGTGGAGGCGCACGCGCGGATCG
Organism: uncultured Verrucomicrobiota bacterium; assembly: GCA_964658285.1. Taxonomy (GTDB): domain Bacteria; phylum Verrucomicrobiota; class Verrucomicrobiia; order Chthoniobacterales; family SZAS-18; genus CAHJWO01. Next base: position 3,603 of record CAZZYS010000256.1, read on the forward strand.
CGCAAGGTGGCCAGCCACTCGGTGGTGCCGTCCGTGCTGACGTTATCCAGAATGTCGAGATCGAAGTCCCCGCAGCGCTGTGCCAGGATGCTCTCCACGCAGTCGCGCAGGTAAGCGCCGCCGTTGCGCACGGGCAACGCGATGGTGAAAAGTTTCTGGGGCATCGCCAAAGGAGAAGGTCAACCCGGCTTCTGGAGAACGAGTGTGTAGGTCGAACCGCGAAAACCCCCGTGTTCGTAGCCACGGAGGCGATAGCTCACACGGCCCATCTGCCTCCGGGCGAAACGGCGCAGCCAACTCGGCGCAGCGTTGCGGGTTGAACTGTCCCAACCGCTTTGGTTGTGACGGTATACGTCCGCGTCCGATGCCGTCAAGAGCACCTCGCGTAGTCCGAGCGAGCGGCCCAGCTCCGTGAGCAATCCCGCCGGGATGAGCTGGAGGTGGCGCGGCGCGTCCAGATGAAACCAGTATCGGCCGAAGATCTTGAACTGGAGCGCGTCTGGGTTTGGCGTCGCCAGCACGAGGATGCCGCCCGGTTTGAGCCGTTCCGCCGCGGCGCGGATGAAATCCCAAGGGTCGCCGAGATGCTCAATGACCTGCCACAGCGCGATCAAGTCGTAGCCCTCCTCCTGCTGTCGGAGCGCGACGGTGGGTTCCGTGCTGTTGATGGCGTGGATGCCCGCCACGGCCCCCAGAAACTGGCAGCATTCCACGTCGCGTTCAATCACGCTGACGTCGTATCCCGCCTGCTTCGCCAAGTACGCGAAGGTCCCCCGCGACGGACCGACCTCCAGCAACCGTCCCGCCAGTACGAACTGCCGGATGATGTCGATCTTGTAACGGTTGAAGGGGAATTCCAACTCCAGGTCGGTGAGCGAGAGTTTCTGTCCGTAGTAGTCCTGCGGATAGTATTTCCCCAGGTCGGCGGGATGGGGGGAAAGGAAAATCAGCCTGCACTGCGGGCACCGATAGTAGGTAAACACAGCGTCGCTCAACTGGCGGTTCAAATCGCCGACACGGAAGTGCAACGGGGCGGCTTCTCCGCAGAAAGGGCAGGGTTCGGAAGGCATGGGCGTGAGCGGAGCGGGATCGTTCAAGGAGTGACGGGGGCGTCCGACCATTGCAAGATCGGCCGCACGACGCCCGGCAGGTGCCCGGCATATTCTCCCCGCGCGCCGCCGCCGCCGTGGTCATCCACGACCTGAAAAGCGACCGCGTCGCGCTCGTAGAAATGCGCGGAGGTCGGATTGTACGAACTCAGTGCCACGCCCACGGTGAATGATCCCTCTGCCAGCAGGCTGCCGGGGATCCAGCCCGTGCGCCGGTGGCGTCCGGTGTCGCGCGGCCTGCCCCGCCAGTCGGCCTGCCAGTCGTGGGGATGGCATATGCAAACGCCTTCGTCATTGGTGACAACGAAATTCGGCACGAGCACGTGCCCAGAGTGCAGCACGTCGAACTCGATCTCGATGCCCACCGGGCGGCGCACATCGAACGTCTCCGCGACCGTGCCGTTTTCGTCGACCATGCGTGCCGCGCGCAACCGGGCGATGCGGTTGCCGGGTGCCTTGGCGGGATCGTCCCAACGCCGCTCGGCCGTCGTGCCCAGGCCGCTGCTCAGATACACGCCGACGACCTGATGCGTCGGACCGTCGCTGATGACCCGACCCTCCGCCAGCATGATCGCCCGCGGGCACAACCGCATGATCGCCGGCATACTGTGCGAGACAAAGAGCACCGTGCGCCCGCCCTGGCCCACGTCCTGCATCTTGCTGAGGCACTTCTTCTGGAAGTTGGCGTCGCCGACGGCGAGCACCTCGTCCACGATCAGGATTTCGGGCTCCAGGTGCGCGGCCACCGCGAACGCCAGGCGCACGTACATGCCGCTGCTGTAACGCTTGACCGGCGTGTCCAGGAAACGCTCCACCTCCGCGAAGGCCACGATCTCGTCGAACTTCGCTTTGATCTCGACGCGCGACATGCCCAGGATCGCGCCGTTGAGGAAGATATTTTCCCGGCCCGTCAACTCCGGGTGGAAGCCCGTGCCCACCTCCAGCAAACTGGCCACCCGCCCCCGGATGGACACCTTGCCTTTCGTCGGCTCGGTGATGCGGCTGAGCACCTTGAGCAGCGTGCTCTTGCCCGCGCCGTTGCGGCCGATGATCCCGACGACATCGCCGCGTTTCACGCTGAAGGAAACGTCGCCCAACGCCCAGAATTCCTGCTCCGACGCGGCCGGCGCGGCACTCCCGTTTTTCCGGCCGCGCCACCGGTCCAGCGGGGCGCGCAGACCGCTCATCAAGCTCTCGCGCAGCATCTGGTAACGCGGCCCGCCGCTCCCGGCCGCGCCGAGCACGTAACGCTTGGCGACATTTTCGACTTGGATCACGGTTTCGGTCATGTCGGTCAGGTCGGACAGGGCGGCACAAGATGCCAGCAAGGCCGGAGGCTGACCAGCACTTTTCAGGAGGCCGCCGACTCGACCACCGCGCGCAGGCCCGCTGCCAGTGTCCAGGCCGGACTCCAGCCGGTTTCGGCGGTGAGCCGGGACGCGTCGGCCACGACGTAATGGAGCGGGTCGGGCGCGGGCGTGTCGCTCTCGCCGACGAGTTCCTCGCGTCCGAGCAGCCGGCCGAGGGTGCGGGCGATCTCGCGCACGGTGATACCCTGGCCCGTGCCGAGGTTGACGGGGCCGGTCAACCCGCGTTCCACGACGGCCAGGATCGCGGCGGCGAGGTCGTCGATGAAAATGTAATCCTTCGTGCTGTCGGGTGTCTTGAGCAGCAGGGTCTCGCCCGCCCGGAGCTTGCGCGCGAGGGCGCTGCACAGACGCGCGGGATGTTCGCCGGGGCCGTAGGGGTAAAACACCCGGCCCCAGGCGAAACCGAAGTTCGCCCCGGCGATTTCCACCTCGACCGCGCGGCGGAGGGCGTCCTTCGCGCGGGCGTAGGGGGAGAGCGGTTCCAGGGGGGTGGCGTTCT
>CAZZYS010000257.1:0-6575 GCA_964658285.1 uncultured Verrucomicrobiota bacterium
GATGGGGGTAGGACGCGGGCGGAAGGAGAGCGCACTCGAGTTTTGTGCAAACACCGTCAGGGCGACCGTGACCAACATTGCGAGAAGGATAGACTTTTTCATCAATGCAGCGGGAAGATTTACAGGGGGTGAACCGATTCGGCGACTGTTCTAGCCGACCCGTGCTGGTCGGTCAACATCTTTTTTCTGAATGATGAAGAGCGATTAAACGCCATTCAGATGGCTTGTCCGCAGGCAGAAATCACCAAGCAACCCATCGTTGTTGTTTGTTTGTAAACCGTTCACTTGCCGTCGCATCATACCGGTTGTTTCCGTTCGACGAGCGCTTACACCCTCACGAAATGACGAACCATGCCGTGGTTGGACGGCGGACTCGGGCATTCTAGGCGGCCTGTCTACAGAATTAGCAATGGTGTCTGGATGCGGATTCGACTAAAACTTGAGTTGGCACCGGTCTGCCCGTGGCCGCGCCAAATCTTCCCTTCACCGAATCGATGCCGGCCATTCAGAACGAGCTTTCCATTCCTACGGGAGCGCGCGCGCGCAGGTCGTGGCACGAAGCGCTCCTGAGTCGCGGACTGCTGGTTCCCGGTGCCTTGCTCGTGGGCTGGCTGGCACTGTGGAACAAGCTGCGCGTCGATTGGTCAATCAATGAGCAGTACGAATATGGTTGGTTCGTCCCGCCGCTGACGCTGGCCCTCCTGGGGATGCGGTGGAAGGACCGTCCGCCGGGAGGGCAGATGGGAGCGGTGACGAGGTGGCTGCTCGGATCGACGGTGCTTCTCGGTTTGCTTCTACTCCTGCCCCTCCGGCTGATCGAGGAGCCGAACCCGGACTGGCGGCTGATCTTTTGGATGCACGCGTTCGTCCTCGTTGGTCTCTCCGCGGCCTGTGCCGCGTGGAGCGGGGGATGGCCCTGGCTCCGTCACTTCGCCTTTCCCATCCTCTTTTTGCTCGTGGCCATCCCGTGGCCGAGCGAGCCGGAGCAGGTGGTGGTCCAGTCGTTGATGCGCGGGGTGGCAGGGGTCGCGGCGGAAATGATGGCGGTTTTGGGGATTCCGGCCGTCGCCCAGGGCAACGTCATCAGCGTGCGCGGCCAACTGGTGGGCGTCAACGAGGCGTGCAGCGGCATCCGGTCGCTGCAAACGACCTTGATGGCCAGCTTGTTCCTCGGCGAACTCTCGCGTTTGAGCCTTTCTCGACGGTTGCTGCTCCTCGTTGCGGGAATCGCCGTGGCGATGGCGGCCAACGTCTTCCGCAGCAGTTTGCTGGTGTGGATTGCCGCCCGCAGCGGCGTCGCGGCGCTCGAACGATATCACGACGCGACGGGGATCACCGTGCTCCTCATCGTTTTCGGCGCGCTCCTGGCGCTCAACGCGCTGCTGGGACGCCGCGGCGCCGCGCCGATGGTCGGAAAGTCCCCGCCCGCCGGAGTCGCGCCGCCCACGCTGCCCCCGCGCTGGATCGTGTTCCTGGTGATCGCCTGGCTCGGCACGGTGGAGATCGGCAACCTGTGGTGGTACAGCGCGCCGGGAACGCAGGACCTGGTCAATCTGCCGCGCTGGAGCGTGGCGCCGCCGGTGGACGCGCCGGATTTCCAGACGATGCCAATCGACGAGCGCACCGCCCGGATGTTGCGTTACGACCACGGGGTGTCGGTACGGTGGGACCGGCAGCCCGCCGGGGGTGGACGCGACGATTGCACGCTGTTCTTCTTCCGCTGGGACCCCGGCCACGCGTCCAGTCTCCAGGCGGACATGCATCAGCCGCACATTTGCCTGACGGCGAGCGGACTCACGCAAACGGCCGATTGGGGCATCCAGCCGCTGGCGCTCCCCGACGGACTGACCCTGCCGGTGCGCCGCTACGAATTCAGTTTCCACGGCCGGGCGCTGTACGTGTTTTTCGTGGTCTGGCAGGACGGGGTCAGCGGCCGGGTGGGGGAGGCCGACGAACCGGGCTCGCGCGCGGCGCGGCTGCGCGCGGTTCTCGAACGCCGTCCCATCGTGGGCCGGCAGACGCTGGAGTTCCTCGTGACCGGACCGGCGGATGCCGACGAGGCGAACACGCTTTTCACGCGCGAACTCGTCTCGCTGATCCGTCGGGGATCGTAAATCTTTCGCCGGGACGGCCGCGTGTGGAAGGGGATGGCACTCAGGCCTTCCCAGGCCGGGGAAAAAGGAGTACGGTAGTTGCGTACTCCCCCCCGGATGCCTGCTTCCCGACCGATCCTCCCATTGGCCGACGACATCGATTCCCACGAAGCGCTGCTCGTGCGGGAAGCGGCCGGCACGCGGCGGCGGCGGCTGAAGTGGTGGTTGGCGGCGGCGAGCGCATTGGCGCTGACGGTCGCGGGGATTTGCGGCGTGCGTCCCGCCTTGCATCTCGCCAAGGAATGGCAGGCGCGTCGGCTCGCGCGGGAAGCGGCCGAGTTGATCGAGGAGGGCAACCTGGACGCCGCGCACGTCAAGGTCCAGGACGCGCTCGCCATCTGGCAGTTGGAGCCGGAGGCAATGCACGCGGCGGCCCTTCTTTTGACGCGCATCTGCGCTTACCGCCAGGCGCTGTCATATTGGAAAGAGCTGGAAGCCGTCCGGCCGCTGAGCCCCGCTGACCTGCGCGATTACGCCAACACCGAGATCAACCTCGGCGACCAGGAGGGTGCCGAGGCCCTGCTGCGACGCGTCTGGCCGGCCGGTGAACCGGGAACCTGCCAGGATTGGATGCTGGGAATGCAGATCGCCGTGCACCGCCGCCAGAGCGTGGAAGCGGCGGCGCTGGCGAAACGCTTGGTAGAAGACGCACAAACCCCGCCGCGCGAGCAATTCGCGGCGGCGACCGTCCTGCTGTCATCAACCGGGAGCAGCCCCGCAGACCGTGCGCTCGCCTGGAAAACCGTCGCGGCGGTGGCTCACGACCAGAAGACGCCCGAGTCGCTGGCCGCCCTGGTCCTCCTGGCCCAGCAACGAGCCAACCCGTCCGCCAATCAAGCGGCGGAGGAGGGGGCACCGTCCGTGTCTGAACTGATGGCGCGGATCGACGCCCATGCAGCGGCGAAGACCCAGCATCATCTTCTCGTCGTCGATCTGCGCATCGCACGGGAGCCGGAGCGGCGCGCCGAACTGATCCAGGCTGCCGTGGATCGTTTTGGAACTGGCAAGGACGGGGCCGAGCTGGCGGTGCTAGCCGGGTGGCTCTACGCGAAAGGCGAATACGAACGGGTGCTCGCGGTCCTGCCCCCGGCGCGGGCGGCGAACGACCGGGCACTTTATTTGCAATACCTCGACGCCCTGGCTGCCTTGGGGCGTTGGTCGGAAATCCGCGAGCTGGTGCAGGCGCGAAAATTTCCGCTCGACCCGATGCTGGCCCAGATGTTCCTGGCGCGTTGCGCCGCACAGCTCGGGGAGACCGAGGTCCGGGACGCCCGCTGGCAGGCCGCGCTGGATGCCGCCGGCGCGGACCCGGGCAAACTGCTGGCTCTTGGCCAGTACGCGGCGAAGAACGGAGCGACCAGTTTCGCCGTCAGTGCCTATCGGGCGGCGATCCACGCCGCCCCCGACGAGCGCGCCCCTTACGAGGAACTCCTCCAGATTTTGGAGTCAACGGGAGATACGGTCGAACTACGCGGAGCGGTGAAGGCCATGCTCGCCCGGTGGCCGGGTGATCCCGCCATCCGCAACGACGCAGCTTATCTGGACGCGCTGCTGAATGAAAATCTGCCCGCCGCCCGGAGTGCGGCACGCGAACTCGTGCAGGCCGAGCCCGCGAGCATCGCGCATCGCGTCGCCCTGGCGCTCGTCGAGCTGCGCTTACGCAATGCCCTCGCGGCGCTGGATGCCTTCAGCGGCCTAGACCCCGGACAGGTGGCGGCCCTCCAGCCGCGCCAGGGAGCGGTGTATGCCGCCGTCCTGTGGGAAACGAACTTCAACCGGGACGCGAAGGCGGTCATCCAGAACCTCCCGGTCGAGCGGTTGCTGCCCGAAGAAAGGGCGCTGATTCATCCCATCGAAATAGACGCCAGCCCGCGGTAAAAACGCGCGGCGGGCGCGCCGTACCCGGCAGGCAACCGCGGCACAGGATCATCCACGTAGCGAAAGCCGTTACCCGGCAGACAATTTAACCTTGTCAGAGTTTGTCTCCTGGGGTCTAATCCCCGCTGGGGATTTTCGTGGTGCAGGGATGCTCGCCATACCACTTCGATGAGCGTCGCCTACCCATCCGAACCACGGAGGCTGATCCCGCTGTCGTCCGCGAAAGCGGCGACGCAATCACCCGTGGTCCGGCGGGACGGTTGGGGCTGGCATCTCTTGATCGCCGTGCTCGACGTGCTGGCGTGGGCGGCCTGTTTCGGCGCCGTGTTCCTGTGGCGGGCGGGCAGCTTCCAGATGGAGTCCGCTTCGCGGCTCGTGGTGCTCGGCCTCTGGCCGCTGGCCGCGATTCTCCTGACGCTTTTCATCGTCGGCGGGTATGACCGTCGGACGGACATGCTCAGTCTGACGTACATGAGCGAGCATCTCATCGGCATGGGAGCGGCGCTGATCGCGGCGTCGCTGCTGGTTTACTGCTTCGCCAGCTATGATTTCCCCGTCAAGCCGGGGCGCGGCACCCTGTTGCTCGGTTTCGTGGCGTTCACGCCTGTCTCGCTCGTCTACCGCCGCGCGGTCGGCGTCCGGTTGCGCGCGGACATGGCGAGACAGCACTTTCTGGTGCTCGGCAGCGGTCGATCCGTGCAGAACTTTTTCGAGACCTACAAGCGGTCGAAGAACCGCCAGACCCTGCGGTTCATCGACATCGAACAACTGGCTCCCGACGCCACGCTCAAGAGCAGGGAGGACGACGTGCTCGCCGAACTCCAGACGATCTCCCCCTTCGTCGAGGGCATTGTGGTCACGCTGCCGCTCGGTGAATTCGGCGAACGGTTGCGGGATCGGTTGGTGCGCATCCATTTCCAGCAGACGCCGGTGTACACGCTCGACACGTTCTACGAGACCTATTGGCGGCGGATCCCGGTGCTGGCGCTCAATCCTTCGTGGCCTTTGCAGCTAGGCTTTCAGCTTGCCCGCAGTTCGCCGTACCAGCATTTCAAGCGGCTCTTCGACGTGGTCGGTGCCGCGGCGGGGCTGATCCTGCTCAGTCCGCTGCTCGCCCTGATCGCGTTGTTGACGTTCTGGGACAGCGGCCGGCCGATCATCTTCCGGCAGGAGCGCGTCGGCCGGGGCTCGGAACCTTTCACGATCTACAAGTTCCGCTCCATGAAGAACCGCGTGGCCAGCGAGGCGGACGACCTCTACACCCGCACCAACGACGTGCGCATCACGCGGGTGGGCAAATGGCTGCGCAAGCTGCGTCTCGACGAGTTGCCCCAGCTCTGGAACGTCCTGCGTGGCGACATGAGTCTGATCGGGCCGCGCGCCGAGTGGGTCCGTTGCGCGGAAATCTACGAGCACAAGATTCCCAGCTACCATTTCCGCCACCTCGTCAAACCGGGGATCACCGGGTGGGCGCAGGTGAATTATTCGTACGGTGAAAATGAGGAGGACGCCCTCCAGAAGCTCAAGTACGACCTGTATTACATCCGCCGTTATTCGTTGCGGCTCGACGCGATGATCGTCCTCAAGACCTTGCACATCATGTTCTGGGGCAAGGGCCAGTAGTCTCTTCATCCACGCGGCGGCCGTCACGAAGCAGCCGGCGGGCGTGGCGGGCAGCGCACTCCGCCTCACGATTTTTGCGTTGTGCATGGGCCGGACGCTTATAACGTTCGCAGCCTATGAAAATCGTTGTCGCGTACTCCGGCGGCCTGGACACGTCGGTCATTCTCAGTTGGCTCAAGGAAACGTATCAGGCGGAGATGATCGCCTTTTGCGCCGATGTCGGCCAGGCGGAGGAACTCGACGGGTTGGAAGAAAAGGCGCTCGCCACCGGGGCGACCCGCTGCCAGGTCGACGATCTCCGCGAGGAGTTCGCGCGGGATTTCATCTTCCCGATGATCCAGGCGGGCGCGCTCTACGAAGGACAATATTTCCTCGGCACGAGCATCGCCCGGCCGCTCATCGCCAAGCGCATGATCGAGATCGCGCGGACCGACGGCGCGAAGGCCGTCGCCCACGGTGCCACCGGCAAAGGCAACGATCAGGTGCGCTTTGAGTTGACCGCCGCCGCGCTCGCCCCGGAGATCGAGGTGATCGCCCCGTGGCGGCAGGAGCGGTTTCGTAAAGAATTTCCCGGTCGCGCGGAGATGATCGCCTTCGCCGAGAAACACCGTATTCCCGTGGCGGCGAGCGCGAAAAAGTCGTATTCGATGGACCGCAACCTCCTGCACATCTCGTTTGAGAGCGGCATCCTGGAGGACCCGTGGTTCGACGCCAGCGCGCCGGAATCCCGCGACATGTACAAATTGAGCGTGTCGCCCGAGGACGCGCCGGACAAGGCGGAATCCCTGCAACTGCGTTTCGAGGCTGGCAACTGCGTCGGCATCCAGGAGGACGGTCAGAGTGACTGCGTCAAGATGGGACCGCTCGAGGTCATGGAGACGCTCAACCGCCTCGGCGGCAAGCACGGCATCGGGCGCGTGG
>CAZZYS010000258.1:0-6571 GCA_964658285.1 uncultured Verrucomicrobiota bacterium
CCTCGCGGGCGTGGAGTTCCTTGCCGCCCTTGCCGGGCATGGTCAGCTTGATCCAGCGGCCGGTGTCGTCGTCGAGGAAGACCTCGTGCTCGACGCCGCCGATGCTCACGAGCCGGTCTTCGAGCCGGCGGTCGATGAGCCGCCGGTTTTTTTGCGCCCAGCGGAGGAGTTGCCGGCCCTGTCGGTCGAACTCGGCGGCTGGTGCGGTGGTAGCCCCGCCTTCGCCAGCGCCTGGCGCGCCTGCTCGTGCGCCTCTTCGGAGGAGACCTTCGGCTGCACGGAGCGGATGCGCCGCTGGTTCTTTGCGTAGAGGTCGAGGCGGCGGCTCATGGCGTCCCGCGTACTGCCACGGAATGACGCGGTCTTCAAGCAGCGCGGTGGCGGCGTCCATGAAGGCGCGGGGGGTTAAGGGATGACGGGAACGGCCCGGTTCATTCCCTCCGTCTGCCCTCTGCCGGCGCCGCCTCCTCTTCCTCCTCGGTGGCGGCGGATGGCACGACGGTCGGGCCGCCGGCCGGTGGCATGGGCGTCGTCGCGGCCGGATCGGCGGTCGCCGGGACAGCCGGGGCCTCCGGCACGGGGTGGAACTCCGGCTCGCGTTCGGCGGGCATCAGGTGGGCGAAGCGCGACGCGCGCAGGTAAAGCTGCAAGCCTTCCAGCGCGGGTCGCAAACGGATGGGCTGTTTGTAGTAAACCGCGTCGAGCTTGGATTCCACCTCGTCCACCCGCTTGTCGGCGACGAGCAGGAAATCCACCCGGTAACCGTCCGTCGAGGGGGGCGCGTTGCTGCCGCTGTAATACCCGATGTGCGCGAAATCGCCCAACAGCCACGGCAGCGGGTACGTGCTGTCGCAAAGGATCACGCCGTCCTGTTGCAGGAAGGTCGGGTCCGCCCGCGCCTCTTCGAGCAGGGGGTTCGTCACCGTCCAGACATCGTTGAAGCTTTGCACGTAGACGTAATCGAGGCTGTCGTCGGTGGTCCGGCGGTAGTTCAGGTCGAAGGCGAAACCCGCCGACCACGCCGACGCCGCCGCGCCCAGGAGCATCGCCACCTCCCGGCCGGTCGCCAGCCCCACGGCGGCCAGTTCGGAGAGCGCCGCCCCGGCGGTGAAAAAGAATGGCCACAGCAGCGAGATGATGCACCACGGCGTCTTGTAGCGAATGATGCTGTAGGCCAGCAGCGTCCCGATCCCGTAGATCGCCAGCCAGCGCACCCGCCAGTCGCCCGGCGCGGGCAGCGCCAGCGAGGTCGTCGCCGCCGCCAGCCCCAGGAAGGCGACCGTGAACAGGGCCGGCTCGGGATGCACCCTCGGCAAAAACAGGATTCCCAGACAGGCCGCCACGGCCAGCCCGCCGTACAGGCGCAGCAGCCATTCGCCCGGGGGCGGCAACGCGACGCAGGCGATTCCGGCCGCCGCGATCAGGCCCCCCGCCGCCCACCACCACGCGTGGTCGGCACGGAGCACCGGCGGCAGGTGGGCGGCGTTGCCCAACACCGGGTCCCAGGCGTTGGCGGCCACGAGGCCCGCCACGCCGAGCGCCGCCGCCGCCACCGCTGCGCACCGCTGTCGGTACCACCCGCGCGGCAGCGCCGGCACGGTGTACGCCACGGCCGCGAACAGCCCGAGCAGCGCCCACGGTTCGTTGCGCAGCAGGAGCTGGCACCAGTACATGAACGGCTTCGCATGTCCCTCGCCGTCGTCGGCCTTCTTGCCCCAGCGGGTGTCCGAATATGCCGTGACGAGTCCTTCCACGCCATGCCAATGGAGGAAATTGCCCGAGTAGAAGAAGAGGACCAGCGCCAGGACCGTACCCGCCACCGCCAGCAGGTCGAGCCGGGTCCAGCGTTGCGGGGCGAACGCCCGCGCGATCTGCCCCGGCAGCAGCGTGGGCTCCGGCACCGTGACCCACGAACCACCGGCGCTCGCAGGCGGCGATTCCACCTCTTCCGGCACCAGGAGCGGACGCCGGGAAGGCTGGAGGAGTTCCGCGAGGAACACGCACACCGACGCGATGAGCAGGCAGCCAAGATGGATGATGTACGTTTCCTTGGTCAGGATCATGCCGGCCAACGCCATGCCCGTGGCCCAGAGGTGCCGTTTCTCCCCTTCCTGACACAGCCCGCAGACCCCCCAGAACCCCAGCACGAGGAAGAACAGCAGCCACGCCTCGTGGATCGCGTCGCGCTGAAAATACAGCACCGCCGGGGAAAGCAGCATCGCCACCGCCGCCCACGCGCTCGCGCGCCGGCCCAGAAACCGCTCGAAGCGAAAGCACCATTCCACGGTCACGATCCCGACGATGGCCGTGGGCAGGCGCAACGCCCAGAGGTTGCGCCCGAGCAGGGTCTTGAAGAGGAACAGGACGTAGAAGTGCAGCGGCCCGTGGTAGTTGCCGGGGTCATACTGGTAGCAGCAGAGGTGGCGCATCTGGTCGGTGAACCAGCCGTTGACCCCCTCGTCGAAATGCGGCGGCCGGCCGTCGAGCCACCACAAGCGCGAGAGCGCCGCGAGCGCCACCACCGACCAGCGCAGGATCAGCCAGCCCGTATCGGCCCTTGGCCGGATGGCAACGGCGAGGGAGGCGTCGGTAGAGACAACGGCGGAGTCCATGAAAAGATAAAGTCGGAACGCAGAAGTAAGAAGGGGACAGCCAGAAGTCCAGAGAAGAAGAAGGGACATCAAGCCCCGTTCGACGCCCCTCTTCTCTACCCTTCATCCTTTCTGTTGCCCGCCCCGTCGATTCGTGGCAGAAATCTTTCCCTCCTGACCTTGAAGCCCGCCCTCTCCATCGTGATCCCCGCCTACAACGAGGCGGGCCGACTGCCGCGCAACCTGCCTGCGATTGCCGCGTGCTGCGATGCCCTCGACCTGCCCGCCCGCGCCGGTCTGCCGCTGGAATGGACCGCCGGCGCCGACAGTTACGAGGTGCTCGTCATGGTGGAACGCTCCACCGACGGCACCCTGGAAAAAGCGCGCGCCGCGGCGGCCCCTTTCCCACGGATCGAGGTCGTGGACAACGGTCCCCAGCGCGGCAAAGGCCACGCGGTGCGCGCGGGGATGCTGCGCGCGGCGGGAGGGATCGTCCTGTTCATGGACGCCGACCTGAGCACGCCGCTCGACGAGATCGGCAAGTTTCTGGATCATTTCGCCGCCCATCCCGGCGACGACGTGCTCATCGGCAACCGCCGTCACGCCGGCAGCTACGTCGGCCGCGAGCAGGGCAGCGTGCGCCGCAACCTGGGGCGCTTGTTCAATTCCCTGGTCCTCCGCGCCGGCCTGCTGCCCGGCGGCCTGGCGGACACCCAGTGCGGCTTCAAGGCGTTCCGGCACACGGCAGCCCAGGAAATCTTTTCCCGGCAGAAGATGGACGGCTTTTCCTTTGACGTGGAAGTCCTGGCCCTGGCCGCCGGCCTCGGCCTGCACGTCGTGGACCTGCCCGTGGCCTGGTACGACGAGGCGGCCACCCGGGTCCGCCTGTGGCGCGACGGCCTGACGATGCTGCGCGACCTGCAACGGGTGCGGCCGCTCGTCGCCCGCAGCCTGCGCGAGCAGCCTCCGACCCGGCCGGTCGCGGGCCGGTAGGGAATCCCCTGAGAACCCGGGCGGCCGGTTCCCGATTCGCGGTGGAAAAAACACCGGCTTTTTGACCAGACAACGCTCGACAGCGACCTCGCCCGTCGCTAGTTTCCGAGGGTTTCCATTTCCGGTCCAACCCCCGAAATCCTGTTCCTTGGAGCTTTGGCACACAACTTGCAACGCCGCCTCAGCGGGTCTGCCCGCCCGTTTGTCCATGGAACTCCCCGAACCAACCTCCTCTTCTCCAGGGGAATCCGTGACCCGGAGCCGGGCTGACGACCTCCCGCCGCCGGAGGAAACGGCTGCTTTTGACCAGGATCAGGAAGGCGATCACGACGGCGGCTACCGCTCCGGGCTCCTTCCAACGCGCCCCCCGCTGTCCGGGCCGACCGGCGTCTACCACGCGCCCCCCGCCGATGGCAACGGCAGCGGGTCTCTCCCGACCGCCAAGCGTGGCACGACGGCCGCCGAGGCGCTCGCCACCGAGTTGCACCGCGAGATCGCCATCCGCGAGAGAGCCGAGCGTCGGCTCATCGAAACCGAAGCCCGGCTCGCGGACGCCGAGCGGCGTCTGGCGGCCCTGCCGGCCGATCCGCCGGACCAGGAGCACTCGTCCGCCGCCGACCTGACGCACGGCGAAACCAGGCGGCGTCTGGCCGAGGTGGAATCCCGGGTGGCCCACGCCGAAAGCCGCGCTAGCCAGGCCGAGCAGCGTCTGGCTTACCTGATGACCAGCAGTCCGCTCGGGTTCTTCGACGCCGATCTGGCGACGGGCAACGCTTATTATTCGTTCGGCTTCAAGGACATGCTCGGTTATCACCCGGGCGAGCTGCCGGACACCTACCAGACCTTCCTGGACCTGCTCCATCCCGAGGATCGCCACTCCGGCTGGCAGGCGGAGAGGGAAACGGTCGGCAACGGCATGAGTCGGTTCACCCAGCATTTCCGCCTGCGTCACAAGGACGGCACGTACCGCTGGGTCGAGAGCACGGGGATGGAATTCCAGGACGCCGAGGGCAACCGCCAGCGCCTGATGGGCTTCCACCGCGACATCACCGCGCGCAAGCAACTGGAGGAGCGCCTCCACCAGAGTGAGGAACGCTTCAACCTGCTCATCACCAGCAGCCCGCTCGGGTTTTTCGACACCGACATCACCACGGGCCGCGCATACTTCTCGCCGCTGTGGAAAGGCATGCTCGGCTACCGGCCCGACGAATTGGCCGACCAGCACCAGACGTGGCTCGACCTGCTGCACCCCGACGACCGGGCGGAGGCCATCGCCCTGCACAGCCGGCGCGACTACGGCGAGAGCCGGCGCGCCTACAGCCACACCTCGCGCCGCCGCCACAAGGACGGCACGTACCGGTGGATCCAGTCGAGCGGCATCGACTTTTTCGCGCCCGACGGCCGGTTGCTGCGCACCCTCGGTTTCGTCGCCGACATCCACGCGCTCAAGACGGCGGAGGAAGCGCTCGCGCACGAAAAGGAATTCCTGGGCGTGACGCTGGACTCGATCTCCGACGGGGTCATCACGACCGACGCGCACGGGCACGTCACCTACCTCAACGCCGCCGCTGAGCGGCTCTGCGGCCTGAGCAGCGCCGACGCCGCCAGCCTGCCGGTGGAGGAGTTTTATCGCCGTTCCGGGGCGCAAACCCGCCGGCAGGCCGATAATCCCGTGCGCGCCGTGCTGGCCAGCGGGATGCGCGCGGCCCCGCACGACCCCGCGCACCTCCAGTCCCCCGGGCGGCCCGAGCGGGTCATCGCCGACAACGCCGCTCCCATCGCCGGTCCCGACGGGGAGATGACGGGAGCCGTGCTCGTGTTCCACGACATCACCGACCGCCACCGCGCCGCCGAGGAACTCCAGAAGGCCGGGCGCATCGAGAGCCTGGGCGTGCTGGCGGGCGGCATCGCCCACGATTTCAACAACCTCCTGACCGCCATGCTGGGCAACCTGTCCGTGGCCCGCAGCGGCGGCGACCTGCCCCCGCGCGCCGTGGACGCCCTCGGGCGGGCGGAAAAGGCCTGCTGGCGCGCCCGCGACCTGACGGGCCAGCTCCTGACCTTCGCCAAGGGCGGCGACCCCGTGCGCAAGACGATCTCACTCGTGCCCCTGCTCGAACAGGCCACGCGCGGGGCGACGCAGCACACGGGGGTCCAGGTCCACCCTCGTTTCGAGCCCGACTTGCCGACGGTCGAGGCGGACGAGGACCAACTCGTGCAGGTGTTCCACAACATCGCGCTCAACGCCGTGCAGGCGATGACCGGGGGCGGCTCGCTGCACGTCGATGTGTCACTGGTCTGCGCGGCGGACATCCTGGCGTCGCTGGAGGACGCCGCCGACACCCCGGCGGGAGCGTACGTCGAGATCAAGCTGCGCGACACGGGCACCGGCATCGCGCCGGAGCACCTTTCCAAGATTTTCGATCCGTTCTTTTCCACGCGCACCAACGGCACGGGCCTCGGGCTGGCGATTGCGTATTCCATCGTCCGCAAGCACGACGGCGTGATCCGGGTGGAATCCCGGCCCGGTGCGGGCTCGACATTTACGCTGTACCTGCCGGTCTCGCCGTCGGCCGCGCCCGCGCCGCGCGAACGGCCCGCCGAACGCGACGGACGGGCGGGCGGGCGGGTGCTCTTCATGGACGACGACCCGGACATCCGCGACCTGGCAGGGGCGATCCTCGGGTTGATCGGTTACGAGGCGACCCTGACGTGCGAGGGCGCGGAAACGCTCGTCGAGTACCAGAACGCGCGGGCGGCGGGCCGTCCGTACGCGGCGGTGATCCTGGACCTGACGATCCCCGGCGGCATGGGCGGCAAGGAAACGATCCGGCGGCTGCGCGAGATCGACCCGGGGGTGCGCGCCATCGTGTCGAGCGGATACAGCAACGACGCGGTGATCGCCGATTTCCGCGCGCACGGTTTCATGGCGATGGTGGCCAAGCCCTACCGCATGGAAGACCTCTCGCGCGTGCTGACGGAGGCCA
>CAZZYS010000259.1:0-6490 GCA_964658285.1 uncultured Verrucomicrobiota bacterium
CCTTTCCTTTTTTTCTGCCTCCTCCGGTCTCCGTGTTCTCCGTGCCTCCGTGTTGAAATTCCGCGTCCGCCGACCACGCGCGTGCCGCTGTCCATTGCCCTAGGCCCGTCCGCAACTCGTAACTCGCAACCCGCCGCAATCCCGTCTAGGGTCCTCGCCAGATGAAGTTCATCGACACCGTTTACGAAAAGCTCGCGCGCCATCCCAAGCGCATCGTCTTCCCCGAGGGAGCCGAACCGCGCACCCAGCACGCCGCCGCCGAGTTCGCCGCGCGGAAACTCGGCGCGCCGATCCTGCTCGGACACCGCGACACCATCGAGAGCGTGGCCAAGGGCGAAGGGATCGATCTGCACAAGCACAAGGTGGCCATCATCGACCCGCCCAATTCCGTGGAACTGCCCACCTTCTGCGAACGGCTCGAAAAACTCGACCGCTACAAACGCCTCGGCGTCAGCGATTCCCGGCAGGTCATGGTCAACCCGAACTACTTCGCGGCCATGATGATCCAGTACGGCCTCGCCGACGGGTTGGTGGGCGGCGCGGGCGAATATTCCAGCGGTCTGTTGCGCCCTCTGCTCCAGCTCTTGAAACCGTTGCCGGAGGTGCGCACGGTGTTCGGCTGCATGATCATGGAACTGCCCGACCGGCCGGTGGGCAACGACGGCGTGTTGTTCTTTGCCGACGGCGCGGTGATCCCCGAGCCGACCGTCGAGCAGCTCGCCACCATCGCCATGCACACCGCCGAACTCTACTGCCGGCTCTGCGGCAACCGCGCCCGCGTGGCGATGCTGAGTTTTTCCACCAAGGGCAGCAGCACCTCGCCCGCCGCGCAGAGAATGTCCGCCGCCGCCACCCTCGCGCGCCAGAAAGTCGAGGCGCGCAGCGCCGCCGCCGCTGCCACGTCGCCGTGCGCGGAAGTGGAGATCGACGGCGAACTCCAGGCCGACACGGCCATCGATCCCCTGCTCGCCGCGCGCAAGGCTCCCGGCAGCCAGGTCGCCGGGCAGGCCAACGTGCTGATTTTCCCCGACCTCAACAGCGGCAACATTTCCACCAAACTCGTCCAGGGCCTCGCCAACGCCCGCTCCTACGGCCAGATTTTGCTCGGGCTCTCCAAACCGGCCGCCGACATGTCGCGCGGCGCGACGGCGGAGAGCATCCTGGGAGTGGCGGCCATCGTCGGCCTCCAGGCCATCGAATACCACACGATCTACCGGGACTGAGCGCCCGATTCAGCTTTCGCGCTTGCGTCCACGATGGACGGGGGCGCGATGTCCGATCCGTTCCATCATCATTACCTCATGCGTCCTATGAAATTCCACGTGTCCACCCGTCCCCTGTGCGCGCTCGCCGCGTCCGCCGTTCTCGCGTTGACCGCGCCGTCCGCCGTCCGTGCCCAGCAGCCCACCGCCACGCCCGGCAGTTCGGAATCCGACGTTTTCGACATCATCAAGAAGGGGGCCGACAAGCTCCAGCGGCAGGCCAACCAGACCAAGGAACTCTCGCCGAAGGTCAAGTTGCTCGAAGAGCGCCAGAACGATCTCCACAAGAAGATGGCCGAACTGGAGCAAAAGCTCACCAAGCAGCAGGAAGTCATCGACCATCTCCACAAGGAGTTGGAGAAGCTCGAAACCGCCGCCAAGACCGCCGCGCCTTCCCCTTCGACGACCGAGACGACCAAGCCCAGCGCGCCGCTGCCCGTGACCGAACCGGCCATCAAGCCCACGCCCGAAGCCTCGCCGTCGCCCAGCGCTTCATAAATCGTCCGAACAGGCCGCAGCGCGGCCGGTCGTCTAACAAGGTAGGGATGGCTCTCCGAGCCAGTCCCTATTGTTTTCCGGGCAGCGTGTTGTTGAGCGGACGACTTGGCCAGAAAATTTTAGGGACTGGCTCGGAGAGCCATCCTTACCTTTAGAACGAGCGCCTTCGGCGCGATTAAATCCTTCTTTTAATGAACGCCGAAACCCCCCGCGTCTTTGTCGCCGCCACCCGTCAAAACGACGGCAAGACGACGACGGCGCTCGGGCTTTTCGCGGCGTTTAAAAAACGACGCGGGCGCATCGGTTACATCAAGCCCGTCGGCCAGCGTTTCGTCGAGGTCGAGGGCAAGCAGATCGACGAGGACGCGATGCTCATCGAGGATTCCTTCAAGGTGCAGGTGCCCTTGGAGGACATGAGCCCCATCGCCGTCGAACCCGATTTCACCCGCAAATACATCGAGCACGCCAACAACGACCACCTCGTCAAACGCCTGCAACGCTCATTCGACCGCGCGGCGTGGGAAAAAGATTTCGTCATCATCGAAGGCACGGGTCACGCCGGGGTCGGCAGTGTTTTCGATTTGTCCAATGCCCGCGTGGCGAGCCTGCTGGCCAGCAAGGTCATCATCGTCACCGGCGGCGGCATCGGCAAACCCATCGACGAGGTCGCGCTCAACAAGGCGCTCTTCGACCGCGAGGGCGTCGAGATCGTCGGCGTGATCCTCAATAAAGTCCTGCCGGACAAGCACGAATACATCGCAAACTTCGCGCGGCGCGGGCTCGCCCGGCTGGGCATCGACCTCCTGGGCACGATCCCCGACGTGCGGATGCTCGCCGCGCCGGAGTTGACGCAGATCAACGAAACCATCGACGGCGAGTTTATCCACGCGCCGGGCGACGTGCGGAGACCCGTGGGGCATATCGTCATCGGCGCGATGAGTTCGGGCCACGTCGTGGAGGAATTCCGCCCGGGCACGCTCATCATCACGCCCGGCGACCGGGAGGACATCATCCTGGCTGCCCTCTCCAGCCACGCGGGGGAGAAATCGATGATCGCGGGCGTCGTTCTCTCGGGCAACCTACGTCCGCACGCCAGCGTCCTCGGACTCATCCAGGGGTCGGACGTACCGGTCATCACCTCGCCGCTGGATAGCTTCACGGTGGCGAGCAAGATTCATTCGATGACCGTCAAGACGCTGCCCGGCGACATTGAGAAGATCGGCAAGATTCAATCGTTGATTGAGCAGTACGTCGAGGTGGACCGGCTGCTGGAGAAGTTGCAGGGCTAGGCGGTCCCTGCACCGCACCCGGCCAGAGTCAGTTCAACAGATAGCGTCGGATGAACTCCACCGTCGCGTAGAACTGGAAGTCCGCGTTTTTCTTTTTGGCGAAACCGTGGCCCTCGTCCTTCGCCATCAAGAACCAGACCGGCGTCCCCTGTTTTTTCAACGTCGCCACGATCTGCTCCGCCTCGCTGCGCGGGACGCGCGGGTCGTTGTAACCCTGTACCACAAAAATGGGTTTGGTGATCTTCGCCGCGTTGTTCATCGGCGCGATGCGATCCAGGAACTCGGCCATCTTCGGGTCGCGTTCGTCGCCGTATTCCACCCGCCGCAGATCGCGCCGGTAGCTCTCGGTGTGTTCGAGAAACGTCCGCAGGTTCGACATGCCGACCACGTCCACCGAGCACCGGATTTTGTCCGCGTAGAACGTCGAAACCGCCAGCGTCATGTGCCCGCCGTAGCTCCCGCCGGTAATCATGATCCGATCCGCGTCGAGGCCCGGCTGCGTCCTGATCCAGTCCAGCAACGCGTCGATGTCCCTGTAGCTGTCCTCGCGCTTGAAACCGTTGTCCAGACCCACGAATGTCTTGCCGTACCCGCTCGACCCGCGCACGTTGGGGAAGATCACCGCGCAGCCCAATTCATTGATGAGATAGTTGCCGCGCCCGAGGAAGCCGGGCCGGTATTGCGACTCCGGGCCGCCGTGGATGTTGACGATCACCGGCCGTTTGCCGGGGAACTTCTGCGCGTCCGGCGCGTAGAGAAAACCGCTGATTTCCTGGTCGTCGAAGCTGGGCCACTTCACCAGTTTCGGCTTGGCAAAAGCGTCCGGCGGCAGCCCGCCCGTCTCACTGAAAGTCCAGCGTTTGAAAGCGCCAATCGTGTTGGTCGTGAAACAATCCGAAGGGATGCCCGCCGCGCCGATGCTGATGCCCAACTGGTTGCCATCCGGCGTCCACTTCAACCCCGAGATCACGCCTGTCGGCGCGGGGTTGTCCCGGATGTAGTCCGGATGGGTGGAGGGAATGACCAGGTTGGTCCGGGTGCTCAACCATCCCGTGACGTTCCCTTCCTGCTGCTGCGGCGGCGGCACGGCGGACCGGAATTCATCCAGCGTGCGCTGGAGAAGGCCACAAATCCTCAGCGTGCTCCAACCGTCCTCGTTGGCGACGAAGGCCAGTCGGTTGCCGTCTTTGCTGACAGCGAAATCCGTGATGTCGCGTCCGGTTTCCGACCAGAGTTCTTCCAGATGGCCTCCATCCAGGGGCAGGTAGGCCAGATATTGAAACTCTTGTTCCTGGTCCGTGAGGACGAGAATGCCTTTGCCGTCGTGAGCGAACTTCGCCTCGCCGTAAGCCACCTTTTTCTCGCCTCCCACGTTTGGCGTGAGGGCCGTTTTTTCACCCGTCGAGGTATCCACCAGCCACAGGTAAGTCTCCGTGATCGAGATTTCCTGCCGGACGAGCAGCTTCTTGCCGTCGGGCGACCAGTCGAGCACTTCCCAACCGCCGCCTGTGACTTCGGCCAACAAGCGGTCTGTTTTGGGGTCGAGCGGGAGCTGGAGATAGAGGTCCGTGTCCGTGCCGTTGCGGCGCGTGCTGGTGTAGGCGACGCGCGCGCCGTCGCGGCTGAAGACCATGCCGCTGTTGCGCGATTTGCCGTCGGTCAGCAGCGTGACGCTGCCATCGCTGAAGTCGTAGCGGTAGTTCTGGTAAAACTCCGCCCCGCCCGCGCCCTTGTGAATGACGATGTACTCGCCGTGGATGGGGTCGAACTGCGCGCCCTCCACCCGGTCGGGAAAAAACGTGAGTTGCGTGCGCGCACCGCCCGCGCTTTTGACGAGGTGAACCTGATTGGTGTCACCGAAGCGGGTCAGGATGAGCATCTCCTTGCCGTCAGGATGCCAGTCGGCCAGCGTGGCCGCGCGAAACTCTCCGTAACGACCGGCCTTTTCCGCGATCTCGGCGGGGATCG
Organism: uncultured Verrucomicrobiota bacterium; assembly: GCA_964658285.1. Taxonomy (GTDB): domain Bacteria; phylum Verrucomicrobiota; class Verrucomicrobiia; order Chthoniobacterales; family SZAS-18; genus CAHJWO01. The sequence continues at coordinate 5,018 of CAZZYS010000259.1, forward strand.
GCGGCACGCCGTCCACGATCAGGTTTTCGTTGGGCGCAACCGTCGGCGGGTTGGGATCAGCGGCGATGGCGGGCATCGGACGAAATGCGAAGAGGGCCATCCCTGCGGCAAGGAAAAGAAAACGCGCCATCCGGCAACGTAGAAGCCGGACATCGGAAGTCAAAAGAGCGAACCGTTGGAAAACGTCGCGCGCGGTCCGACCGCTTCTATCTCTTGCCGTCTTTGACCTCGGCGAAGATCAACCGGCCCGCCGAGGTCTGGAGCGCACTGGCCACCTGCACGCTCACTGTCGTCCCCACCAGCGCCCGCGCGTGGTTGACGACGATCATCGTCCCGTCGGGCAGGTAGCCGACGGCCTGGTGCGCGTCGCGTCCTTCCTTGACGAGGTTGAGTTCCAGCTCGTCGCCCACCGCCACCGCCGGACGCATCGCGGCGGCGAGGTCGTTGAGGTTGAGGACCAGGAGGTTTTGCAGCCGGGCGACACGCGCGAGGTTGGCGTCGTTGGTCAGGAGCCGGCTCTGGAGGAAGCGCGCGAGGTTGACCAGTCGCGAGTCGATGGGCAAGTCCTCGCCGTCGATCTCGCTCGTGCTGTCGTGGATCGTCACGTCCAGCCCGGGGGTGCGGCGCATCTTTTCGAGGTTGTCGAAGCCGCGCTTGCCACGGTCGCGCCGGAGCGGATCGTTGGAATCGGCGAGCCGCTGGAGTTCCTCCAAGACAAACTTGGGCACCACCAGCGAACCGCTCAGGAAACCCGCTCCGCAGACCGCCTGCACGCGGCCGTCGATGATGATGTTCGTGTCCACGAGCAGCGGAGCTTCCTGCACGGCCTGGCGCGAAAAACGCACGTACGGGATGAGGATGCTGAATTCGTCGCGGTTGCTGCGGATGGCCAGCATCGTGCCCAGGTAGCCGAGGGCCGCGTAGATGAACAGGCCGATGAGCCACTGGCGTTCGACCGGCAGGTAGGCGAGCACGTTGGAAGCGTGCAGGAGCGTCGCGGCAATCAACCCGAGCAGCAGGCCCAGCGTGGCGCTGGAAAACAGGCGCAGCGTCAAACCCTTGAGCAGCCGGTCCACCAGCACCAGTCCCAGGCTGAAAACCAGCGCCACCGCCACGCCCGAGGCGAGCGAGCCGAACCGCTGTTCGCCGATCATCGCGCCGACAACGGACGAGGCGATGACGAACAGCAGGCGCAGCAAGTTGATCGTGGAGAGGGGGGTCATGGGCAAGAAGACTAAAGACAAAAAGACGACCCGGAATGCAATCTGGTCACAGAATTGTACGCAAAAAACATGCCCCCGGGCCGTCTGTTTTTGCTATTCGTCCACAAGGTACACCGCCTTTCAGGTTGGTTGATGCGTTCAACAACGGCGGTGGATGGCGCTCTCCGAGCGGCATTGGTTCCCTTTACGCCGCAGGCGTCATGCAATTCGGCCGGCTGCGCCGGAAAGGAGACGAATGCCGCTCGGAGAG
>CAZZYS010000260.1:0-2702 GCA_964658285.1 uncultured Verrucomicrobiota bacterium
GCTCTTCTTCGCTCACTCAGAAGCAGCCTGATCGATCATGAACTGCTCGATCTTCCCATCCGGCAGGTCATATTCTGCGACCTGGAGGGTGCGCATCGCGTACTTGATCGTAAACGCATAATGCGTCATGCCACCACGCAACGAGCCCGACGTGAGCGCGACGCTTTTCAGCGGCCCCAGGCCCAACAGGGTTTCACGGATGTCGGACAACGCCTGAGGAGTGAAAACATCCGACGCATTCTTTGTCAACTGGCTCTGGTCAACACTCCCGCGGCCGAGTTCCTCCAGCAGCGTCTGCACGCGCTTTTCTTGTGGCTTCTCCGCCACCACGGCCGCTGCCGGGGCCATGCCCAGCATCGTATCGAGCCGCCGGACAAGGTCGCTGGAGGCATCCGAGTACTCCGCATTTGTCAGAATGACCAAGGCTGTCTTAGTGTCCGGGACCAGGTAGTTCTGCGCGCGAAAGCCAGACTCCTCGCCCGGATGTCGTAACAGGGTGTGGACTTTGCCGTCGCCACCAGTGAACTTGCCGATGAAGAAGCCAAGCGCATAGCCCGTCGGCTTCCCCTCGGTTGTTTCGACTTCGGTGGCCATGATTTGGCAGGAGGCATGGCTCAGCAGCGATGCATTGAGCACACTGAGGTCCCACCTGGCCACGTCTTGGGCAGTCATGCTCAGCCCTGCCATGGCGTAGAGCCAGTTCTCTCCGATGCGAGGCGCGGGATGTGGCGGTCCCAGCCCGTACCGGAGATAACCTCGCGCATCGTCCGATCCCGTCGGCGGGCTTCCATCCGCCAGGACCGCATCGGTGATACCCACGGGTCGCAGCACGTTTCGATCGAGAAAAGTGTAGAAGGGCAGGCCGGAGACGCTCTCGACGATTCGCCCCAGGATCACGTAGTTGGTGCCGGAATACTGCCACTTCGTGCCCGGGTCGAAGTCCAGGGGAATGTCCACTGCCCAGGTTTGGAGAATATGCGCGACGGTGGTCGGACGCTGCTTCTCGGCGGGGATGAATTCCTGTTCAAAGTAGTCTTGGTAACCGGAGGTGTGGCTGAGCAGTTGGCGCACAGTGACCTCGTCAGCCCGCCGCAAATCCGGCAGGAACCTGGACACGCGGTCCTCCAGCGAGAGCTTGCCCTGCTCGACGAGCCGCAGCACGGCCGCCGCGGTGAGTTGCTTGCTCACCGAGCCGATGGCGAAGCGGGTGGAAGGCTTGGCAGGCTGATGACGCTCCAAATCCGCTTCGCCGTAAGCTCGCGCGTATGCCAAGCGTCCGTCACGCACGAGGGCGATCGAAATGGCCGGTACGCCTGTGGCGGCGAGTTCCGCCCGCACCGATGCATCGACGATGTCCTGTTCTGAGGGACTCAATGCCCCCGGCAAAGGAGGTGCTGCGTCCTGCGCTGCGGCGCGGCCGAGCCAAGCCAAGCTCGTGAGCGCGGCGAGCAGGAAAGAAGGAAAGCGTTTGGCGATTACGGGCATGAGCAGTGGCGCAACAGCATACGGGACAGTGTTTCTCGCCACGGCGTTCATTCTCCCGGATAGCCGCAACGGCATCGCGAAGCCCCAGAGAACACTAGGCAACCCGGGATTTACAATTGATCACACTTTTCTAGTGGGCAGCTGCAATTTCATTTGCAATAAGGATTATTACACAAAATGCTCTGCGGTGGATATTAACGATTGTCTCAGACGCAAGGTAGCGTAACCTTGCTTCCGACGCACAACGCGGTCGACCAACTCAACTTTCAACCGGTGAGCGGTTTTTCAGGGTGATTAGAGCGAATCACGGCCTCTTCCATCCGTCTTCGTGGCCGCGCCAACTGTGTGCTGGACAGGTCAGCGATCAGCAAAAAATTCCTGTTCAGCGGGCAAAACAAAGTGCGGTTCGCCAAACGGTGGGTTGGCGAACCGGCCTCGAACTGCTGCGTAGGCTGCTGTTAGTCCAGTATGCGGTCCTTCAAGTTCTTCAACGACGCCTTGATCGTGTCGAAGATGCCCTTGCCGGATTTGCCGTCTCCGGTCTTGGTCTGGATGTCATCGAGCTGCGTGTAAAGCGGCTTGTAGTCATCCTTGGTTCCGTAGCCAAGCATTTCGCCAAGTTCGAGCTGCTGGCGGGCATTCTCGACCAGATCGTGCAGCTTCTTGTTCTCGTCGCTGTTCCGACCGCTCTTTTCGGCCAGCTTCTCCGCTTCACCAAGCATCGCCCGGGCGCGCACAGTCGGCAGCGGAGTGATGAACCGCTCCACCACGAGGGTATTGAGCGCCAGTTGCAGGGCCGCCTTGGCTTCATCCTTCTTGCCCGCATCGATCAGGGGGGCCACGGCCTTGATCGCGGCGGGATAGGTGGCCAGCGGGATGTTCGTCACCTGCAACTCCGTTTCGCTCGCCAGGCCGCCAAGCAGGGCGCGGGCTTGCTGCACCTTGCCGTCGTTGAGGTCGCTCCTGGCCTCCTTGATTGCGGCCTTGACCGTATCCTGATTGGCATACAGATCGCGCACGACGGTTGCCACGCTCACAGGAGCGAGCGCCAGCTTCGGATCACGCGCGAGAATCAAATCCAGCTTGCCGGTGACCCTCTCCAGGGCCGCCAAGGCTTCGTCTTTCTTGCCTTGGTCGAGCGCATCCAACGCTTTTTGGGTCTCGTCGATGGCGGCTTGGGCGTCCTTGAGCAACTGGGCACGCTTGTCGGCGGCTTG
>CAZZYS010000260.1:2802-6456 GCA_964658285.1 uncultured Verrucomicrobiota bacterium
CGTCGATGGCGGCTTGGGCGTCCTTGAGCAACTGGGCACGCTTGTCGGCGGCTTGTTTCTCGACTTCGGACTGGACCTGAGGGTTGACGGCTTTGGACTGCTCGCTCTGCGGCTCCGCTTGCTGCGGCGTGGGCGTGGGCTTGGCTACCTCCATCGGCGTGGGAGAGGGCGAGGCCTTGACCTCCGTGTCGGCCGCGAACGCGGCAGGCGAACTCAACAACAAGCTCGTGACGGCAACTGCGGTCATCACGAGGCGACCGGAATACAGATTCGGCGTTTTCATGACGATGTTAGTAGTAGTGTGGGTTGATGGTTGTTTTTCGGGGGTTGTCTCGCACCGACCTATTTCTGTTTGAGGCCGGGTGCCTTCACGCCCCCTTCTAAGAAAAAAGACAACACGTCATGCAGAATGTTCGATTTTTCGCAGGCGGTTTTCTGCGGTTATCAAATGGATGCAATCAACTATCTACTAGTAATTTATGTAGCACGAACGGAGTCCTGACAGCGGACCCAACATATTTTTTGTGAATGCTCCTGCGCCGTCTGCGGTGCCTATGCAGAGCAGACCGTTTGCGACCAAAAGGCATCGCGCGACGGACTGCTCCCCGACCGTATTGGTCCACCAACATCAATAGGCATCCGAGCAAATGCGTCGACGAGTTACGGTCGGCGTTTCACCTGTTTGCCACGGGCTCCGGCTGCCAAGACACAGCGGGCTGCGGCGATCCGTCGGCGTTCGACGGCTTTGCGTTGCGCCGCGGCGCGCCTTGCCAAAGCCGAGAAATCCACCACTTGCAGCTTCGGAATGGCCACGGCTGCCAAGGCGAGCCAGAGCGCGCGCTTGCCTTCGATCCCCAGCGACAGGGCGTCCAGGGCTTCGAGCCGCCCCAGACCCTCGCTAGGTCCAGTCAGCAGGAGCTTAACGCGCGCGAGCTTTTCACCTGCCCGGCTCATCGCGTTGAAGACCGTGCTTTCGCTGGCTCGAAGCCGGGATAGCAGTCTGTCCAGCGTGGCGCGGTCTTCTTCGATTTGCATCCGCAGCTTCTCGAAGAACTTTGCGTCGGGCGAGCCGGCGTAAATCGAAACTAGATGCGCCACTAGGTCCAACGCGCCAGCCGCGCCAGCGGCGTGGTCTCGCAGGTAAGCCGTCAGGTTTTTGGTACTCATGGGAGAAAACGAAGAACGGGATATTCAGACAGGGTTGTGCTTACAAAATTCGGGCGTGCCAGCATCGTACCAGAGTTGGTCGTTCATCGCGTCAGAGGATTTATCCATTCAAAGCCGCACACCGACTGCATTCTGGAAGTCTCCCGATGCGCGCCGTCGTAAATAAACGAAATTCTACCCTATGGCATCGCCGCTGATTGGTTGCGCTGGATGGAACATCCCATCACAGGAGCAAGCCGCTTTTTCGGCCAACGGCAGCCACCTGGAACGGTATTCACAGCGGTTGCCAGCAGTGGAGATCAACTCGTCCTTTTACCGCCCCCATCGCACCGCGACGTACCTCCGATGGGCCGCGGCCGTACCGGACGGCTTTCGCTTTGCCGTCAAGATGCCCAGAGCGATCACTCACGAGGCGAGACTCGTGGAAACCCGCGGTCTGCTCGATGCCTTTCTCGCGCAGACCAGCGGACTGGGATCGAAGCTGGGAGTATTGCTCGTGCAACTGCCTCCGAGCCTGCGCTTCGAGGCTCAAATAGCCGACCGTTTCTTCACCGCGTTGCGCGAGCGGCACGCGGGACCGGTGGCCTGCGAGCCGAGGCACCCGAGTTGGTTTGGATCAGAAGCCGAGGCGCTGCTGGAGAAAGCGCGCGTCGCCCGCGTGGCCGCCGATCCCGCGCCGGTGTCTGCCGCCGCGGCACCGGGCGGTTGGAGGGGATTGGCTTACTACCGGCTGCATGGTTCGCCCAGGATGTACTACTCGGCCTACACGGAGCCATTCCTGGAGCGGATCGCCCTCGAACTGAGAACCCTGACGAAAGCAGAAGTCGAAGTCTGGTGCATTTTCGACAACACGGCTGCCGGGTGTGCGATGACCAACGCGCTGGCTTTACTCGACGAGATCGCGTGAGCCGTTCGTTTGCTTTCCGTCATTGACCGGAGTCCTACACGGCGTGCTCCAGGTAAGTCTGCGCCCCGATGCGCATCAGCTCTGCAACGTCCGTGATGCCCTGCGCCGCCTCGTTCAAACCGTCCTGGAGGAGAAGTCGAAACCCGGCTTCACGCAGGTGTTTGCGCAAGCCATGTTCGTCCTTTCCAGTGAGGATCAAATCATAAACCCGTTCGTCGACGGGGAGAGCTTCAAAGATGCCAGTGCGCTCGAAGTACCCGGTCTGACGGCAGTGTTCACATCCTTGCGCGCGCCAGACCACATCCAGAGCTTTGAGGCCCCGCGCTTCGAGCCAGCGGCGTTCCGGTGCCGTGGGCGGTTCTTGTCTGCGGCAATGGACGCAGAGCTTGCGCACGAGTCGTTGGGCCAGGATGAACGCCAGGGAGGCGGCGATTTCGTGGTTGGGCACGCCGAGGCCGCGCAGGGCCGTGACGACGCCCGCGGCATTGCGGCTGTGCATGGTCGTGAAAACAACCCTTCCAGTGGCGGCGGCTTCCAGGGCCACCAGTGCGGTTTGTTTGTCGCGGATTTCGCCCACGAGGATATAGTCGGCGTCGAGGCGCAAGATGGCGCGCAGTCCCTGTTCAAAGGTGAGCCCGCGCTTCGGATTCACTTCGATCTGGTTGATGTTTTCCAGCCGGTATTCCGCCGGGTCTTCGATGGTGACGATGTGGCGCTTGCCGAGGTCCAGTTCGGCCAGCAGCGAGTAGAGGGTCGTGGTCTTGCCGCTGCCGATCGGCCCGGCCACCACGAACATCCCGCTGATGTCGCCGAGCCACTCTTCGATCCGGGTGCGGTCGTCCTCGCACAATCCGAGATCGCCCAGCCGCAACGTCACCGGCGCGCGTTGCAGGAGCCGCAGCGCCATCTTGTCTCCGAGTACGCACGGCACGCAGGCCACCCGAACGTCCAGTGGTTTGCCGTCGCTCTCGAAGTGAAAACGCGAATCCTCGGGCAGCCGCGACGGCGCGGGATCGAGACCGGAGTGGACCTTAAAGTACCGCACCAGCCGCAGCCCTTGCTCCAGCGAGAGCGAGGCGACTTCCTGGATGGTTCCGTCGATGCGGAAGCGAAGTCGCATTCCATCCGCCTCGGAGTCGAGATGCACGTCGGACGCCCGTCCCTGGATGGCGTCACCAAGCAGCGCATTGGCCCAGGACTGCGTGGTCTCAGATTCGCCTGAATCCAAGTTTACTCCCAGGGCCGCCTGTAAGCGTAGGCTCAACTCGGGGGTATGAAACCTGTGCGGTTTTGTGGCCATGATCATTGTCTCTTAAATCGAGGGCAACCGTGGCAACACGGTAATCCCCTGGCGTTGGACTCGACCTCTTTCTTTTTAAAACCCGTGGAGGACCGACAGCAAGCGTTCGGCGCGGACGGGCGGCGCTACCCGGCCGCTGAGGATCTCCGCCGGTTTCACGCCGTGGCCGTAGTAGCTGGCGTTCTTCTTGTCCTGGGTGACCAGCACCGTGCCTTCCAGCGAAACCCCTGCAAACAGCCCCTTGCCGCGGCTGTACGTATAAACAGCTGCGGTCGGCAGC
>CAZZYS010000261.1:0-6445 GCA_964658285.1 uncultured Verrucomicrobiota bacterium
CCCAGGCCGCGCGCGCGGCGTCCGCATCCGTCTCGAAGGTCGCGCCCGTTTCCCAGTCCTCGAACCGCACCAACCCGTGAAAGGGGAAGTCCGCCTCGTCGCGGCCGACGATCTGGAACAGCAGCAGCTCGTGTCCGCGCGCACGCAACGGCGCGAGCGCGGCGCGGATCTCGTCGTTCTGTTCGTGGCCGTCGGTGAGCACGACGACGATCTCGCGCGCGGTCCCGCTCCCGGGCGGCGTGCCGGCGGCAAAGGCGGCGTGCAACGCGCGGCGGGCGTCGGCGGGCCAGGGGCCGGCGGCCTGGAGATTTTCCAGGGTGCGCAGGATGCGTTCGGTCGGTTGGCGGTGCTGGCCGGGCAGGACGGACGCGATCCCTCCCCCGCCGATGACGTGCAGGCCGACCTGATCGCCTTGCGCCGCCGCGAGCATCGTCAACGCGGCGGCGAGGACGCGGGCGAGGTCGAACTTGGTCAGGGTCGGATTGGACTCGTCGGCGTGGCGCATGGACGCCGTCGCGTCGAGGATCAGGCGCACGTTGATGGCGGTCTCGACCTCGCTTTCGCGCACGAAGTAGCGGTAGGAACGCGCGTAGAGTTTCCAGTCGATGCGGCGTGGCTCATCGCCGGGTTGGTACGCGCGGTATTGGGAAAATTCCTGTGCCCTCCCCGGCTGCCGGCTGACGTGCAGACCGGGCAGGAGGCCCGCGACCAGCCCGCGCGCGGCGAGCGTCAACCCGCGCGTGGCGGCGAGGAGCTTTGGGTCCAGGACGGTAGACATGGTGGGTCCTTTGGTTGGTCGAGTGACACTTTAACACAGAGACACAGAGATACGGAGACCGGATGAGGAAGAAGATGAAGGGTTGTTAATGAACGGTGGGAGCGCGGAGGTCCGGGGGTTCTTTTGGAGCGATGAATCCGTTCATCACGCGGACGACGCCTTCTTTCAGGACGGGGACGTGGAAATTGATGATCAGACCGACCTTCAAGTTGCAGAGGCGCAGGTAGGTCAGGAGTTGCGGCTTGTCCGTGCGCGACAGGGATTCTTTTACCTTCAAATCCACGATGACCCGGCCATCGACGAGCAGGTCCAGACGCAAGTCGGTTTTCAGATGAACTCCTTTGTAGTCCAGGGTCACGGACTGCTGTCTTTTGAAAGGGATTTGCCGCAGGTGCAATTCGTGGCACAGGGCCTCTTCGTACACCACTTCGAGCAAGCCCGGCCCGAGGAGTCGATGGACCTCAATCGCGGACCCGATGATCTCACTGGTCAGCTCGTTCTCGTGCATGGAATTTCTACTCCTTTTCCCCCTTCCGCCCTCCTCCGGTCTCCGTGTCTCTGTGTCTCTGTGTTAAAGTGCCGCTCGATCCTACGAGAGCCGTCCCTTCGGCTCAGGCACGAGCTTGAAGAGTTCCCTCGCCACGTCGTCGGTGGTGATGTTCTCGCCCTCGGCCTCGAAGTTGAGCAAAATGCGATGACGCAACACCGGCATGGCCAGCGCGCGCAAATCCTCGGGCGTCACCGCGAAACGGCCCTCTAACAGCGCCCGCGCCTTCGCGGCCAAAATGAGCGACTGACCCGCCCTCGGGCCCGCTCCCCAACGCACCCACCGCGCGATGTACGGCAGCGACTTGTCCCGCGTCGCGCGCACGAGCCGGCCGACGTATTGCACCATCGCCTCGCTGATCGCCACCTCCCGCGCCAGGCCCTGCAAATAATAAATCTCGTCGGCGTCCATCACCGGCTCGACTTTCGCCGCCCCTTTGCCGGTGGTCCGCGCGAGCATCGTGAATTCGTCCGCCTCGTCGGGATAGCCGATGGTCACGTACAACAGAAACCGGTCCAACTGCGCCTCGGGCAGCGGATACGTGCCGGCCTGCTCGATGGGGTTTTGCGTCGCCAACACAAAAAAGGGTCGGTCAAGCGCATACGTCTGTCCAGCGTAGGTCACGCTGCCTTCCTGCATCGCTTCGAGCAGCGCGCTCTGCGTCTTGGGCGGCGTGCGGTTGATCTCGTCTGCCAGCACGATCTGGCCGAACAACGGCCCCTTGTAGAACTGGAAAACCCGCTTGCCCGTCGCGTGATCCTCGTCCAGCACCTCCGTGCCGATGATGTCCGAGGGCATCAGGTCGGGCGTGAACTGGATGCGCGAGAACGTCAGGTCCACCGCCTGCGCGAGCGTGCGGATGAGCAGCGTTTTCCCCAGGCCCGGCAACCCCTGGAGCAGGCAATGTCCGCCCGCGAGGAACGCGGTAAGTAACTCCTCGATGACCTCGCGCTGACCGATGATGACCTTGCCGATCTCCTGGCGCAGGCGCGGGAGTTTGTCGAGCAGCGCGCGGACGCCGGCTTCGTCGAAAGAATTCGTCATGGTTCCCTTTTGCTTTCCCTCCGAATCGCCCCGCTGCCCGTCTCAGGTCGCGGTCATCGCGTGCACGATGATGTTCACGCCGAATTTCGTGTTGTCCTCGGCCAGGAACCGCTTGTTGCGAAAATCATAGTCCCACTCGCAACCGTAGTCCTTGTTGCTGTAGAGCACGGCCAGGCGGCCGTCGATCTCGATGCCGCGCAGGGAGTCGTGCACGAGATCGTCGCCCCAGCCGTTCAGTTCAAAACTGGTGGTCGGCGGGCCTTTGTCGAACCGGAAAAATGCCCGGTAGAGCGGATGGTCGTTGGAGATTTTCTTGAGCGCGTCGGGACCGAAAATGTCGCCCATCTGCGTCTCGAAGCTTTTGGCGAACAACCCATCGATGTCGTGGTTGCAATCGTCCGCCAGCACGAACCCGCCGCGCCGCACGTACACCTCGAAGTTTTCGCGTTCGTGGTCGGTGAACTGCACCAGCCGGTGACCGCTCAGATAGACGAACGGCGCATCCAGGACTTCCTTGCTGCCCAGCGGGACGACGGCCTCGCGCGGGTCGATCTGGATCGTCGTATAAGCGACGAGCGAATCGAGCAGGTTCGACGGCATCCGCTGGTCCACCACGTCCCAATCGCCGGACTCGTACTGGAGACGATGGAAGACGAAATCAGCGAGAGGCACGGCAGAGAATGCAGAAGTTAGAATGCAGAATGCAGAAGTCCGGAAGGCAGAGCAGAAGCGGTCGCGCGGGGATCAGGTAGAAAGCCAATACTCATTGTATAGAGATTCCTTTCCACCTTCCGACATTCTGCATTCTGCATTCTAACTTCTGCATTTTCTTCCCTCATCCGCATCCTGATAATCCATGTAGGTCTGGATGTCGTCGCGGTCGGCCCAGCCGCGAGCGGCTTTGAGTTCGGCGACCTCGGCGGAACACTCGTCCCGCAGGCCGCGTTTGCGCAGGAAAGCGTTCCAGGCCCGCACGTGTTCCCCGTTGAGCGGGAGACGGCCCGCGAAGGTCGCGTCGAAGATTTCCTCGTCCGTGCCACCCTGGAGGGTCAGGGCGGTCAGCGCCTCGAAGTCGATGCCCCAGAAGCGGCACAGGCGCGCGTCGAACGTGTCGTCACGGTTGAAGCCCAGGTTATAATCCGAGGGCAACTGGCCGAGGGCGTGCAGGCGAATCTTGTCGAGCTGGCGCGCGAAGAAAACGACCCCGCGCGTCTCGACTTGCGCGGAGCGCGGCGGAAAGGTGGCAGTGGGTGCGGGCATAAGACACTTCCGGGTCACACCGCGTCCGACAGGCTGGAAAACGTGAAGTCGCGCACCACCATCGGCGGGATGAGGCAGCCGTTGGCGCGCACCGGTTTGCCGAGCGCCTCGATGTTGTTGAGCATGATGACGGGGCTCTCGTTGAAGCGGAAATTCTTGATCGCGTACTTGATCTCGCCGTCCTCGACGTAAAACGTGCCGTCACGCGTCAACCCGGTGTAGAGCACCGTCTGCGGGTCTACCTCACGGATGTACCACATGCGCGTGACCAGCACGCCGCGCTTCACGCTTTTAACGAGTTCGTCCAGGCTCGCCGTGCCGCCGTCCATGATGACGCCCGGCGCGCCCTCGAACGCTCCTACCGCGCGCTGCCCGCGGAAGCCCTGAAAGATCGACGGCACCGCTTTGTCCTCGGGGACGCCCTTCTTTTGCGCCCAGTAGCGCGAGTAGGACATGTTTTCCACGACGCCGCCCTTGATCCAGTCCACGCGCCGGCGTGGGCGGCCGTCGCCGGCCCACGGCTGGCCGGGAACCTCCGGGTTGAGCGGGTCGGAATACAGGTGGACCTGCTCGTCCACGAGTTTCTCGCCCAGACGACTGCCGCCGCCGGCCTTGGTCAGGAAGGAACGGCCCTCATCGGCGCGGCGGGCGTCCATCTGGCTGACCATGTGGCTGATGAGGTCCACGCTGGCGGCGGGCTCCAGGATCACGGTGTATTTGCCCGGCTCGATGGCGCGGGTCTCGCGTGATTTGAGCGCCTTTTGCGCGGCGATCTCGCTGATCGCGCCGGTGTTCATCAGGGCGGCGTCGTTGAAATCGGCCACGGCGTACCCGCTGCCCTTGCCGTCCTCGGTGCGGATCGTCACGGAAAAATCCAGCCCCGAGTCACGGTGGTAGCCGTTGAGGCCACGGGTGTTCGCCGTCGCCGTGAAGCCTGCCTCGTCCTGGAAAAATCCGGCGGCCACCAGCTTCTGGGACTTGCAGACGTCGATGCTCGCCGCCGCACCCTTGGCGCGGTACTCGGGGTCGATCTTGGCGGTGGAATCGAAATACCCTTTCGGGTCATCATACTTTTGCGGACCCAGGAATGGGACATACTCCGGATTTTCCGGGGCGAGCCGGGCGAGTTCCTCCGCGCGGCGCACGACCTTTTCGAGCGAGGCGTCGTCAAACTCGTTGATGGTCGCCGTGCCCGACTTCTTGCCGAAGCTGGATTGCACGACGAGGCCGAGGTTGTCCTTCGCGCCGCTGGTCGAGACGGCGTTGCGCGCGAAGCGCAGGTTGCCCGAGTGGCTGCCGGTGAGCGTGGCCTCGCATTCGTCGGCCTTCGAGTAGCCGAGCACTTTTTTGAGGATCGCCTGGGCTTCGGATTCGCTGAGTTGAGCCATAGAAGAGAAAATGAAAGATGAAGTGTGAAGGATGAAGTTTCCTTCAGATTTTGCGGGCGGTGTTGATGACGTTCACCTTGTCGAAGCGCGCCGTGGACGCGCCGTGCGAGACGGCGCTGATCTGGCCGGGCTGGCCCTTGCCGTCGAAGAACGAACCGCCCAGCGCGTAGTGATGTTCGTCGCAGACCGCCACGCACGAATTCCAAAATTCCTGCGTGTTGGACTGGTAGGCCACGTCGCGCAACATACCGACGATCTTGCCCTCCTTGATCTCGAAAAATAACTGGCCGCCGAACTGGAAATTGTAACGCTGCTGATCGATGGAGAACGACCCGTCGCCGACGATGTAAATGCCGCGCTCGACGCCTTTAATCATATCAGCGGCGGAGAGCGGCTCCTTGCCGGGTTGGAGCGAGACGTTGGGCATGCGCTGGAACTGCACGTCGTCCCAACTGTCCGAGTAACAACACCCGTCGCTGTACTTCTGGTCGATCACGTGCGCCTGGTCGCGGATCGCCTGGTAGTTGACGAGAATGCCTTCCTTGATGAGGTCCCACTTCATGCACGGCACGCCCTCATCGTCGTAACCGACCGCGCCGAGGCTGCCGGGCTGGGTCTTGTCGGCGACGATGTTCACGTGCGGGCTGCCGTACTTGAAATTGCCGCTCTTCCACTTGTCGAGCGTGGCGAAGCTGGTGCCCGCGTAGTTCGCCTCGTAGCCGAGCACGCGGTCGAGTTCCGTGGCGTGGCCGATGGACTCGTGGATCGTCAGCCACAGGTGGGACGGGTCGAGCACGAGGTCGTATTGGCCGGCCTCGACCGATTTGGCGGCGACCTTTTCCTTGGCCTGCTGCGCGGCGAACCCGGCGTCCTCGACCATGTCGTAGCTCTTGGTGTAGAGCGTGGCGATGCCGGGCAGCACGCGCTTGTCCTCAGGCCGTCCGGCGAGATATTCGTAGCCGCGTCCGCAGGGGCTGCTCAGCGCGTTGCGGGTCTGGAATTTCCCCGACTTGGGATCGATGACGGTCACGTTGAACGCCGGCCAGATGCGGTGCACGTCCTGGTCGATGTAGGAGCCATCGGTGCTGGCGAAATATTTCTGCTCGTTAACCTGGAACAGGTTGGAGTTGATGAAGCTGGCTCCGTTCTTGGTGGCGGCGGCGTTGGCGGCCATGAGGAGGTCCACCTTTTCGGTCAGCGGCACCTCGAAGGCGTTGCGCTCGATGGGCGTGCGCCAACTGACCTCGCCCAGACCCTTTTGTGGGGCGAGTTCCACGGGATGTTCTTGGATTTTGGCGGCGGCGTTGGCCTTGGCGATGGCGACGGCCTCCTCCGCGGTGCGCGCGATGGATTCGGCCGTGAGCTGGTCGGTCGCGGCGAAGCCCCAGCAGCCGTCGGCGATGACGCGCACGCCCGCGCCGTAGCTCT
>CAZZYS010000262.1:0-6413 GCA_964658285.1 uncultured Verrucomicrobiota bacterium
CGCCATCACACCGCGTGCGGCAAGCCCTTCAAAATCCGCGCGCGATCCCTGGGCAACTGCCCTGCCAGCTTCACGATGGACTGCGCCGGGTCTGCTTCGGGATTATGCAAGCCGGTGACACCCAACAGACGGCTCAACTCGCTCTCGAAATGGAGCATCGCGCGCCGCGTCGGATCGTTCTTATCGAGGAAATCCAGCGCGCGGCGCAACAGGTCATAAAGCTCCGGCACCGGTTGCTCGAACTCCGTCGTCATCTCAACCAGTTCCACGAAGTACGCCGCCATCTGCGTGCGTTCGTATTGCATCCGCAACCCCTCACGCGAATCCCGCACGGACACCTCGCGCAACCCGTGGAGTTCGCTCTGGCGGCTGCGGGAATAAGTGATCTCCGCCGCGTAAAACAAGTCCAGCCGACCCGCGAACGGGCTACGCGGCCGGCGCGCTCCCTTCGCGACCGTTTTGAGCTTGCCGTGCTCCTCAGTGAACCACGTCACAATCAGACTGCTCTCGGTCAACTTGATGCGGCGCAAAAGGAGGGCGGGAGTCGTTTCCACGGGGTCCGATAATCTACCCCAAAACCGCCAAAAAGACAGCGCCCAAACCACCGGGCGGCAGGCTTTTTTTACGCCTGGAACGTTGCAGCGGCAAAGCGGCAGGCAAACACTTTTCTCTGTCATCCTGAGGCGCAGCCGAAGGACCTCCCCCGGTAGTACCCACGTTCCTCCAGCTTTTGGTCGGGCATATGACCAGGGTCGGGCGAGTACCTTGGTGTGAAGTCTTTCGGCTGCGCCTCAGGATGACAGAAGGTTTAAGAGGGCACGCGTGTTCCCGCAGGCCCGCGAGAGACGCGGTACTGCGCTTATTGCCCCCAGTAGCTGTAAGCTTGCAACACCGTCAGTTTCCCTCCGACGAAATCCCAGTCCTTCTGGTAGGAAAACTCGCATTTGTGCGTGTCGTAAATCATGTCGCGCGGGCCGTCGGGATGGTTCGGATCGTACACGAGATAATGGATCACTCCCGCCGCCGTGTCCGCCGGGGTCGCCGGGCGGCGGCCGTAGATGACGACGGCGTGGTTGACGCTCAGGCTTGGGTAGGTCGTCAGGTAGGCGATGAACAGGTCGTTGCGCGCCAGACAGCCTTCCACGCGTTCCTGCGTGTGACGCTGCTGCATGGGACCATTCAAGAAAGCGGGGAACATGCGCCAGTTGCCCACGCGGATGTAGGCCGTCCAGCCAAGCCCGATGTTTTTCTGCACGATCAGCGGACGGGCCGTGCTCAACGAATGCAAATCGGCGTAACCGGGGATCACCACGCGTTGTTCGGGCGGCAGTGGACTGCGCCACGCCCCGCGGCCCGTCACCCGGCGGACCAACCGGGCGAGCGCCGCATCGTCGGGCGGCGGCTGCGACGGGTCGAACCGCGCGAAATTGCGGAACTGTTCGACCGCACGGCTCATCACAAAACAGTGCAGCACGAACGCCGGCGGTTTTTCACCGGGCTTGAGGGCGCGTTTTTCGGCGTAGCCGTTCGCGTAGAGATACACCGTCTCGTTGGCGAACGAGAAAGTGTCCTTGTCGAAACGGAACGCCGGTCCCGGCACGGTGCCATTCGCGCGCACGGAGATGGCCGGTTCCCACACCCACGCCGCCAGACAAACCGCCAGCAGGCGGGCAAACAAACAGGAAGATGACTTCACCGGTTTCTTAAAACGTATTCGACCGTTTACCAGACTGCGGGCGGCACGATGCGACACTCACGCCGTGCGTTGTCTCGTCGTCCCGTAGACGATGGCCGGGACCGGTTTGTTCATCACGCGCTGATCGTGCGGCCCTCGACCGCCAGCGCGGCTTCCTTGACGGCCTCACTCAACGTCGGATGCGCATGGACTGTCCGCGCGAGGTCTTCCGAACTGCCGCTGAACTCCATTACCGACACGGCCTCCTGAATCAACTCGCTGGCGGCCGGACTGATGATGTGCGCGCCGAGCAAACGGTCGGTCTTCGCGTCGGCCACGAGTTTGACGAAGCCCTCCGCGCTGTCGCTGGCCAGCGCACGGCCGTTGGCGCGGAAAAAGAATTTGCCGGTCTTGACGGCGATCCCCTTTTCCCTGGCCAAGTCCTCGCTGATCCCGACGCTGGCAACCTCCGGGTGCGTGTAGATGACGCCGGGGATCACGTCGTAATTCACGTGCCCCGCTTTGCCCGCGATGAGTTCGGCCACCGCCACGCCCTCCTCCTCGGCCTTGTGCGCGAGCATGGGGCCGGCGATCACGTCGCCGATGGCGTAGACGCCGGGGACGTTCGTGGCAAAGTGGGCGTCCACCTTGACGCGTTTGCGTTCGTCCAGCGCGAGGCCGAGTTCGTCGGCGACGGCGTTGCCCAACGCGGCTTTGCGGCCGACAGCAACGAGGACTTTCTCCGCTTCGAGGGCGAGCGCGGTGCCGTCCTTGGCCGTGGCGCGGACGGTCGCCGTGCCTTTGCCGAGGTCGATGCCGTTGACCCTGGTTTCGAGGTGGAATTTCAAGCCCTCCTTCTCCAGGGACTTTTGCAATTCCTTGGCGAGATCGAGATCAAAACCCGGCGCGATGCGCGGCAGGAACTCGACCACCGTGACCTGCGAGCCGAGCCGCGCCCAGACGGAGCCGAGTTCGAGTCCGATGGCCCCGCCGCCGATGACCACCATCCGGGGCGGCACCGCGTCGAAAGCGAGCGCCTCCGTGCTGGTGACCGTGACCTTGCCGTCCACGGGCATGGAGGGCAGGTCGATGGGCACGCTGCCGGTGGCCAGGAGAATATGCTTGGCGGCGAGTTCCTCGTTTTTCGCGCCGGTGACCGTGACCTTGCCGGGCGCGGTGATGCGTCCCTCGCCTGGGAAGACGGCAATCTTGTTTTTCTTCATCAAGAAGGCGACGCCGCCCGTGAGGGTCGAGACGGTCTTGTCCTTGCGCTTGAGCATCGTGGGCAGGTCGAGCGTGACCTCGCCGATGACGACGCCGTGGCCGGCGGCTTCCTTTTTGGCAAAATGGAAATGGTGGCTGGAGTTGAGCAGTGCCTTGCTGGGGATGCAGCCGATGCGCAGACAGGTGCCTCCGAGGGCTTTCTCCTTTTCGATGATGGCGGTCTTCAGGCCGAGTTGCGCCGCGCGGATGGCCGCGACGTAGCCACCCGGGCCCGCGCCGATGACGATGAGATCAAATTCCGACATGGGGATACCCGGAACGTAAGCCCGGGCACTCCATTTGAAAAGCAGCTTCCAAGCGCAATCTATGCGCTGGCCAGATCGGATTTGTGAGATGGTTGTGCTCTGAAAATGTAGGCGCGTCGGACTTCCAACCCCAGCAAGGTAAGTTCGACGATCTTTTCGTCTTCGGGAGACATACTCTCCAAATTCTTCGGCATGTCTGTGATGTTCGGCTCGGTGGAAGGAATCACCACTACGCTTGCCAGCATCAGCAGTTCCGCCTGCTCCAGACGCGCGACCAAAGCATCCGCAATCAGTCGGACGGAGGCGGCATAAGCATGGTCTGACCACTCCGCGGAGACAATCACGTCCCACTGGTTTGTCTCTCCTCTTTGTCCTAGTGCAAAGAAATAGACCGTTCCCTGTGCGTCCAAGTGTGGCAGCAAAGCAGCGACCTTTTTTGCCAGTTTCTTAGTCGTCGCAGCGTTCATAGATGATTCAGTAAAGTGGCAACCGCCTGGAGAAACGCCTGTGCGTCGATGCTAGAAACCTGGCCGGTTCCCTTGTAACGCTCCTTTGGATTCCAAGTTTCGACAATACTCCATTCGGTGAGGAAAGATGGTTTGAGCGCGGAGCGGCCTGACAACAGCAAAAGTACCGCCCGTTGCCGTGCAGCACACGCGCGTCCTCCAGCCGCGCCGCCGAGAGGGACCGTAGAGCAACCGCATCGAGCATAAAACTGCGCGCCTACACCTCCAGCAGCAGCCGGCTCGGCTCCTCGATGCAGTCCTTGATCCGCACCAGCGCCGTGACGGCTTCCTTGCCGTCCACGACCCGGTGGTCGTAGCTCAACGCGAGGTACATCATCGGGCGGATGACGACCTCACCGTTCACGGCCACGGGACGCTGGACGATGTTATGCATCCCCAGGATGCCGCTTTGGGGCGGATTGAGGATCGGCGTGCTCAACAACGAGCCGTAGGTGCCGCCGTTGGAGATCGTGAACACGCCGCCGGTCAGATCGTCGATGCCGATCTTGCCTTCCTTGGATTTGGCGGCGTACCCGGCGATGTCCTTTTCCAATTGCGCAAACCCCTTTCTGTCGCAGTCGCGCAACACCGGGACGATGAGCCCCTTCTCCGTGCCGACGGCCACGCCGATGTCGTAGTAGTGGTTTTGCACGAACTCGTCACCGTCCAACTGGCCGTTGAGGGCGGGCACGGCTTTGAGCGCGTCCACGACGGCTTTGATGAAAAACGACATGAAGCCCAGCTTGACGCCGTGCTTCTTGACGAAAGCGTCCTGCATTTTGGCGCGCAGGGCCATGACGCCGCTCATGTCGCACTCGTTGAAAGTCGTCAGGATGGCGGCGGTCTGCTGTGCCATGACGAGTTGCGCGGCGATCTTGCGGCGCAGCGGGGTGAGCTTCTTGCGCGTGGTGCGGGTAGTGTCCGTGGCGACCGGGGGTTTCGTGGCAGGCGCGGGCGGTTCGGCGGCGGTTGGCGTCGCAGGCGCAGCGGCCGGACGGTTTTCGACGAAACCGAGCACGTCACCCTTGGTCAAACGCCCGCCCTTGCCGGTGCCGGTGAGGTCGGCGGGCGAGACCTTTTCTTCCGCCACCAGACGCCGCACCGCTGGCGAAAGCGGCTGGTCGCTGCCGTTGCCAACCTCGGGGCTGAGATTTTGCGCCTTGGCCTCGGCGGTCGGCTGCGGGTTGGCCTCGGGCGCGGGCACGGGTTTGTTGGGCGCGGGGCTGGCCGTCGCGGGGGCGGCGGCAGGGGCGGTGACGCCTTCTTCGATCAACGCCACGACCTGACCGATTTTCACCTCCTCGCCCTCCTGTGACTGGATCGTCAGGCGGCCGGAACCGGCGGCGACGATCTCACTGGAAACCTTGTCGGTTTCCAGGGTCAGCAGCAACTCGTTGGCCTGCACCACGTCGCCGTTTTTCTTGTGCCAGGCGGCGATGACGCCGCTGGAGATGGATTCGCCGACGGGGGGGATTTTGACTTCGAGGCTCATGGGAATAGGGTGCGCGCCAAGCATGGAACGGCCCGCCCAAAAACTCAACGGGCAATGCGGTGGTCAGTATTGCGGGGCAGGCGCGCCGCCTGCCCTACAATTTCAAAGGCTGAACGCCTCGGCCACGAGCTGCTTTTGCTCGCGGTCGTGCAGCGTCTTCGCCCCGACGGCCGGGCTGGCACTCGCGTTGCGGCCCGCGTACAGGAAACGCTTGCGAGGCGGCAGCAGTTCGCTCAGCAATGGCGCAACGAAACTCCACGCGCCCATGTTTTGCGATTCTTCCTGGCACCACACCCATTTTTCGACGTGCGCGTACGGCGCGAAAACTTCCCGCAACCGCTCGGCGTGCAGCGGGTAAAGCTGCTCGACGCGCACCAGGGCCACGTCGTCCGCCTTCGCGGCGTCGCGGGCCTTTAAGAGATCGTAGTACACCTTGCCCGTGCAAAGGATCACGCGGCGCGTCCCCTGCGCCCCGGCGGGGGCGGGGTTTTCGATGATTTCCTGGAACCCGGCCCCGGTAAAATCGTCGTTGCGCGATACCGCCAGCTCCGACCGCAACAGGCTCTTGGGCGTCATGATGACCAGCGGCTTGCGAAACGGCTTGCCGTCCGCCGTGCGCAGCGCCTGCCGCCGCAACACGTGGAAATACTGCGCGGGCGTGGTGAGGTTGCACACCTGGATGTTGTCTTCGGCGCACGCCTGGAGGAAACGCTCCACCCGTCCGCTGGAGTGCTCCGGCCCCTGCCCCTCGTAGCCGTGCGGCAGCAACAGCACGATGCCGCTGGGCCGCTGCCACTTGGATTCCGACGACACGATGAACTGGTCGATGATCGTCTGCGCGCCGTTCACGAAGTCGCCGAACTGCGCTTCCCACATGCAAAGCATGTCGGGATAATCCATCGAATACCCGTAGTCGAACCCCAGCACCGCCGCCTCGCTCAGGGGCGAGTTGTAGACGCAAAAACGCGCCTGCCCGTCGGCGAGGTTGTTGAGCGGGATGTAGCGTTCGCGGGTCTTGTCGTCGTAGAGCACGCTCAGACGCTGGGAAAACGTCCCGCGCCGGCTGTCCTGGCCGCTCAGACGCACCGGCTTGCCCGCGAGCAGCAGCGAGCCAAACGCCAGGGTTTCCGCGAACGACCAGTCATACGGTCCGCCCGCCTCGAACACCTTCAAGCGCCGGTCGAGCAGGTTGCGCTTGAGCTTGTCGAGGA
>CAZZYS010000263.1:0-6405 GCA_964658285.1 uncultured Verrucomicrobiota bacterium
CGGCTTGCGCGGGAAAGGGGAAGACACCCGGCACGCCATCCACGGCGCGGCGCTGCTGGTGGACAACGTGGACGAGGCGCTGGTGCAGGCCATCGCGGGCCACCACGTAGGGTTGTACAACTGGGAGCTGTTGAAGTCGAGCGCGTTGAAGTTCAAGACGGGAGCCGCGTTCAAGGCCGCGCTCGCGGGGTGGCAGCGGGAGGCGGGCAGGCTGCCCCGACTGCCGAAGCAGATGATGGCGGGCAGCGACGCCGAAGCCGCGTTGCGCCAGCGACTGTTGTTCTCGGCGCTGGTGGACGCCGACCGGCTGGACACCGCCGGGCACCAACGTCAGCAGCAGGGCAGCGGAGCCGAGCGCCAAGCGTCCATGAGCGTCGAGGAGATGGCGGCGCGGCTGGAGGGGCACCTGGACGAAATGAACGCCCGTCCGCCGGGCAGCGCCTCTCCCGAACTCGCCCGACTGCGCCGGGAAATTAGCGACGACGCCCTCGTGAAGGCCCGGCAGGCGGAGAAGCCGGGCGTCTTTTCGCTGACCGTGCCGACGGGCGGCGGCAAGACGCTGGCTTCGCTGCGCTTCGCGTTGCAGCACGCGCTCAAGCAGGGGCTCGAGCGAGTGATCTACGTGATTCCTTTCACCACGATCATCGAGCAAAACGCGAAGGAGTTCGCCGGCATTTTCGGGGTGGAGAACGTGCTCGAACACCACAGCCTGGCGAGCTGGCGCGCGGTGGAGAACAAGGGGGAGGACGACGAGGACGAGGAGAGCGAGGCACACAACGATGAAGACGAGGATCGCCGCCGACACGCGGCCCTCCGAAAACGGCTAGCGGCGGAAAACTGGGACGCGCCGCTGATCGTAACGACGAACGTGCAGTTCTTCGAGAGCCTGTTCAGCCACCGGCCCTCGCCCTGCCGCAAGCTGCACCGGCTGCTCAACAGCGTCGTCATCTTCGACGAGTGCCAGTCGTTCCCGCCCGGATTGCTCGACCCGACGCTGCGGCAACTGCGCGCGTTGGCCGCGCTGGGGCGCACATCCCTAGTGCTCTGCACGGCGACCCAGCCTGCATTCGGCTGGCGGGCCAACTTCCGGGAGGGTTTTCCGAAGTGCGGGGAGATCATACCCGACGCCGCGAGGCTGGCGCGGGAGCCGGCGTTCCAGCGCACACGGCTGGTGTACGACCCCCGCCCGCGCAGCCTGGAAGACCTATGCGTGGAAATCGGCGGGGAGGAGCGCGTGCTGGCGATCTTCAACACCCGGCGAGACGCGGCGCGGACGTTCGGGCTCCTGCGCGAGGGGCTGGCTGAGGAGACGGAGGCGTTCCACCTGTCCACGCTGCTGTGCCCACAACACCGCCAAGACGTGATGGCGCGCATCCGGGCGCGGCTCGCGGTGCCCGGCGCTCGGCTCATCGTGGTCTCGACCCAGCTCATCGAGGCGGGGGTGGACATCGACTTCCCGGTGGTGTACCGCGCGCTCGGTCCGCTGGACGCCCTGATCCAGGCCGCCGGACGCTGCAACCGCGCGGGCAAGCTGGTCGGCAGGCTGGGAGAGTTGCGGGTCTTCTGCTTGGAGGAGGAAAACGTCCCGAAGGGGGTTTACCGAATCGGGCGCGAGAAGGCACCGCCGCTCCTGGAGCGTATCGGCGAGGCGACACACGTAGACCCGGCCCTGATCGCGGAGTATTTCAACGAACTGTACGCGGTGGCGGACCGTGACCTGATCGACGCGGCCTATGAGGAAGAGGCGCGGAACTACCGCACTCCACCTGTTCTTCGGCGACCAGACCAATACGCCGGACAATCCGGGCGCGATGATCGAGAGCGGCGGGGTGGTGGTGAGTGAACCAACAGGCGCAACGGAGGACGGCCCAGCGGACGAAGACGGCATGGTGGGAATCCCGCCGGAGTGGCTGGAGAGCGCGCCCTTGTCCGCGCGTGCCGCCGCCGACGCCAACCCCGCCGTGGCCCGGGAAGTTTACAAGGGGCCGCACGCAGGTGCGCTCGACGAGGCGCATGCCGAGGAGGCGGGGCGGTTCTACAGCTTGTCGCTCAGCGGCAACAGCGCCCGCGCCATCGTGCGCGGCTGGCTGGATCAGAGCTTGCTGCAGGCTCGACAGCACGTGCGGGAATGGTTTGAAGACTTAGAAATCCGGCTGGACCGACCGCTTTTCAGAGACGAAAGGCGAATCGCCGAGCCTGGTACATTGCACCATCGTTGGCCGCTCTGGCAGTTAGTCACCGCCCTCCAAGGCAAAGGCGAGAGTGCCAAAGAACAGATCATCAAGGAGCAACAACTGCTCTGGGAATGTGCGTTGGCGGGCAATAAGTACCCGATGCCGATGGACCTGCTGCTGCGAGCGGTTTCACGCATCGGTTCCTCCGGCGATTTGCCACCGGCACGCGCTGCTTTGATTCGTTGTGTTTTGAATCGCTTGCATCCTGACCAGCCCAATTACATGAAAAAAGAACTCGATCTTAAATCCGAAAGCGCTGCCTACCAATGTGGGCGGCTCCTACGCGTACTCGCTAGAATCCAAGTCCGTGCATTGAGCGATCCAAAAGCGAGTAACGATAAAAAGCGTGAGGTCAACGCGGGTATTATCGAAAGGTTTTACTCCGGTGCCTCTACCATGCCCGGTCTTGTGCTTGGCCCCCTGATTGCGAAAGCGCAAAATCATCTCGCGAAGATCGAGAACCTGCCAGAAGGCGGTATGAAAGCGGCCAACGCATATAGGAAGCGACTTCGCGAAATCTGTACGACCATCGTCGGACTCAATGGTTTCCCGCAGACTAACAATCCAATCGAACAAGGAGAATTTGCGCTGGGTTTTTACTTTCAGGGGACACCCGATCCAAAGGAAATTGTCACTGATAAAGATAAGACTCCTTCTTCTGTAACCGCTTCCATCTAACCGCCGTCCCGCCACCATGAGCCAACCCATCCAGAACCGCCACGATTTCCTTTATTACTTCGACGTGCAGGACGGCAACCCGAACGGCGACCCCGACGCGGGTAACCTGCCGCGCATCGACCCGCAGACGTTCCAGGGCCTCGTCACCGATGGTTGCCTGAAGCGCAAGATCCGCGACTACGTCCTGGCCGCGAAGGTGGAGGGCGAGGGGTCCGCGCCCGGGTTCGAGATTTACTTCCAGACCAAGGGCGGACTGGAGAAGCGCGTGCTCAACACGATCCATCAGCGCGCGCACGACGCCGTGGGCATCAAGAAGGAAAAAAGCGACAAGGTGCCCGGCGAGCAGAAATACCGCGACCAACTCGCCGCGCGGGATTGGATGTGCCAGAATTTCTACGACGTGCGCACGTTCGGCGCGGTGATGAGCACCGAGATCAACTGCGGGCAGGTGCGCGGCCCGGTGCAGGTGACGTTCGCCCGTTCGCTGGACCCCATCGTGCAGCAGGAGGTCGCCATCACGCGCAAATCCGTTACCAAAAAGGAAGACGCGGAGAAGCAGCTAACTAACGACGGCGGCCTGACCGGCACGATGGGCCGCAAGGCCATCGTGCCGTACGGGCTCTACGTCGCCCACGGTTTCGTCTCGGCCAACGAGGCGGCGGCAACCGGCTTCGGCGACGAGGACCTGGCGCTGCTCTTCGAGGCGTTGCGCGGCATGTTCGACCTGGATCGTTCGGCCTCGCGCGGCCTGATGGCGGCCCGGCGCTTGTACGTGTTCAAGCACGAGTCCAAGCTGGGCAACGAACCGGCGCACAAGCTTTTCGCGCGGGTGAGTGCCGGACTGAAAGATAAAGAAAAGGTGCCGCGCAGTTTCGAGGACTACGAAGTCACGCTGAACCTGGAAAATCTGCCGGCGACCGTCACCGTCTCGGAACTGGTCTGACCCCTCCCGCGCCGCCGTGGACTCGATCCCGCTCAGCGCGCTGAACCACTACCTGTTCTGCACGCGCCGCGCGGTGCTGATCCACGGGGAGGGTCTTTTTGTCCAGAACGCTCACACCACGCTCGGCAACATCACCCACGAGCACGCCGACTTGCCCGGCTACGAAGCCGCCAAGGGTGTGGTCCTTCTGCGCGCCCTGCCCATCCATTCCGTGCGGCTGGGGCTTTCGGGCAAATGCGACATCGTGGAGCGCCGCGCCGATGGTTCGTATTATCCGGTGGAATACAAGAAGGGCCGCCGCCGGGTGTTCGACAACGTGGACGCCCAACTCTGCGCCCAGGCCATGTGCCTGGAGGAAATGCTCGGGCGAAACATCACCCGCGGGGCGGTTTTCCACGCGGAGAACAAACGGCGGCGCGAGGTGGTCTTCGACGAGGCGCTGCGTGAGCTGGTGGAGTCCTCCGCCGCCGGTCTGCGCGCCCTGCTGGAAACCCGGACCACACCTCCGGCCGAGTTGATGCCGCGCTGCGAGGGTTGCTCGATGCACGCGCTCTGTCTGCCGGAACTTACCAGCCGGACGGCGGCGGCCCACTGCGCGCGGGTGGCCGAGGGATTGTTCGCGGTGGAAGCCTGATGGAGCGGGCACAATGATCCGATGACCGAGGTTCACCAGAATACGCTCTATCTCGTGACGCCCGAAAGCTACGTGTCACGGGATCACCTCACGCTGCGCATTTCCGTGGACCGCGCGCACCGGTTGGCAGTCCCGATCCACCACCTGGAATCCCTGTGCGTCTTCGGTCCGACGATCCTCGTGAGTCCCCCGGCGCTCGCGTTGTGTTGGGAGCACGGGGTGGCCGTCAACTACCTGTCCGAGCACGGGTACTTTCTGGCCCGTCTCACGGGCGAACCGGACACGAGCGTGCTGCTGCGCCGGACCCAGTTTCGGGTGGCCGATGACCCGGCCCGCTGCGCCGGGATCGCCCGGAACATCGTGGCGGGCAAAATCCAGAACTCCCGCAACAGCCTCCTGCGCGCCGCCCGGGAAAGCCCGGAGGCAGCGGATCGCACGGTTTTAGGGGCCGCGGTGGATGCGCTGGCCCGCACCCTGCCCGAACTGGCGTCCGCCGTGGAAACGGATGCGGTGCGTGGCATCGAGGGGCGGGCGGCCGCCGTTTACTTTTCCGTGTTTGACCGGCTCTTCAAGCAGCAGCGGCAAGATTTCGCCTGGACCGCGCGCAGCCGCCGGCCGCCGCTGGATCGGATCAATTGCCTGCTGTCCTTCCTGTACGCTTTGCTGCGGCACGATTGCATGTCGGCATTGACGAGCGTGGGACTCGACCCTTTCGTGGGCTTTCTGCACGTGGATCGTGCCAACCGCCCGTCTCTCGCGCTGGATTTGATGGAGGAATTCCGGCCCTGGCTGGCGGACCGTCTGGCCGTGACTTTGATCAACCGCCAGCAGATTGACGCGGGGCAGTTTTCGCGCCGGGAGAGCGGGGCGGTGGAGCTGACCGAGACCGGCCGCAAATCGTTGATCCGGGCGTACCAGGAAAGAAAGCAAGAAACGATGCAGCATCCCTTGTTGAAGGCCAATTACCGGCTGGGGCAAATGCCATTTGTGCAGGCGCGCATTCTGGCGCGGCACCTGCGTGGAGACCTGCCGTCCTACGTTCCCCTGATCCCGCGTTGATGGCGGAGGAACCAGCGATATGCTCGTATTGATCACTTACGATATTTCCACGCTGGAGGTGGCGGATCGACGCCGATTGCGGAAAGTGGCCGAGGCCTGTCAGAATTATGGGCAGCGTGTGCAGAAATCGGTCTTCGAATGCCAGGTGGGTCAGAAGGAATGGGTTTTGCTGCGGACGGATTTGCTGTCCTTGTTCGAGTCGGCCAAAGATTCGTTGCGCTTCTATTTTCTGGACGAGGCCGCTGTTCAGCGGATCGAACATCACGGACTCAAGAAGCCTGTGGATCTCAGCGACCCGTTGATCTTGTGAGCGGCGGTTGGGATGGTGATTTGTTTCACTGGGTGGCACCGGAAACGCGAACCCCAAGTGACGGATGAGTCGCCGACGATTCGCGGGTGTCCGAATCCCAACAAGGGTAGTCGCTTATGATTGTTCCTTGAAAATTCGTTCTGCGGAAAACGTTGCCCTGAGATTGGTTCGCGGAAACCCGTTGGCAAACGATTGGTTGGGTGGTATTTAAATTGGCTGCAGTCGCATCAGCCCTCGGGCTGGTGCGTGTGTTGAAACTCCTACCCACAAGTCACCACCGTTCTCAATGTTAGTGTCGCATCAGCCCTCGGGCTGGTGCGTGTGTTGAAACACGCCGATGGCGATGAAAAGCGTCGTGTCGGACAGGTCGCATCAGCCCTCGGGCTGGTGCGTGTGTTGAAACCTCGCTCCTGCGCGCCGCCGTCATCGGCGCAATCGGTCGCATCAGCCCTCGGGCTGGTGCGTGTGTTGAAACCACGTGGTGCTCGTGATCGCCAGCGAGAAGCGGGAGTCGCATCAGCCCTCGGGCTGGTGCGTGTGTTGAAAC
>CAZZYS010000264.1:0-6402 GCA_964658285.1 uncultured Verrucomicrobiota bacterium
GCGATCGTCATGCCCGAAAGAGGGTTGGCGGAGGAGCCGATCAGCCCGACGATCACGACGGCGAACACGACCCAAAACACGAAGTGTGGAAAGTGTCGCCGTCCGGTCGTTGGAGGTGGCAGTGGGGTGGCGGGCGAAACAGCCGGGGGCGGGTCTTGCTCGGGGGGCATGGATTAGCGGGGGTGAACGGCCGGGTCGAGCAACCGCACGTCCGGGCCGAAATTGGAAGGGTCGAGGAAGTTCTCGGAGGGCCGTTCTGACTCGATGGACTCGGCCGCAAAGGCGTGCCCATCCCGTGGAATATAGCGAGCGTGCTCCGGACCGCGAAGGGTTTCGAGCGAGCCGCTGTTGTCGAGACGGATGACGATGGCCCTGGCCCCCTTCCAGACGCCGCCGCGCTTTTTGGCGTCGGTCGTGTAATGGCCCGTGCCGTCGGTGCCGTCCACGATGAGCGGGGTGGTGTCGTCGGGTTTGTCCGTCAGACCGGCGAAGTAGGCATAAACGTTTTCGCCCGGTTCGAGGGTTTTGCCCGGTTTGCCGTCGTAGGGGCTGATCTGGTTATCCGGCTGCCGGGTCTGGTAAGCCGAGAGCTTGTTGGCGAAAAGCATTTCGTTCTGGACGTAGGTCGGAAACAGCACCGCGAAGGCGGTATTGGAATCTTTCACCTCTGCCCCGAGCATGGCGGGCAAGCCGGCGCGCGGATATTGGCCGTCGTTGTCGCTGGCGAAGAGCTTGAGGGCCAGACCGATCTGCTTGGCCTGCGCCAGGGCTTTGGTCTGCGGGCTTTTGACGCAGACGCTATGGGTAACCGGCATCATCAGCCCCACCAGCATCAGGAAGACAAGGATTCCGACGATCCAGCTCGCCAGATGCGGGATATAGGGCCGCCGGGATTTCGTCGGCGGCAGCGGCGTGATGGGAATGTCATTTTGCGAGGGAAGCGGCTCGGTATTCATGGGGGGCATGTATTGGGTTGGGGTTGCTGACTGCCGCCCACAATAACAAACCCATGTTACGGAAAAATTACGATTCAGTCCTTTTCTGTTGATATTTTCCTCGCACCCGCCGACAGGGCGACTCCCCATGAAATACAAAGCCGCCATCTTCGACATCGACGGGACGCTCCTCGACTCCGTGGACTTCCACGCCGAGGCGTGGCGGCAGACGTTTTTACATTTCGGCCGGGACATCCCGTTCGCCGACATCCGCGCGCAGATCGGCAAAGGCGGCGACCAGCTTTTGCCGGTGTTCTTCTCGGAGCGCGAGGTCGCGCTGATCGGCAAAGTGATGGAGAAAACGCGCGGCAACCTCTTTAAGACCGACTTCATGCCGAAGGTGAAACCGTTCCCCGGCGTGCGCCCGCTTTTCAAACACCTGAAGCGCGCAGGCTACAAAATCGCGCTGGCCAGTTCCGCCAAGAAGACCGAGGTGGAGCACTACGCGAAACTGCTCAGAATCGAAGACCTCATCGAGGCTGGCACGTCCACCGACGACGCGGAGAAATCCAAGCCGCACCCCGACATTTTCGAGGCCGCGATGGAAAAGCTCGGCAAGGTTGCACCGACGAAATGCCTCGTGATCGGCGACACGCCCTACGACGCCGAGGCGGCAGCGAAAGCCGGAATCAAAACGGTCGGCGTGCTTTGCGGCGGGTTCCCGGAGGCCGACTTGAAAGCGGCCGGTGCCGTCGCGATCTACCGCGACCCGGAAGATTTGCTGCGCCGTTACGACGAATCGCCGTTCGCGGAGTAGTGACATTTCGACACCGTTGGCGCGGCACCTTCATTTCTCGCCTTCGGGATGGTCCGCTTTGACCCGGCCCCGCTCGAAATCTTCTTCCGCCAGGCTGCTGTGGATGGTGTGCGCGGCCTCGGCCCCCTGCCCCGCCGCGACGATGGCCAGTTGCGTACCACCGCAGGCCGAGGCGTTGCCGGTCACGTACAGGCCCGGGATGTTCGTCGCCTCGCAGGTGCCGTTTTTGCGGACCGTGCCGTCCTCCGCGAACTTGCACCCGAGCGACTTCGGCAGACCCGACTGCTGGTGCTGCGGCGAGGAAAAAAACAGCGCTCTCCGCGCGAGCGGCGGCCCGTCCTCGAAATGGAGGCATTCCAGTTGTCCGTCCGTTCCCTCCAGATGGGTGATCGGCGCGTCGAAAATCCTCACGCCGCGACGCGCGAGCCGCGCGCGCATTTCCGCCGAGATGTCGCGGGCCGTGCCGTGCGTGCACAGGACCACATCGCGGCTCCAGGCGAGCATTTCGATGGCGAGGTCCACGCCAATGCAGTCGGTCCCGTAAACGGCCATCGGCTGATCGCGGACTTCCCAACCATTGCAGATCGGGCACAGGAAAACACTCGTGCCCCAAAACGCCTCGATGCCGGGCAGCGGGGGCAGTTCATCCACGAGCCCGGTCGCCAGCAGCAGCCGGCGGCACTGGAGCGGCTGCGCCTCGCCGCGCACCGACACCTGGAAACGGTCGCCGAGCTTGGAGACCATCGTCACCTCGCCGTCGCGGACTTCCACGCAGCCGTAGGCTTTGAGTTCCTCGCGGCCGAGGCGCAGGAGCTCCTGCGGGTGGATGCCATCGCGGGTAAAGAAGCCGCCGACGTGGTGCGAGGCCCAGTTGCGCGGCCGGCCGGCGTCGATGACGAGCACCTCTCTCCGGCAGCGCGCGAGGACCAGCGCGGCGCTCAGTCCCGACACGCCGCCGCCGACAATGATGACCTCATGGAAACCCGGCACTATGCGCAGCACGATGATCTTTTCGGGCCGGGTTGGCAAGGATGCGTTGCGTCAGCTACTTGGAGATGATCTGGCCGGTCTTGAACTCGTAGAAGAAGCGGTAGCCATCCGTATTGTAATGGCCCGCGTTGTCGGGATCAGGATAATAGTAAAGCACGCTGCCCAGCGTGAAATCGTACAGGTAGGGAAACGGGAACACCGGCGAGGTGTAAAAGAACCCGTTGCTCTTGAAATCATAAAAATACACCCCCGCCTTGCCGTCCACGGCGTCGAACACGTACTCGTAGCCCAGGTCGAAATGGTAGATGTAGTCGGGGTCCGTCAGGTACGAGTAATAGCCGAAATATTTCCCGCCGGGGAACGAGAGGTAATAGACCGCGTTGGCCAACCCCACTTCCCCGTTGAAGAACGGCGGATGATCGCCAAGCAGCCGCGCGACGTTCAGCAGCCCCGTTCCATCGACCGACGTGAAAGCGCCACCCAGCAGGATTTTTGCGTTTGGCTGGACGGCGATGGAGTAGACGAAATCGTTCGGCGTGTCCGCGGCGTCGATGCCACCGTCGAAAGCAGGGTCCAGGCTGCCGTCCGCGTTGAGCCGCGCGAACCCCTTGTGCGCCACGCCCCGGACCGTGTTGAAACGCCCACCAAGCAGGATTTTGCCATTTCCCTGCACGACCGCCGTGTTGACGGCGGCGTCCGCCGTGAAACCCGCCTGGAAACTCGCATCCACGCTGCCGTCGGCGTTGAGGCGGCCGGCGATGCCGGGCGAATTTCCGGTCGTCTCGTCGTAATTTTTGCCCACGTACAAAATTTTGCCGTCAGGCTGCACCGTCACGCCGATGATAGCCCCGTACTGGTCCAGGCTGACCGCCGGGTTAAAAGCCGTATCCAAAGTGCCGTCGACGTTGAGCCGCGCGATTCCCGGGCGCGCCACCCCCGCGAAGGTGATGAAATGCCCGCCAAAAACGATCTTGCCGTCCGGCTGCAACGCGATGGAAAAGACCTGGGCGGGGTCGCTGCCGTAGCTCGCGGCGTTGTAGCTCCCGTCGCCGCTGCTGGGCTTGAAACCGGAATCCGCGCTGCCGTCGGCGTTGGTCCGCTCGATGCCCTCTCCGAAGTCGCCGACGAGCACCTTGCCGTCGGGCTGCGGGACGACCGCGTACTGGATGCCGTTGACGTAGTAAACGTTATCGGTGGTGTCGTAACCGGCATCCAGGCTGCCGTCCGCGTTGAGCCGCACGGGGCCGTTGCGACTCACCCCGTTGACCGATGTGTAGACGCCGCCGATCAGGATTTTGCCATCGGAACGCAAGGTGACGGAGTTGATCTGCCCTTCCGCGCCGTTGTTGCCAGAATTGGTGATGCTCGGATTGAAACCGGCGTCTAAGCTGCCGTCCGCGTTGAGCCGCGCGAAGGAAGTGCGCGCGACGCCGTTCACGGCGTCGAAACTGCCCCCGATGAGAATCTTGCCATCGGGCTGCAAGGCGAGGGAAAACACCTCAAACCCATGCACGCCAGCGCCGGGATTGAAAGTCGGATCGATGCCGCCGGGGTTTTGTTGCGCGCGGGCCGAAGAAAGACCGCCGAGAAGGCAGAAACCGGTGAGGACTCGGACGAAGGTTCTCGCCAGCCGCGAGGCCGGTCGAAGGCGGTGGAGGACGCAAGAGGGCATCATGGGACAAAAGGAGACTCTCGGTGGCCGGTTGCTCCCGGCCGTGCTCCAACCATCTTTATCCTTTTGCCTCATCCGACGCAAGCCCGCCCTGTCGAGGGACATGCGCGGGCTCATCGTTGGATCGCCGCCCGCGCCCCCTTCAGAAATCGTCGCTCTCCACCATCCGTTGGAACAACCCCGGCACGCTGCGCAGGTGCTCGAACGTCCCGTCCTGCACGATCCGCCCCTCGTCGAGCACGATGATGCGGTCGCAGTCCTTCACCGTCGAGAGCCGGTGCGCGATGAACACGCTCGTCCGCCCCGGCAGGATGCGCGCGAACGCTTCCTGCACCATGCGCTCGCTCACCGTGTCGAGTGCGCTCGTCGCCTCGTCGAACACGAAGTAATCCGGGTCGTGCAGCAGCGCCCGAGCAATCGCCAGCCGCTGACGTTGCCCGCCCGACAACCGCGAACCACCCTCGCCGATGACCGTGTCGAGGCCGTCCGGCAGCGACTCGATGAAACCCCAGATGCTCGCCATCTCGCAGCAGTGGCGGATACGTTCCTCGCTTGCGCCGGGGCACACGATCAAGAGATTCTCGCGGATGCTCGTCTGGAAGAAGTATGGGTCTTGCGGCACGATGCCGAAGCGCTGGCGCACGTCGGTCGTCTTGCAGCAGCGCAGGTCCTCGTTGCCAAAGCTCACGCTGCCGGTGTCCGGGTCGTACAACCGCAGGAACATCTTTGCCAGGGTGCTCTTGCCCGATCCCGACGGGCCAACGAACGCCACCCGCTGCCCGAACGGGATCGTCAGGTTGATGCCCCGCAGCACCGGCATGTCAGGCGTGTAGCGGAACTCCATGTCCTTGAGCACGAGGTCGGCCTTCTCCGGCACCGGCAGCGGCTTCTTGGGCTCGGGCGTCGAGGAATCCGTCATCAGCACGTCGTTGAGCCGGTTGAGGCTCGCCTGCGCGCGGCCGTGGGCGACCCGCAACTGGAACATCAGTTGCACCGGCCCCTGGAGCACGCCAAACGCCCCCAGGTAAGAGAAGAACATCCCCACGGTGAGGTGGCCGTTCATGTAGCGCCCGGCCGCCACCAGCAACACGAGCACGAAACACACGATCCCGACAGCTTCCTGGCGCATGTTGACGTGGTGGGTTTTCACGTCGCGGTCGAAGACTTTTTTGCGTAGCACGTCGGCGCTCTCGAAGAACGTCGCGCTCATCTTCTCCTCGATGGCGTACATCTTCACGTCGCGGTTGCCGCGGAAGATGTCCGACACCCGGCCGATGATCTTGCCCTCGGTTTCCTGGAAGTCCTCGACGAGTTGGCGCAGCTTGCTGTGGCCGCTGTTGGACGAAAGCACCGTGAGCACCACCGAGACGACGAGGATGAGGGTCATCCCCCAGTCCCAGCCCGACATCCACACCACGGCGATGACGAACGTGCTGATCGCGTTGGGCGCGTTCATGGCCATCGTGTGGTAAAACCCGCCGATCTCACCCAAGGGCGAACCCATGACGTAGGTGAACAACTCGCCGCTGCTGTGCTTGCCGTGGAAACGCAGGCAGAGGTTGTTGATGTGCCGGAAAAAGCGGGCGCGCAGCTCCAGGATGATGTTCTCGCGGACCTTGGTAAAGATGCGGTAGCTGCCGTACCACGCGAACATCCGCATGAAGATGGCGACGAAGAAATATCCACCGACCAACAGGCCGAGGCGCAGGTAGCGGGTGTTCAGCGGGATGCCGGTGGCCTCGAACACATCTTCCACCAGGTACTTGGGCATCAGCGCCTGGGCGGCGATGGCGAAGCCGGGCAGGGAATTG
The DNA here is from genome assembly GCA_964658285.1 of uncultured Verrucomicrobiota bacterium. Classification (GTDB taxonomy): domain Bacteria; phylum Verrucomicrobiota; class Verrucomicrobiia; order Chthoniobacterales; family SZAS-18; genus CAHJWO01. Next base: position 6,226 of record CAZZYS010000264.1, read on the forward strand.
AGGAACACGCAGAGCAGCAGCGGCCAGCGGTATTGCCAGACGAACGGCCCGACGAGGTGACCGAGGGTGGGCGCGGCGGGCTCGGTGCGCGGCGGGGGCGGCGCGGGAACGGCCTGCGGGCGGGGCGTCGAGATGACACCGGCTCCGGGAGCGGCGATGCGTTCGCCGGAAGAAACG
>CAZZYS010000265.1:0-6389 GCA_964658285.1 uncultured Verrucomicrobiota bacterium
GGCATCGGCTGGGCGATCTTCGCCGTCGGCGTGGTGCTGGTGGCCAACGGCGGGCTGGTCGTCAGCGAGTTCGTCGGCATCGCGGCGGCGGGCGAGTTGCTGGGCGTGAGCCGGTTCATCGCCGTGCCGCTGGCGGCGGCGGCGTTGTGGTACCTCGTGATCTACGGCTCGTACGGATGGGTCGAACGTGTGTTCCTGCTGATGACGCTCGTGTTCTTCGCCTACCCGGTGGCGGCGTTCATGGGGCACCCGCACCTGGGCGAACTGGCCCACGGCGCGCTGGTGCCGACGGTGCGTTTCGATCACGATTACCTGCTGGTGTTCGTCGGGCTGCTGGGCACGACGATCACGCCCTACATGCAGCTTTTCCAGCAGAGTTCCATCGTGGAAAAGGGCGTCGCGCGCCGGCACTACGGTCCCGAACGGCTCGACGCCTACGCGGGGTCCTTCCTCTCCAACGCGATGTCGATCTGCATGATCGTCGCCACCGCCGCCACGCTGCACGCGACCGGCCATTTCCAGGTCGATAGCGCCGCCGACGCCGCCCGCGCGCTCGAACCCGTCGTCGGCGCGTGGGCGAAGACCCTCTTCGGCGTGGGCCTGCTCGGCGCGGCGCTGCTGGCGGGCGCGGTGCTGCCGCTGGCCACGGCCTACGCGGTCAGCGAGGCGTTCGGCACGCCCAAGGGCGTCCACCTCGACTTCCGGCGGGCGCGGCTATTTTTTGGGCTGTTCACTGTGCTCATCGTCTTCGGCGCGGGGCTGGCGCTCGTGCCGAACCTGCCCGTCATCCCGCTGCTGATCGTCATGCAGGTGCTCAACGGTGCGCTGCTGCCGATCATCCTCCTGTTCATCTTGCTGCTGGTCAACGACCCCCGCGTGGCGGGCGAACTCAAAAACTCGCGCCGCTGCAACGTCATCGCCTGGGCGACTTTCGCGATGGTCACGGTGGCGGTCGGGGTCATGCTGCTGGACCAGGCCCTCGGATTGTTCGGCAAAAAACTCTTTTAATTGCGAGAGGGCTACGCGCGACTCGCAAATTTGCGACGATAAGAGGTTGAACCAACAACCCGCGGGAGGTTCCCAGGCCGGAGATGTTCTCTGCGTTTGGCACCGACCGCTCAGTACAAAAAAAGTTAAACCGGAGGTAGTTTTTCCCCTTATGCTTTGGACCATTGCCGTTATCTGTCTCATCATCTGGGCCCTCGGGCTGGGTGGCGTCTTTTCTTTCGGTGCCGGTGCGCTGGCGTACCTGATCCACATTTTCCTGGTGGTGGCGCTCATCGTCATCGTGCTCCAGCTCCTCTCGGGCCGCCGGGCTCCGTGAAGTCCGCGTAACACTCTGTCGCAAGACCATTTAGAATTTGCCCGCGGCCCGGAAACGAGCCGCGGGCTTTTTTTGTGTTTGCGCGGAACCCTTCAGGATGAATGATGGTCATACAGGCCGTCCTTCCGCGCTACCCGGCCCACCCACCTGAACAAAGGCTTGTCCTTTTCCTATTCCCTTGCGATTTTTTCCCTTTAAAACACGTACCGAACCCGGGAAACCCGTCATGCCAAGTTCCTCCGATTTCCGCCACGTCAACAATCTCTGGGACGACGCCGCCGCGAACGCGCTCGACCCCGTCGGCCGACTGATCTACCGCTCGAACCTCCTCGGCTCCGACGGCCGCATCACCAACACCGGCGGGGGCAACACGTCCGCCAAGATCGTGGAGAAAGACCCGTTTACGGGCCAGCCGGTCGAGGTCCTCTGGGTGAAGGGCTCCGGGGGCGACCTGCGCACGTCGAAAAAGGAGAACTTCGCGTCGCTCTACCTCGACAGCGTGCTCAGCCTGGAGGCACTCTACCACGAGACGCCCGCGGCCGAACGTGGGCCGAAAACGGCCGCCGAAGACCGCATGGTGGCGATGTATCCGCATTGCACCTTTAACCTGAATCCTCGCGCCAGCTCCATCGACACCCCGTTGCACGCGTTTGTCCCCGCGCGCCACGTCGATCACACCCATCCGAACGCCGTCATCGCCATCGCGGCCTCCGCGAACGCCGAGCAGTTGACGAAGGAAATCTACGGCGACGAGGTCATCTACACGGCCTGGCAGCGGCCCGGGTTCGACCTCGGATTACTTTTGCGCGACGTGTGCCGCCAGCATCCGCAGGCGAAGGGCGTGATCCTCGGCCAGCACGGACTCATCAACTGGGCCGACGACGACAAGGCCTGCTACGAATTGAGCCTGCGCCTGATCGAACGCGCGGCGGAGTTCATCGAGAAACGCGACAAGGGCAAGGACACGTTCGGCGGGGAAAGCCACCGGCGCTTCGACGCGACGGTGCGCGACGAGACGCTCGCGCGCCTGTTGCCGTGGCTGCGCGGACAACTCGCCCGCGCCACCGGCAAACGGCAGATCGCCACGGTCGAGTACGACGAGATCATGCTGCGCTTCGTCAACAGCCACGACGCCCCGCGCCTGGCCGAACTCGGCACCAGTTGCCCGGACCATTTCCTGCGCACCAAGATCAAGCCCCTCTACGTCGAATGGGACCCGCACACGGGCAACGACGACAGCCTGCGCGCCCGGCTGACGGCGGCGCTGGAGCGTTACCGGGCGGATTACGCGGAGTATTACCACAAGCACAAACACCCCGATTCTCCCGCCCTGCGCGATCCGAACCCGACGGTGATCCTCATTCCCGGGTTGGGCATGATCGCCTGGGGCAAGGACAAGTCGGAGTCGCGCGTGACGGCGGAGTTTTACCGTTGCGCCGTGGAGGTGATGCGCGGGGCGGAAGCCGTGGATAAATACACCGCGCTGCCGACGCAGGAGGCGTTCGACATCGAATACTGGCTCCTGGAGGAAGCGAAACTCCAGCGGATGCCGCCCGAAAAAGAAATGGCGCGCAAGGTCGTCGTGGTCATCGGCGCGGGCAGCGGCATCGGCCGCGAACTGGCCGGGCGCGTGTTGAAGGAAGGCGCGCACGTCGTCTGCGTCGATCTCGACCAGAAGTCCGCCGACACCACCGCCGCCGAACTCGGCCGCCGCGTGGGTCCCGGCATCGGCGTGGCGGGCAGCGGCGTGTCCGGCTGCGGGTACGCGGTCGGCTACGGCGCGAGCATCACCAGCCGCCCGGCGGTGCGGGAGATGCTCGATTACGTGGCGCTCTGCTACGGCGGGATCGACGCCATCGCGGTGACGGCCGGGATTTTCTACGCGCCCGACACCACCGGACACATTCCCGACGACAAATGGGCGCTGACGTTTTCGGTCAACGTCACGGGCTCGTACATCGTGGGCGACGAGGCGGGCAAGACGTGGCGCGACCAGGGCATTCCCGCGAGCCTCGTGCTGACCACCAGCGCGAACGCCGTCGTTTCCAAAAAAGGCAGCGTGGCCTACGACACGAGCAAGGCGGCGGCGAACCACCTCGTGCGCGAACTGGCCGTCGAGCTTGCGCCGACCGTGCGCGTCAACGGCGTGGCTCCGGCGACCGTCGTGCAGGGCAGCAGCATGTTCCCGCGCGACCGGGTCGTTTCGTCGCTGGCGAAATATTCCATCGCGTACACGGACGACGAGGACGACGACAGCCTGCGCAACAAGCTGGCGCAATTTTACGCCGACCGCACGTTGACCAAGACGCCTATCACGCCCGCCGATCAGGCCGAGGCGATGTACCTGTTGCTCAGCGACAAGCTCAGCAAGACGACCGGGCAGGTCATCTCGGTGGACGGCGGGTTGCACGAGGCGTTTTTGCGCTGATCGTGCCCAGTATAAATTCCGAACAGGCCGCGTCGCGCGGCCGGTCGTCCCAATAAGGTAGGGATGCCTCTCCGAGGCAGTCCCTAAATTTTCTGAAAATGCCTCGCTCGTGAAAAGTCCATCCAGAAGAAATTAGGGACTGCCTCGGAGAGGCATCCCTAACTTATTGGGACAACGCCGCCGCGGCGGCGGGAGAAATTACGCGACAACAACATTTCACGGAGAAGACTGATGGCCGTGAGAACCAGCGACTTCTGGATCGATGTCGGCGGGACGTTCACGGATTGCATCCGGCGGCTGCCCGACGGCAGTTTGCGCACGCACAAACTCCTGAGCACCGGCCGCTATCCGGCGACGATCTCGCGCGATCCGTTCCACACTTTCTGGTGGAATACATTCATGGGTCAAGCGCCGGCGGGTTACTTCGTCGGTTATCGTTTCCGTTGCGACCTACCCGGCGAAGGGACGGTCGAGCGCGTCGTCACCGCATTTGACCCCGCGCGGCATCTCCTGACGCTCGACCAACCCCTGCCGCACAACCGGTTTGCGCACATCCACGGCGATCTTTTCTCGCACGAGGAAGCACCCGTCGCCGGGATTCGCTGGCTGCTCGGGTTGCGTCTGGATCAACCCATCGGCCCCGTCCGCGTGCGCCTCGGCACGACGCGCGCGACGAACGCCTTGCTGGAACGCCGCGGCGCGCGCACCGCCCTCGTCGCCACCGCCGGATTCGCCGACGCCCTGCGGATCGGCTACCAGGACCGGCCGTCGCTTTTTGATCTGCGCATCGACCAGCCGCCGGAGCTTTACGAAACCGCCGTCGAGGTCACCGAACGTCTGCGTGCCGACGGCTCCGTCCTGCTCCCGCTCGACGAACGCGCCGCCCACGACACGCTCGCCGCTCTGCGGGCACAAAGCATCGAATCACTCGCCGTCTGCCTGCTCCACGCCTACCGCCATCCCGCTCACGAACAACGCATCGGCACCATCGCCGCCGCCCTCGGTTTCGCGCACGTCTCGCTTTCGCATCGCGTCAGCCCGTTGCCCAAGCTGATCTACCGGGGCGACACGACGGTCCTCGACGCGTACCTGACGCCCGTCCTGCGCGACTACTGCCGCCGTCTCGCCGCGCAACTGCCCGGGGCGGAACTGCGCTTCATGACCAGTGCGGGCAGCCTCGTGCCGCTGGACGAATTCAGCGGCAAGGACGCGATTCTCAGCGGGCCGGCGGGCGGCGTCGTGGGGACGGCGCGCGTCACCGACCGCGCCGGTCTGGCTCCGGCGTTCGCCTTCGACATGGGCGGCACGAGCACGGATGTCAGCCGGTGGGACGGCGTCGGGTTCGCGCGCCGGTACGAGACGGACGCGGGCGGCAGCGGCGGCGTGCGCCGGATGCGGGTCCAATCGAGCATGTTGGAGATCGAGACGGTCGCCGCCGGGGGCGGGAGCATCTGCTGGTTCGACGGAGAAAAAACCGCCGTCGGGCCGCGTTCCGCCGGGGCGGACCCCGGACCGGCGTGTTACGGGCGCGGCGGACCGTTGACGGTCACGGACGTCAACCTCTACCTCAAACGAGTGCCCTTTTTCCCCTTCCGACTCGATACCGAGGCGGTGGAGGCGAGGCTGGACGAACTCATCGTCACCATCGCCGCCGCGACCGGCCGGACCTACCGCCGCGACGAGCTGGCCGCCGGGTTCCTGCGCATCGCCAACGCCGCGATGGTCGCTCCCATCAAGAAACTCGCCGCCTTACGCGGGGACGACGTGCGCGGGCACACGTTGTTTGCCTTCGGCGGCGCGGGTGGCCAGCACGCCTGCGCCATCGCCCGCGAACTCGGGATAAAAACGGTGCTGTGCAGTCCGCACGCCGGAGTGTTGAGCGCGCTCGGGATCGGTCTCGCCGCCACCGCGCATTTCGCCGACCGTGCCCTGCTGCCGGGGGACGATCCCGTGGCGGTTTTCGCGGCGTTGGAGGAGGAACTGCGTGCGCGTTTCGCCGCCGAAGGCATTCCTGCTGACCGGCTCGCCCCGGCGCGGCGCACGCTCGAAATGCGCTACCGCGGGCAGGAAACGCGCCTGCCGATTGCCGAACCGGCCGACGGCGATTTCGACGCGGCGTTCACGCGCGAGCACCGGCGCGTTTTCAACTTCACCTTCCCCGGCCGCGCGGTGGAACGCTACGCCGCACGGGTCGAACTCGCCACGTCGCCCGACCCGGTGCCGGGTGAGGAAGCGTTCGAGCGCGGCGGACGGCCCGTCCCGGTGTTGCACGTCAGGGCGTGGCACGGCAACACCGGCACGCAGCACACCGCCGTCTACCAGCGTGACGATCTCGTGCCCGGTATGCGCATCACCGGCCCGGCGATCATCGTCGAACCCATCGCCACCGTGGTCGTCGAGCCGGGCTGGTCGGCGCACGTCAGCCGGTGGAACGACCTGCGGCTGGTTTCCCACGAAAACGAAGGCCCGAACGCGGCCGACCGTTCTCCCGACGCCGCCACCCACCGCCGCGCCGATCCCGTCGAACTCGAACTCTTCCACCACCGTTTCGCCTCGGTTGCCGAACAGATGGGCGCGACGCTCCAGCGCACGGCACTTTCCACCAACGTCAAGGAACGGCTGGATTTCTCGTGCGCG
>CAZZYS010000266.1:0-6378 GCA_964658285.1 uncultured Verrucomicrobiota bacterium
GATGAGTTCGCGGATGCGCGCGGGTCCGTCGCCCACGATGGCACGCACGGCCGTTTCGTCACACAGCCCCGCGCCGGCTTCGAGGGTGTCCTGGACGTGCAGTTCGAACGTATCCTCGCGGCTCCACACGCAGGCCACCCCGCCCTGCGCCCACGCCGTGTTGGAATCGGCCGGGGCGCGTTTGGTCACGATGGCGACCTGTCCGTGCGCGGCGGCTTTCAGCGCGAAACTGAGCCCGGCGACGCCGCTGCCGATGACGACGAAATCGAAGTTTTTCATGGGGAGACGACGAGATTATCGATCAGGCGCGTGCGTCCGAAAAACACCGCCAACGCCAGCAGCGCGGGCCGTTCGATCCGGGTGACCGGCTGGAGATCGTCCGCGTCCACGACCTCGGTGTAGTCCACCCGCGCGTGCGCGGCGGTAGCGAGTTCTTTTGCCATCACCGCGAGGAGGGCATCGGCGTGGCGTTCGCCGTGGCGGAAGCATTTACCGGCCAGGAGCAGCGCGCGACGGAGGACCGGGGCCTGCGCGCGTTCGTCGGGCGTGAGGAAAACGTTGCGTGAACTCAGCGCCAATCCGTCGGGCTCCCGCACGGTTTCGGAGCCGATGATCTCCAGCGGAAAGTTCAGGTCGCGCACCATCCGGCGGATGATGGCGAGTTGCTGGTAATCCTTTTGCCCGAAAACAGCGGCCTCCGGGCGGACGAGGTGAAAGAGTTTGGCGACGACCGTGCAAACCCCCGAGAAATGCCCCGGGCGGGAGCGTCCGCAGAGTCCGGTGGTCAGCAGCGACTCGTCCACCGTCACGGATCGTCCCGGCACGTACATCCCCTCGACCGCCGGATGGAATACGATGTCCACGCCCCGCTCCCGGCACAGGGCGAGGTCACGCCGCAGTGGCCTCGGGTAGCGAGTGAGATCCTCCTTCGGTCCGAACTGCAACGGATTGACGAAAATACTCATCACGACCGTGCCGTCACGGCCCGCGACGCGCCGGGCGTGCTCGACCAGCGCGAGATGACCCGCGTGGAGCGCGCCCATCGTCGGCACCAGGACCACACGTTGGTTCCAGGACGCGGCCAGCCGTGACATGGCGGTCACGGTTCGCATAACTTTCATTCGCACCGGCACTTTCCACCGTGAGTCGGCGCGTGTCCACTGCGCACCTTGCCATCGGCAAAGCGGCCCTTAGGTTGACCGCATGAAAGCCCTCGTCCTCGACGGAATCAACCAGCCCTTGCAACTCAAGGAAGTCGCCGACCCCGCCGCCGGGCCGGGCGAGGTCGTCGTGAAAATCGGGGCGGCGGCGTTGAACCACCGCGACCTGTGGATTCAGAAGGGACAGTACGGCGGCCTGAAGTTCCCGATCATCCCCGGCTCGGACGGCTGCGGGACGGTCGAGAGTTGCGGCGAGGGCGTGGACAACGTGTGGCGGGGGCGCGAGGTCATCATCAATCCGGGCATGGATTGGGGAGATCGTCGAGACGTGCAGGCAAACGAATTTCGCATCCTCGGCCTGCCGGATGACGGCACGTTTGCCGAGCGGGTGCGGGTCCCCGCAGGTCAGGTCGTCCACAAACCAGACCACCTGAGCATCCCGCAGGCCGCCGCGCTGCCCCTGGCCGGGCTGACCGCGTACCGGGCGTTATTTTCTCGCTGCAAGCTGCTCGGTGGAGAACGCGTCCTCGTCACGGGCGTCGGTGGCGGCGCGGCCCTCTTCGCATTGCTGTACGCGGTGGCGGCGGGAGCCAAGGTGTTCGTGACCAGCGGTTCGGATGCGAAGATCGCGCAGGCGGTCGCCCTCGGGGCGGCGGGCGGCGTCAACTACAAAACCGACAAGTGGGCCGACGCCCTGAAGGAGCAGTCCGGCGGCGGTTTCGATGTGACCATCGATAGCGCGGGCGGCGAGGGTTTCAACTCGCTCATCGAACTCGCCGCACCCGGGGGGCGCATCGCCTTCTTCGGCGCGACGGCCGGCGACCCGCCGAAGTTCCCGATGCGACGGGTCTTCTGGAAGCAGCTTTCTATCCTGGGCACGACGATGGGCAATCCCGAGGATTTTGCGGCGATGGTGGGGTTCGTCGCGGAGAAGAAGATCGTGCCGTTGACCAGCCACGCCTTCCCCCTCGCGGAGGGCAACGACGCGTTGCGCGCGATGGAAAAGTCCGATCAATTTGGCAAGATCGTCCTGACGCTAAACCCTTTCTTGGGTTAGAGGAAAGCTTCCGCGCCGCAGGCGCATCGTCATCAAGGTAGGGATGGCTCTCCGAGCCACTCCCTATTTTGGCTTGGATGACCACCGTGCGCACGACGCGCTTCTCCGGAAAATCTAGGGACTGGCTCGGAGAGCCATCCCTACCTTACAGGACGAACGCCTGCGGCGCGGCCGATGGCAGCTTTCAATCAACCTGAGAAACGGTGTAGGTTGACTGCTCGCCTTCTTTCGGAAGCACACCGACGGGCGTCGCCTCGCAGACGTTGCGCCAGCCGGGGAAGTTCCAGGTGTTCGGGAAGCCCCGGCACTGCCCGGGTTTGACCGATTGGACCACGCAGTCGCGGCCGTCGAGAAAGACACATTCCCCGTTCGGCTTGTCGATCAGAGCGAGTCCGTCCCTGCGTGGACGCAAGCGCGTGTACCGCTGGATGAAATCGTGCTCCGAGAGGCCGAGATGTATGGCGATGGCCACAATGTCTGCGTCGTCCAGCTTCACGAAGCCGGGCCAGCGGCAGCAATTTGTACAACGCTGGCACTGGTACTGAACGGCGGCTTTATCGCCGGGGCGCGTGGACATGGAAAAACAGAGCGTACGGCCTCACCGCCGCATTGCCAACCGGCGCATTCCGGCGTATAAAAGTGGAAGTTCCCGGCGGCACCCCGGTCGCCAACTCCGTGTGGCCCGCTGGCTTCTCCCCATGTTCGAACTCCTCTTCCTCTGCGGCGTGTTCGGGCTGATGCTCGGGGCGATCTGGGAATTCGTGACCGCCCTGCCGGCGTTCCCGACCATCCTGGTCGCCTCGGCGGCGATCCCGCTGCTCGCGTGGGCGGATTACCTGCGCCTCGTGCCTTACCTGGAGTTGACCGGCATGTCGCGCCATCGCGCGCCGGTGCCGCCCGAGCGTTTCTACTGGACGCTGGGGCGTACCCGGCTGCGGTGGATGCTCTGGTGGAGCGGCGGAATCTTGCTGGCGGCGTGGACCGTCGCACTGGAGTTCCCGGCCGACCTGGCTGCCACGACCTCGGCCGTCGTCGGCTGGACGGCCGGTGCCCTGGCGATCCTGGCCAGCGCCCGTTTTTGTTCCAGCGCGATTGCGTACGTGCGCGCCTCGCAGTGGTTCGACAAGATGACCCCGTGGGCCGTCGGGTTTTGCCGCCGCTCGCTCTACCGGCTTTCGGATAACCCGGACTTCCTCGCCCCGGACAACCCGCGCCGCCGGGAAGAAGAGAAGTCGATCTATTGAGCGCCCGCCCGCCGGGCGGCAAGTCAAGGGAACAATCCGCGCGTCTGCTTGGCCTTGAGCACGCGCTCGACCGCGATAGCCAGCGCCGCCCGCCGCGTCGGAATCTTCTCCGCCCGCGCGCGTTTGAACACGGCCGAAAACGCCGAGTCCATGATGCGAAATAACTTGTCGGCAATCTCGGTTTCGTTCCAAAAGAAATTCTGGAGGTCCTGCACCCACTCGAAGTAGCTGACGATCACGCCGCCCGCGTTGCAGAGAATGTCCGGGATCACCAGAATCTCGTCCTGGCGCTGGTCGAGGATCACGTCGGCCTCCGGCGTCGTCGGTCCGTTGGCGGCTTCGGCCAGGATACGGCATTTCAATTGTCCGGCGTTGGCACCGTTGATGACCCGGTCCACGGCGGCCGGGATCAGGATGTCGCAGGGTTGGACGAGCATTTCCTCCGGGTCGATGGCCGCAGCACCCGTGAACCCGCTCAGGTCGGGATGCTGGCGCATGTGCTCGCCAATCGCTTTCAGGTCGATCCCTTTCGGATCGTAGAATGCGGCGTATGCATCCGAGAGGCCGACGATCTTCACGCCGGATTTGTAGTAAAGAGCCTCGGCCGCGACGGAACCCACGTTGCCGTATCCCTGAACAATCGCGGTGCAGCCGCCCGGCGCGATCTTGAGCGAATCGAGCGCCCGTTCGACGAGGAATGCTACTCCGCGACCGGTCGATTCCCGGCGGCCCGCCGAACCGCCGAGAAACACCGGCTTGCCCGTCACGATCTCGTTGACGGTGTGGCCCATGTGGACGCTGTAGGTATCCATGAACCACGCCATGACCTGCTCGTTGGTGCCCATGTCCGGGCCCATGATGTCCGTGTGCGGGCCGACGAAAGGGATCATCTCCTGCATGTACCGGCGGCTGAGCGCCTCCAGTTCGCGGTGCGAAAGGTCGCGCGGGCTGACCGTGATGCCGCCCTTCGCGCCGCCGTACGGCAGGCCGGCGAGCGCGCACTTCCAGCTCATCCAGATCGAGAGCGCGGCGACCTCGCCGAGGTTCACGCTCGGGGCGAAGCGCGTGCCGCCCTTGGTCGGGCCCATCGTGAGATGATGCTGGACGCGGTAGCCGGTAAAAACGGTGGTCGAGCCGTCGTCGCGGTGGATCGGCAGGGCGACGGTGACCGAGCGTTTGGGCAGCAGGAGCCGGTCGCGGTCGTTCCGGTCGATGTTGAGGTAATCGGCGATCAGGCGGAACTGCTCGACGGCCATTTCAAAAGCCGGGTCCGCGTAGATGGCGGGGGGAGTAAACATTGCGAAACCTACGCAGGGGGCCGCCCCTCGGCAAGGCTTCAGCGGCGGCGCGGGCCGGGACCCCGGCGGCGGAGTTTGCGCGCGACGATGCCGACGGCCTCCTGCATTTCCTCGAAGCGCAGCAGATAGCACACGGCGAAAAATGCTCCGGCCGCCACGAGGATGACGGTGAATAGACCGAACAGCTTGTCGATCAGCCGAAAATGGTCGAACCCATCCAGCAGCAGCCATTGGCCAGCGAGGCACGTCCCCGCCAGCGCCGCACCGGCTACGGCCAGCTTGGCGAACATGACGACGAGGGCGCGGCTTTCCAGGTCGCCGACACGCCAGCGCATCAGGAAATACAGAAACGCGAAATTCGCCACGGCAGTCAGGCTCGTGGACATGGCGAGTCCCTCATGCCCCCACCCGAGCGTGTAGGTGAAGACGCCGTTGAGGACGATATTGATGGCGATGGCGATGAAGCTGACCGTCATCGGCGTCGTCCGGGCATCCATCGCGTAAAAAGCCGGGGCCAGCACCTTGATCCCCGAGTACGCCGACAGCCCGACGGCGTAAAACTGCAACGCGCCCGCTGTGCGGTGGGCGTCGCGGACCGTGAAGCGCCCGTGCTGGTAGAGCAGCGAGATGATCGGCTCGCCCAGGCAGATGAGGCCGACGGCGGACGGGATCGTCAGAAAAAACGCCAGGCGCAACGCCTTGGCCAGAGTGGCGCGGAACTCCCCGGTGTTGCCCGTCGCCGCGCTTTTGCTGACGAGCGGCAGCGTCACGGTGGCAATCGCCACGCCGAAGACGCCGAGCGGAAGCTGCATGAGGCGAAACGAAGCGTTCAGCCAGGCCACCGGCCCGGTGCCCAGGTGGCTGGCAAAAGCGGAATTGATCAGCACGTTGATCTGCACCGCGCTCGCGGCGATGACGGCGGGCCCCATCAGGCGCAGGATCTGGCGCACCCCCTCGTCGCGCCACAGGTAATCGGGCTGGAACCGGTAGCCGACTTTCAGCAGCGGTGGCAGTTGCACGGCGAATTGCAGAAATCCGCCCAGCAGCGTGCCGAACGCCATGCCCACGAGCGCACGGTCGATGTGTTCCGGTGCGAAGTGCGGGTCCAGCCACCACGCCAGGGCCACCCCACCAACGATGGAGCCGAGATTGAAGAAACTCGACGCCATGGCGGGCGCGCCGAAGATGTTTTTGGCGTTGAGCATCCCCATCGCCAATGCGGCCAGTGACACCAGCAGGATGAACGGATACATGATCCGCGTCAGGTGGACGGTCAGCTCGAACTTGCCCGGCGTGTCATGAAATCCGCCGGCGATCACGTCGATCAGCGGTCCGGCCAAAGCGATGCCCAGAATCGTGACCACGCTCATGAACACCAGTGTCAGCGTGCCCATCTTGTTGGCCAAGCGCCACGCAGCCTGGTCGCCTTCCAACTGGATTTTCTTGGAAAACGTCGTGACGAACGCCGTCGAGAGCGCGCCTTCCGCGAAGAGGTCGCGCAGGAGGTTCGGCGCACGAAAGGCCATGATGAACGCGTCCGCCCCCGCGCCCGCGCCGAAGATGCCGGCGAAAATCTGGTCTCGCGCCAGGCCGAGCACCCGGCTGCACATGACCGCCAG
>CAZZYS010000267.1:0-6358 GCA_964658285.1 uncultured Verrucomicrobiota bacterium
CACGGAGATCATCCCAGCCAAAATAGGGACTGGCTCGGAGAGCCATCAGGACCTTACAGGACGACGCCTGCGGCGGGTTTCCCACACGCTCTCTCAGTGTCTTTCGGCTTGCTGGGCGGCGGTCCATTCGTCGATGCGGCGTTCGAGCACGTCCAACGGCACCGCCCCGCCGCCGAGCACCGCGTCGTGGAACTCCCGCACGTCGAACCGCTCGCCCAATTTGGCCGTGGCGCGGGCGCGGAGTTCCTTGATCTTGAGCTGGCCGATCTTGTAGGCGAGCGCCTGTCCGGGCCATGCGATGTAGCGGTCCACCTCGTTGGTGATGTCCAGTTCGGTCTTTGGCGCATTGTCCATGAAGTAGTCGATGGCCTTCTGGCGGTCCCATTTGTAGTAGTGGATGCCCGTGTCCACCACGAGCCGCACGGCGCGCCACATCTCGTAGGTCAGTTCACCGAACTTGGCGTACGGGTCCTCGTATTCGCCCATTTCCTCGCCGAGGAACTCCGAGTAGAGCGCCCATCCCTCGACGTATGCCGTGTAGGAGTTGCCGTGACGGCGGAAGTTGGGGAGATCGCCGAGTTCCTCGGCGCGGGCGATTTGCAAGTGGTGTCCCGGCACGGATTCGTGGAGCGCAAGGGCGGTCATCTCCCACTTGGGCCGGGTCTCGGGCTTGTAGAGATTGACGCAAAACATTCCAGGTCGTCCCGCCGCCGCCGAACCGGGCCGGTAGAACGCCGTGTACGTATCCGGCGCGATGGCCTCCGGGATAGGTTCCACGCCGTACGGCAGGCGCGGCAGGGTCTTGAAAAGCCGGGGCAAAAGCGGGTCGGTCGTCTTCGCCTGGACCTTGTAAGCGCGCAGGAGGTCATCGCGGTTGGTGTAAAAAAACTTCGGGTCTGTCCGCAGGAAATGAAAGAACTCCGGCAGCGTGCCCTGGAAGCCGACGCGGGTCTTGAGCGCCTCCATTTCCGCGCGGATGCGGGCGACTTCCTTCAGGCCGATCTCGTGGATTTGCGCGGGCGTCAGGTCCGTGGTGGTGTGCTGCCGCGCGAAGTACGCGTAGGCTTCCGCGCCGTCAGGCATCTGCCAGACGCCGACCTGATCGTAACAGGCCGGTAGATACTCTTTTTCGAAGAAGTCCTTGAACTGCCGGTAGGCCGGAAGCACTCCGTCGGCAATAGCGTGTCGAGCGCGTTCGTCGAGCGCCTTGGCATCCTCCGGGGAAAGGCCCACGGGTGTTTTGAAAGGTCGGTAAAAGGGACTGTCCTCCGGCTTGTCCACGATCTGCTTGGCGATCTGGGCGGGGATGCGGGCCATGACGACCTTGGGCTGGAGGATGTGCTCCTTGATGCCCTGGCGCATCAGGGCGGTGTCCTGTTCGATGAGAATCGGCAGTTTTTCCAGCCGCGCGCACCAGTCCTCGTAATCCTTTTTCTTGGAGAAGCGCAGGTTCGTCAGGAGGTCGTCGGCGTCCTGCACGCCGCCTTGCTGGCTGACCGGACAGAGGAAGAAGCGGAAGCGGTAACCGTCGATCCCGGTCTGCAAGTTGCGCTGATACAGATCGAAATTCAGTTGGTCGGCAGGGGAAAGCGCCGCGCGGGCGATGGCGCGGAGCCGTTCGAGCGCGGCGAGGTCGTGGGCGTGGTCGGCGTCAATGGCCGCGAGGGATGCATCGCCCCAGCGGTCGTTGAAACGGTAATCTCCCAGGCCGGAAGCCTCAGTCGGATTGTGCTCCATCGCGTAATCCCACTCGGCGGCGAGAAAATCCGCCAGTTCCTTGGGAGCATCGGCGGCGGGGGCACGCGCGGACAGGAGACACAGGGCGGACGCGGCGGCGAGCGCGGGCAACAAACGGGAGAGGACCATCGGTCAAGGTAGGAAGGCAAAGGCCGGAAGGCAATCGGCAAGAGGAAACCGATCCGGCGTCACGCCGCCCCGGTCGAAGATTTCGTCGTGACCCACGCCACGCCGGATGGCAAGTTCGTCGGAGTCATCCGCCGCTTGATCCCCCACCGGACAGAACCTCGCCGCTACCGCTCCCCTCATGAACGACACCGAATTTTACGCCTTTGGCGAAATGCTCTGGGATTGCCTGCCCTCGGGCAAGCACGCGGGCGGCGCGCCCTTCAACGTCGCCGCCCACCTCGCGCAACTGGGTGGCACGGTCGATCTGATTTCGACGGTCGGGCAGGACCCGCTCGGCGACGAAATCCTCCAGGTCGCGCGGGACAAGAAGGTCGGCATTCGCTTCGTCACCCGTGCGCGGGTCGGACTCCCGACGGGCACGGTCCTCGTGACGCTCGATGAAAAAAGCAACGCCACCTACGAACTCGTCCGCCCGGTCGCGTGGGACGAAATCCGGGTACCGCCCGAAGTGCTCGCGGCGGTCGCCAGTGCCCGCGCGCTGGTGTTCGGTTCGCTCGCGGGCCGTTCGCCGTACAACCTCGAACAACTCGACAAACTCCTGTCGATCCAGGGTCCGAGGAAATTCTTCGACGTGAACCTCCGCGCGCCCTTCGCGGACCCGGCGTTGGTGCGGAGTCTGGCCCGGCGCGCCGACGTGATGAAGCTCAACGACGACGAACTGGGCCAACTCGCGTCCTACGTGCGCACCGGCGAGATGAAGCCGGATTTCCCGGGCACCGAGGACGCCATCGCGCGTGCCTGCGCCACACTGGCGGAGGCGACGGGCGTATCGTGCGTCTGCGTCACGCGCGGAGCGCAGGGCGCGGCGTTGTGGGACGACGGGAAACTGACCTGCGCGCCTGCCCCGCAGGTCACCGTGCGGGATACGGTCGGGGCGGGGGATGCGTTCATGGCGGGGCTGATGGCGGGGCTGGTCCGCGGCACCGAGACACGTCGGATGTTGGGAACCGCCTGCCGCCTGGGCGGCTACGTCGCCTCGCACTACGGGGCCACCCCGCTGCTGCCGGCGGAGTTGGTCGCGGAGTTCAGGTGACGCGCGTGCGTTGCGGGTTGCGAGGCACGGATTGCCGCTCTATGGATGGCAGCGCGTCCTGATCCGCATCATTTCCAACCCCAACGCGACGTAGACGCACCCTCCCATGACCCCGAATCCTCTCCCTCTCGCCAACCAGGTAGCCGTCGTGACCGGCGCGGGCCGTGGCATCGGCCAGGCCATCGCCCAACGCCTCGCCGGAGCGGGTGCGCGCGTCGCGGTCGTCAGCCGCACGGAAGCGAACGCCAGGCGCACCGCCGACGAGATCAACGCGGTCACCCCCGACGCCGCCAGGGCCTACGCCGCCGACGTGAGCGACCCGGCCGGGATCACGGCGGTCAGCAAACAGATTCTGGAGGATTTCGAGAAGGTCGATATTCTCGTCAACAACGCCGGTGTCACGCGCGACGGATTGAGTATGCGCATGTCCGAGGCGGATTGGGACATCGTGATGGACACCAATCTCAAGGGGGCGTTTTTCTTCATGCAGGCGTTCCAGCGCGGGATGTTGCGCCAGCGCAAGGGCCGGATCATCAACATCTCCAGCGTCAGCGGCCTGACGGGCAACGCGGGGCAGTCCAACTACGCCGCCAGCAAGGCCGGTCTCATCGGGTTAACGAAATCGCTCGCCCGCGAACTGGCCAGCCGCAACATCACCGTCAACGCCGTCGCGCCGGGATTCATCGTCACCGACATGACCAACGAGTTGCCCGACGACGTGAAGAAAAAGGTGACCGAGAACATCCCGCTGGCGCGGTTCGGGCAGCCGGAGGACATCGCCGCCGCCGTGCTCTATCTCGCCGGGCCGGATGCCGGGTACATCACCGGGCAGGTGCTCACGGTGGACGGCGGCATGGTGATGTGAGCGAATCTCCCGTTACCCCCCAAGCTATGTTGCTCTACCTCTTGCGCCACGCCGACGCCGAGGGCGTGCGGACCACCGATGCCGCCCGCGAACTATCCCCCGAGGGCAAACGACAGGCCGAAAAGGTCGGGGCATTTTGCCAACGGCAAGGTCTGCATCCCGAGTTGATCCTCGCCAGTCCGTACCGGCGCACCGTGCAGACCGCCGAGGAGGTGGCGCGGGCGTTGGGCGGAGTGACGTTGCAGAACGAGCCGTTCCTGGCGAGCGGCATGGAACCGCAGGCGGCGTTTGACGGGCTGCAAGCGTACGGTTGGGCGGGCAGCCTGCTGCTCGTCGGTCACCAACCCGACATCGGGCAACTCGCGGCGACATTGTTAGGAGTGAACGACGCGGGCGGCATCCCGGTGGGCAAGGCGACGCTCATCGGCATCGAAGCGGACCGCCTCGCCCCCTATGGCGGGAGCCTGCAATTCCTGCTGCCCGTGGAGATGATGTGAGAAACAGGTCTGCCCCAATGGCGTCTAAAACCTGTTAGGCGAAGACGCTTTCCTCATGTCCTATTTGCTTGCCATCACCTTCAGTCTCGTGGCTTGCGTTCTACAGTTCGCCTGCACCATCACGGGCGGCAGCGTCGTTCATCTGAGGCATGGCCGCACCCCGAACGCGTCTTTCGTCGTCGTTCCAGCCATCCCTTGCTACCAACTTCTATTTGTCGGCATCCAGCTTCTTTTTCCCCGCTTCGCGCTCTGGGTCTTTGCGGGCATCTGTTCGCTTCTTCTCGCCCAGTGGCTGGTGTTTGCCTTCCGGTTGCGCGCTGAGCGGAGAAGCACTATTCCCAGGGATCGTCCCCCTCCACTCGCTTAATAGCGCGCTCCAGGGCGTTTTTACTTTGAGTCCTGGCCGCTCCTCGTCCCGGAAGGACGGCGGATGTTAGCCGGTGGTGCCAACCACCGGAAAACCACAGAAAAGGTCAGAGCCCCGGAGGGGCGGCGCTTCTGGCATAGCACCCGTCCGTGTTGCTCGGCCCCTCCGGGGCGTGGACGCTTTGCGTGGCGCTTCCGGTGGTTAGCACCACCGGCTAATATCCGCCGTCCCTCCGAGACGATTTCGGACCACCGGCCGCGTCTTCGCCGCGAGGCCGAGGTCTGCCAGCTAGACTTCACCGGGACGCGGGTGCATCAAGGAGATCGAGCACTTCTTGCTCTATCGCACGCGACCGGGCAAGGTCCAGTGCACCGTCATCGGCTAGTGCAATGATCTCGGCCACGAGGGCACGCACCCGCTGAGAGGTCTCCGGCTTCCACTCGTGGAGTTTCGTTTCCAGGGTTTCCGCGATGGCGTCCACGACGCCCGCAGGGTATTCCCGCAGGATGGTGCCGTCAACCGAGACGCTACCCTATCAGTAAATCTCCACCGGCGAACGTTTTCCGTCCTCCGGCGCGCGTTGACCGGCGGCTTCCTCGCCCATCACTTCCACGCGCAGCGCCCACACCTCGGCGTCGATCCCACGGAACGCCTCCTCGCTGAAAACCGGCTCCGGCGGCGACAGCCGCGCCTTCGCGGCGGCCACGGCGGCCAGGGCGCGTTCAAGCTGGGCGGGCCGGGCGGTTTCGAGGAAACGTCGCGCGTTTTCCAACTGCTCGACGCGGTGGCAGATCATCATCAGGTCCGCCCCGGCGGCGAGCGCGAGGTGGAGCGTTTCCTCCAGGCCGTAGGTGTTCAGGATCGCGCCCATGTCGAGGTCGTCGGTCATCACGAGGCCACGGAAATCGAGTTCGTCGCGCAACAGGCCGTTGATGACCTTGCCGGACAGCGAGGCCGGACGCGCGCCGTCCAGATCGAGACAGGGGTAGTACGCGTGGCAGACCATCACGCTGTCGAGCACGTTGACCATCTCGCGGAAGGGGCCGAGTTCCACGGCGTCGAGTTCGTCGCGGGTGCGTTCGATGACGGGCAGGGAATGGTGCGCGTCCTCGCGGGCGCTGGTGTAACCGGGAAAATGTTTGCCGCACGACAGGACCCCGCCGGTGCGCAACTCGGAGTTGAACGCCCCCGCCAGCCGCACGACCTGTTCGACGGTCTCGCCGTAGCAACGGCCGCGCAGGGAGTTATCCACCGTCTCGTCGCCGCGCAGGCACAGGTCGAGCACGGGGCAGAGGTCGAGGTTGAACCCGAACAGCCGCAGCAGCCGCGCGGTCAGCGCGCCGTGGCGGCGCACGAGCACGGGGTCGTTGCGCAGGCGCAGTTGGGTCGCGCCGGGCGGTTCGTTGCCGATGGCTTTCAGGCGGGAGACCCGGCCGCCTTCCTGGTCGATGGTGATGATGGGTTCGACGCGGCTCAGGTCGCGCAGGTCGTCGGTGAGTTTCCGCAGGCCGGCGGGACTCTTGATGTTGCGGGTGAAGAGGATGTAGCCGCCCGGTTGCACGCGCCGCAGCATGGCGGCCGTGTCGGGGTCGAGTTCGTGGCCGGGCAGACCGACGAGCAGGACTTGGCCAAGATCAGAAGCGGCGTCGGGCATGGAGAGGCAGAAGGTA
>CAZZYS010000268.1:0-6356 GCA_964658285.1 uncultured Verrucomicrobiota bacterium
GCGCTGGTGACGTTCATCGGCTTCAACCTGACGTTTTTCCCGCAGTTCATCCTGGGCTATCTCGGGATGCCGCGCCGGTACCACGCGTACCCGCCGGAGTTTCAAATCTGGAACGTCCTCTCGACGGCAGGCGCGACGATCCTGGGCGTCGGCTACGCGATGCCGATATTTTACCTGATCTGGTCGTTGAAGAAGGGCAAGCGCGCGGGGGACAATCCCTGGAACGCCACCGGCCTGGAATGGCAGACCACCTCACCGCCGCCGACGCGCAACTTCGAGGAGACGCCGGTCGTCACCGAGGAACCTTACTCTTATCCGCTGGCTTCCACCGCCGAGCATTTGAAACCCGAAAAACGCGCCCGCGCCCTGGAACATGTCTGAAGCCGCCATTTCCCCACCCGCCGCGCCGCCGCCGCCGCTGCTCCCGGCGCGCGCGGTGCAGTTCGATGATCTCGAACAACAGACCGAGGCCGCGCACTTGGGCATGTGGCTGTTTCTCTCGACGGAGATCTTATTTTTCGGCGGGCTTTTCGGAGCGTATGCGGTCTACCGCGTGTCGTACCCGGCGGCGTTCGCGGCGGGCAGCAGGGAGCTATTGATGTGGGCGGGCGCGGGGGACACGGCGATCTTGCTCATCAGCAGTTTTGCGATGGCGATGGCCGTCCATGCCGCGCAGACCGGCGCGCGGCGGTTGCTCGCCTTTCTGCTCCTGCTGGCGGCGGGGTTCGGCGCGCTTTTCCTGTGCCTGCACGGCTACGAGTATTACCGGGACTTCGCCGAGCACCACGTGCCCGGTCTGACGTTTCGTTACGACGGCGGCGCGGCTCCGGCCAACCAGGTGCAGCTATTCTACGTGCTCTACTTCGTGATGACGGGCTTGCACAGTTTGCACGTGACCATCGGCGTCGTGATCCTGACCGTGCTCGCGGTGCAGGCGTGGCGGGGAAAGTTCAGCCGGGAATACTATAACCCCATCGAAGTCGGCGGACTCTACTGGCATTTCGTGGATATCGTGTGGGTGTTCCTGTTCCCGCTACTTTACCTCGTCGCACGACGTTAGTTTTCGCCCATGCCCACCGAAATAGTCCAACCAAAAGTGTATGTGCGGACGTTCGTGCTGCTGCTGCTGCTGCTCGGGCTCACGGTCGGAGCGAATTTCATCCCGCTCGGGCCGTTCAACGTGGCGGCGGCGATGGCGATTTCCGTCGCCAAGGCGGCGCTTATCCTCCTGTTTTTCATGGAGGTGCGCTACGGCAAGCCGATGGTGTGGTTGTTCGCGGCGGCGGGTTTCGTGTGGTTATTGTTGCTGCTGATCTTCACGCAGAGCGACTACCAGACGCGTGCCTGGAGCGCGCAAAACTGGCGCGGCGGCACCAACGGCCAGGACCACATCGAGTTCAACAACCCTGGTCCGGCCAAGCCGTGACGACCCCGTGCGGGGATTGACAAACACGGCAAAAGAACGAACGTATCTTTAGTTCGCATAGGTACGAACAATCAATTTATTTTTATGGCAAACGACGAATCCATTCACGTTGACGAAGCCTCTTTCGAGAAGGCCGTGTTGCAGTCCCCGGTGCCGGTGGTCGTGGACTTCTGGGCGAGCTGGTGCGGTCCGTGCAAGATGATCGCCCCCGTGCTCGACGAGATCGCCCGCGAAGGCGGCGGCAAGGTGCGCGTGGCCAAGGTGGACGTGGATAGCAACAGCGCGCTCGCCGCGAAGTACAACATCCGCAACATCCCGGCCCTGCTGTTCTTCGAGGGCGGCGAGGTGCGTGACACGCTCATCGGCGCGGTGGCGAAGAAGACGATCCTTCAGAAGCTTGACGGCCTCGCGCCCGCCAAGTCCTGAGTCCGTTAAACCCGTGCGGCCGGGGATGGGTTCGCTTCATTCCATCACCATGCCCATCAGGCGGCTGAGCTTGGTGATGACGGCGAGGACACGGGTCTTGTGCCCGTCGTAGAAAACGACGTTGCGGCGCACCCCTTTGTCCGAATCGGGCACGCCGCCGTGGTGTAGTTCACTGGTGAACGGCATCGCCGTCATGGTGCCAAACGCCAGGTAAAAGTCGCCCGGCTTCCAGCCTTCCGCCGCCAATGCCGCCGTCATGCGCGGGTGCCGGGCTGCGATGACTTTCGAGATCGCGTCAGGGGTGTCGCCGTCGACTTTCTTGTCGTTCCCGCACGCCACGAAATCTTTTTGCAAGGCCGGGTCGGTTTTTTCCCTCGCCGCGAGATGGTCCGCCGTGGTTTCCAGGTGAGCCAGCATCCGTTCGTCCAGCGGGATGATGATGTCCTTCGCCGCGGCGGCGGGGATGAGGGCGAGCCAGAGACAGAAACACGGCAACCAAGGTCGGACGTTTTTGTGGCAGAATGATCGCATGGCAAAGGGGGAACGCGCGGACCGGCGCGTTTTGCGAACTGCTCGGTGCGGGGACGCGAGACAGCCAACGATCAGCGACGCCCCGAATTCTCTAACACACGTTGTTAACGACATGGCTGATCCCAAAACCGACCCCCATCCGCCGCGCCCGCGCTTGCTCCTCGCCGACGTGGACGGCACGCTCGTCACCAAGGAAAAAATCCTCACCGACCGCGCGAAGGAAGCCGTCAAAAAGCTGCGCGCGGCTGGGATCGAGTTCGCCGTCACCAGCGGCCGGCCGCCGCGCGGCATGGCGATGCTCACCGGGCCGCTGGAGCTTACGACGCCCCTCGCGGCGTTCAACGGCGGGTTGTTCGTCAAGCCGGACCTGACCATCATCGAGCAGCACGTCCTGAAGAAAGACGTGGTCGAGGCGGTCATCAAGATCATCGAGGAACACAACGTCGGGGTGTGGATTTACCGGGGCAACGATTGGTTCGTCCACGAACGTCATGGTGCGCACGTGGACCGCGAGGAATGGACCGTCAAATTCCCGCCGACCGTGGTGGACTCTTACGACGGCAAGACCGACGACGTGGCGAAGATCGTCGGCGTCAGCGATGACCTGGATGCGGTGGCGAAATGCGAGAAGGCGGTGCAGGCGGCGTTCGGCGGGCAGGTGGGCACGAAGAAAGGCACGCCGCAGCGGGACGTTTCGCGCGAGGACGAGGCGAACAAACCCGCGGCGGTATCGGCGGCGCGTTCGCAGCCGTACTACCTGGACGTGACTCATCCCGACGCGAACAAGGGCGGCGTGGTCGGCGCGCTCGCGCGGATGCTCAAAATCCAGCCCGAGGAAATTGCCACCATCGGCGACATGCCCAACGATGTATCGATGTTCAAGAAGGGCGGATTGTCGATTGCGATGGGGCAGTCGAGCGACGAGGTGAAGGGCGCGGCGCACGAGGTGACGACCTCCAGCGAGGACGAGGGCTTCGCCAACGCGGTGGAGAAGTTCGTCCTGGGCGCGGGTTGACCCGGGCCGGATAACGGTAGTCCGGCACGCGACGTTCATAATTATCCCGCCGTCCACGGTGCTGGTAGCGAATCAGGCTGCTACCGATGAACTCCAAATTCCTTTCCCACAGTTTGCTGGCCGGCCTGCTCTTGGCCGCCGGCTGCACGCAGAACAGCACGCCCAGCCACCGCGACCGCACCGCCAGCGCGAACCCCGAAGACACGCGCCGGATGATTACCGGCTCCCACGTCCCGCAACCGACCGACCGGCCGACGTTTGACAACGTTTCCGCCAACATCCCGGTGGGGAGCGCCTCTCGCCGGCCCGATTCGCTGATCCCGTCGGAGCCGACGGTCGGAGCGCGCGGGCAGAGTGATTACCGCCTGCGGGAGCCGAGCACCGGAGCCGGTCCCGAGGGCGAACCAACCGTGGGAACCGGGCCGGACGGAGCCGCGCCCAGGGCCACGCCGAAACCGACGCCCAGAGCGAAGCCCAAGGCGACCCCCACGCCGACGCCGAACTGAGCACGGGGGGGGGACGTCATCGGGCGCAACAGTTTCACGCGGAAAACGGAAGACGAGCCCAAGCTGGGGCGGGGGGATTATGGAGATTTACGAAGGCAAATAAATTTCCCTCCCCGTTCCGGCGGCGAAGGCGGTCAACGATCAGGACCGACCGTGGCGAAGACCAGGCGCAAGGCATGCGCGGTCTTCTCGTCATGATACGGGGAATAAATGCTGACAAGCTTTGGCACGCCGGCGGTAAGCTGGAACCGGCTGGTGACAGAATTCACGGCAAAATTTGGTTGCTCGATGCTGCCGGGCTGGTCGGTTTTGGAAGCAGGATAGCGTTGGGTGTTGAGCAGCGCGACATCGCGGATATTCGTGTCCACGGCGAAATGGTTTTCGTCGTTGGCCGGGAGGATCTTGAGCGTCATCGTGCAACCGATTTTGTTCATCTCGAATTCGGACGGCGAGGCGAACCCGTCCTTGGTCTCGAAGCGGGTTGGATAGCGGTACATCTCGACCGTTTCGACGGTGGATTGTTCGTTCATGGTACAGAGCCTGTAGCCGAAACCGACCGTTTTGACCTCGCCGAAGTTCTCCACCCGGAGATCGTGAATGAGTTTCTGCCGATCCGAATCGGACGCCTTCTCATACTTTTCCTGCCAGGCAATCGCTTCCGCTTGGGGGAGTTCGTAGATTTCCACGGTGGCGCTGACCTGTGCCGGCGGCGCGGCCAGCATTGTCCAGGGGCGGGCAAAGACGAAAGTCCCCAGGGCAAAGGCGAGCAATCTGAGAGCCATTTTCATGGCCCCATGATAGGAATCGAGCTTCCGAAGTCTAACCCGGATTTGCAGGGGTCGAAGGTTTCGGTGAAGGCACGGTGGGGTGAGGGTCTTCCCGGCAGCGACCGCCCCCGGCGTACAGATCGACCCGGCCGGACGCACCGGCGAGAAAGTCCCGGTGCTCGCCGGCCGTGCGGGCGCTGACGCGGGCGGCCTTGATGGCGGCTCGCTCGGTGTCGGCGGCCCGTTTGGCATCGCCCGCCTCGGCGTAGGCGGCGGCGAGGGTGTCGAGGTATTTCACCGAACCGGGCACCGTGTCGCAGGCGCGCCGGGCGAGCTCGACGGCCTGCCGTCCGTTGCGCAACGAGGCGTCGGGGTTGGTGGCGCGAATCCACGCGAGGTCGTTGAGGGCGTCGGTGAAGGAACGGTCGGCGCGGGCGGCGCGGTCGAGTTCGGCCGCTTCGGCGGCGGTGTCGTGTTGTTCGCGGCGGATGAGGGCGCGTCCATAGGCCATGATCGCCAGCAACCGGGCGGGGGCTTTCTGGCGGCGGGCGAGGTCGATGGCGCGTTCAAAATCGGCCAGCGCGCCGTCGTATTGCCGTGCCCCCCAGCGCGCGAGGGCGCGCTGGCGGTAGCTTTCGCGGTCGTCGGGATGGGCCGTCACCTGCCGGTCGCATTCGGCGAGGAGCGGGCGGTAGTCATGCCTCCGCTCGGCCTGTGCCAGGTCGTCCAGGAAACGCCGCCCGCCAGTGGGGGTTTCCATCGTCGCGCGCCCGGTCGTCGCGGAGAAAACAGCGGGCGTCGTCACGCCGAGCAGGCAGCAGGCGAGCAGCGGCAGGAGCGTCCGGGAACAGCGGCGGGTGGAGAGCATACGAGTCAACATATAGCGGCAGGAACGGCGCGGTTCCAACCGCCGCAAGGGAGCGGTTTCCATGCCGCGCGGGCGACGCAAAAATTCGCGGCTTTCCGAGCGTTCGAGGTTGTGTGTTTCCACCGGATGTAGTAAATGTATTTCTCGCAAATCAACATCTTGCGTTTTCTGCATGGCTGCGCGTTCCAAAACTCCTTCACCGTCCGATTCCGGCAATCTTCCGCTCGGCCCCATCGGCCATAGTCCGTTCAACGGCAACGGGCACGCCCACGAGCAGCGCCACCCGCTGCCTGCCGACGGCTTGCTGGACGCCGACGCCGTGCCGGCGGCGGACGACGCGCCCTTGCCGGAATTCGGCGCGGGAAACAGCGACGGTCCCGACGGCGGACTTCCCCCGGATGCCGCCGCCGCGCACACGCCGCCGCCCGACGACCCGCCGTTCCGGGCGTTGATGGACCGCAACTTTCTGTCGTACGCCAGCTACGTCATCCGCGACCGCGCGATCCCGGCGCTGGAGGACGGATTGAAGCCCGTGCAGCGGCGCATCCTGCATTCCATCCACCGCAACGACGACGGCAAATTCATCAAGGTCGCCAACATCGTCGGTTATTGTATGCAGTTCCATCCGCACGGCGACGCCTCCATCGCGGACGCGCTCGTCGTGCTACAGCAGAAGCGTTACCTCATCGAGGGGCAGGGGAACTTCGGCAACATCTACACCGGCGACCCGGCGGCGGCCTCGCGCTACATCGAGTGCCGGCTGACCGACCTCGCGCGCAACGAGATTTTCAACGACAAGATCACCCAGACGATCCCC
>CAZZYS010000269.1:0-6349 GCA_964658285.1 uncultured Verrucomicrobiota bacterium
GGGATTTGAAAACGGCTGTAACACGAGACACGGAGACACGGAGACCGGAGGAGGCCGGAAAGGAAAAGGGTCTCAAAAAAGAGGAGATCTCTCCTTCTCCTACCTTTTGCCTTGTTCCTCCGGTCTCCGTGTCTCCGTGTCTCTGTGTTAAAGTCCCGCTCCGACTACCTCATACGGCCACAACACCGGTCCGGGTTGGCAGATGCGGTCGATGCACGCCTGCCAGCTTTCCCGGCCGCTGAGGATTTCGATCTCGACCCGCATCAGATAGACGGGCACCTCCAGCACCATCTTTTGCGGGAACCGCACGGCGTCCTTTTCCGTCGTCACGATCATGTCCAACCCGCGCCGGGCGCACCGCGCGGCGAACGTCCGGATTTCCTGCTGGCTGAACCGGTGGTGATCGATGAAGCGCCGTGAAAGCTCGACGTTCGCGCCCAAGCCCTGGAGCGCCGCCTCGAAACTCTCCGGCGCGGCGATGGCGCTCAACGCCCCGACGTTGATCCCGCGCAACCGTTCGAGCCCCAACCGTTTCCTCGTGTAAACCTCCTGCAAATGCCGGGGCCGGTGGGTGCATTCGATGATCTCGGCCGTGCGGTTGTAGCGCCGGATGCGGGCGATGAGCGCGGTGTTGTCGGCCCCCTCGCTCTTGGTGATGCAAATATGGCTCGCGCGGCGCAGGTTGGCGGGGGGTTCGCGCAGGGTCCCGCGCGGCAGCAGGTACTCGTTGCCGAAGGGGGCCTGGCGGTCGATGAGCACGAAGTCGAGCCGATGCTGGAGGTGGAGGTATTGCAGGCCGTCGTCGAGGATGAGCGTGTCCGCGCCGAAATGCTCGACGGCGTACCGCCCGGCTTTCACCCGGTCCTTGTCCACGAGCACGACGACGCCGGGCAGGTTCGTGGCGAGCATGAAAGGTTCGTCGCCCGCCTCGCGCGAACGCAGCAGCACGCGCCGTCCGTCGCTGACCACGCGCGGGATGGACTCGTTGATGCGTCCGGTCAGCCGGCCGTGGATCCGTTTGAGCAGCGGCGGCCGGCGGCTCTTGTAACCCCGGCTGAGGATGGCGACCTTGCGCCCGCCCTCGTGGAGGGTGCGCGCGAGCCGTTCGACCACGGGCGTCTTGCCGGTGCCGCCGACCGTGAGGTTGCCGACGCTGAGCACGAGGCAGCCGAGCGGGCGGTTGCGCAGGTAGCGCTTCCGGTAGAGCCACAGGCGCGCCTGGACGATCTGTTTAAAAACGAGCGAGAGCAGCAGCAAAAAGACGCGGAGCAACGCGGCGCGCTTGCCGTACCGGCGTTCCAGGATCACGTCGATGGCAAACTGCTCCAAACTCTCCACCCAGCGGCGCATCCTTCATCCTTTCTTCCTGGCTCCCCGGTTGTCGGCCGTCGTGATGACGGTGCGTGCGCCCGGCAAGCCGCACGCCCCGCGCATGGCGTCGCCGACGACCTCGGGAGATTCGAGCGTCAGGCAGCAGATCGTGGAACCCGAGCCGGACAGGAAACCGCCGAGCGCACCCGCCGCGCGGCCCGCCGTCAGCACGTCGGGCAGGAACGGGATCAGCGGCAGCCGGTGCGGTTGGTGGAAGGCGTCGTCCTCGAAACTGTCCCGCAGCGCCTCGTAACGCTGCGCCGCGAACGCCGCCGTGATCCGGCAAGCCCGCGCGCTGCTGGCCACCGCCGCCCGCCGGGAAACCGCCTCCGGCAACAAACGGCGCGCGTCGTCCGTGCGAATCTCGAAGTCCGGCACCAACAGGACGAAATGCAGGTGACGCGACACCGGGAACCGCAACACCCCGTTGCCCTCCTCCCCGCCGCCCGCCACCGTGAATCCGCCGAACTGCGCCGGGGCGGCGTTATCGGGATGCCCCTCCAGGGAAACGCAAATTTCAAAAAGCTCCTGCCTCGTGAGCGGTCGGCCGGCGAGGGTGTTCAAGCCCGTGAGCAGACCCAGCCGCAGGGTCACGCTGCTGCCCAATCCGCGCGAGATCGGCACCTCGCCGGTGACCTCGCAGGAAAAAGGGAAAGGCTCGACGCCCGCCTGTTCCCAGAACGAACAAGCGGCTTCCCGCCCCATTTTGGTGGTGGCCAGACCGTCCGCCGTGGATTCACGGCGCAGGCGGCGGACCGTGATGCGGTTGGAGAGCCGGAGAGCGATGCCCAGGCAATCGTAACCCGGGCCGAGATTGGAAGTGGAGGCGGGGACTTCGATGGTGACAACATTCATCGGCGTACCCCCGCGAACGGGACATTCGGGTCTTGCGCCGGGAAGCGATCCCGGTCGGGTTGTCCGTGCGGACGGTTACGCCTGCCCTGCCACCGCGAGCCCGGCCGTTTCCGACGAGCCGAGGCCGTTCGCCTGCGCCTGCTCGGAGAAACCGGCGGCGGAGGGCCGCAACTGCCATTGCCCGGCCATGTTGCTCTCGAAATCCTCGCTGCGGCTCATCACCAGACGGAGATTCTCCGCGCTGGTCAGTTTCACGGGCAGCCGTTGCGACTTGATCGTATTGAAAATTTCGCCCAGCGTGGCGGGGTGTCCGATCACGCGCAGCGCCGCCTTGATGGCATCGGCCTGCGTGACGCCGAGTTCCCGGTTCGGGCGCGGCATTTCTCCGGCGCGCGGGAGCGTGAGCGGGACGGCGACGACGCGGGCGGGCTCCGCCGGGGCTTCGATCCGCGGGGGCAGCGCCGGCGGTTCGCTGCGGGAAGGCTCCACGGGGGCCTCAAGGCGCGAGTTCTCGGCGGGCGGCTCCTTGGGCGCGGGCTCGGCGGCCGACTCCTTGGGGGCCGGTTCCGCGGGAGGCTCGGAGCGAGCGGGTTCCGAGGGCGTCTGGCTGGCTCCGATGTCGGCCACCGCGGCCTCCGCGTCGATCAGGGACTCGATGCGTTCGGCATGAGCGATCAGGGCGGCGGCGTATTGCCGGCTGTAGAGCGCGTTCTTCTTGAGTTCGTTGAGGGTGTCCGATTTGATGACCACAGCGGATTCATTACATGAGGCGATTCCCGATGGCGAGGGAATTCCTCGCGTTTTTTGTCGGGCGCATCCCGGCCCGCGCGGACCGGCTCCGGTGGCGTTGACGCTCCGCGCGTTCCCATCCATCCTTTGCGCCATGTCCCGACACGACGGCCGCGCCGACGATCAACTCCGCCCCTTGACCTTCCAGCCGGGCATCGCCCCGCACGCCGCCGGTTCGGTGCTGGTCGCGGCCGGCAACACGCGCGTCATCTGCGCGGCGTCCGTCGAAAACTCGGTGCCGCGCTGGATGAAGGAGCAAAACGTCACCGGCGGGTGGATCACGGCGGAGTATTCGATGCTGCCGTACTCGACGCTCGGCCGGAAGCCGCGCGACGTGTCCAAAGGCAAGCAGGACGGACGCGGCGTGGAAATCCAGCGGCTCATCGGCCGGGCGCTGCGGGCGGTGATCGACCTGGAGGCGCTCGGGTCGCGGACGTTGTGGATCGACTGCGACGTGCTCCAGGCCGACGGCGGCACGCGCACGGCGTCCATCACGGGCGGATGCGTGGCGGCGGCGTTGGCGTGTCAGGCGCTCGTGGCGCGCGGGGAGGTCGCGCGTTCGCCCGTGAAGCGGCTCGTGGCGGCGGTGAGCGTCGGGATGGTGGGCGGCCGGCCGGTGCTGGACCTGGATTACGTCGAGGACAAGGACGCGGCGGTGGATTTCAACCTCGTGCTGACCGAGGACGGGCAGTTCGTGGAGGTGCAGGGGGCGGGGGAGGAATCGACGTTCTCGCAGGAGGAGTTCGACGCGCTCGTGGCGCTGGGGAAGAAGGGCGTGGCGGAGTTGATCGAGCGGCAGCGGGGGGAACTGAGTATCGTTTAGGCAAAACCAGCCTTTTATGTGGCGCGCGATTCTTTTCCTCTGTTTGGGTTGTACCATGACGACGGCTTCTGAAATCCCTACAGGTCGCGTGGTGCAACTTCATGGTGAGATCAACGACAAATCCGCCCAGCGCGTCATTGCTGAACTTCTATTCTATCAAATGGAAAATTCGAAGGTTCCGATCACGCTGGACATCGACTCCCCGGGTGGAAGCATTCCGATGTCGTTCGCCATTCTCGATACCATGCGGTTCGTAAAGTGTCCTATCTGGACGAGGTGCCACGGGGCTGCGCAAGGAACCGCAGCAATGATTTTTGCTGCCGGCACTCCGGGGCAGAGAAAGGCATCGCGCGACGCGGTGTTCAGCTTTACGAAGACAATCATTGTTCGGTCGGCACAAGATGCGAAGACCACGGAAGCCTACGTTTCCAAGATGAACGAGCGGTTGGTTTCGGAACTGGCGACCATGTGTAAGCAACAACCTGCACGGATCGTAGACGACATGGCGGCGGAACGTCATTTTACCACGGATGAGGCTTTGAAGTACGGCCTCGTTGACCAAAACGTCTTGTTACCCTGATGTGGTAAGTGACTATGGTTTGAGGTAACCGCTGCTCTTTTTATTTAGAATAGTTCTTGATACCGACGGCTGGGATGGCACATTGCCTCTCTCCAGCCATGTGTGCCGAACTTTCCCCCGACGACCACACTCACACCGCGTACGACGCCACCGTTGCGTCGGGTGGCTTCCGGCTGACGCGCCAGCGCCGCGAGGTTTACGAGGCGTTGATGGAAACGCGCGACCATCCGAGCGCCGTGCAGGTGTTCATGCGGGCGCAAAAGCGGATGCCCACGATCTCGCTGGCCACCGTTTACAACTGCCTCGAAACCCTGACCCAGGTCGGGCTCGTGCGGCAGGTCAACTTCGACCGCGGCCCGTCGCGCTTTTGCCCCAACGCCCAGCCGCACGGCCATTTCATGTGTACGCGCTGCAACCACGTGCACGACGTGGGCGTACCCGATGCCGCCGCGCTTTCGCGGGTCTGGCAACTCCCGGACGATTACCTCGTGACCCAATCGGAGTTTTCCCTGCGCGGCCTCTGTCCCGATTGCGTCGCGGCCGGGGAAACCGCCGCTGAATAACCCACTTTTTCCATGAACCAGTCATCGCTCGTCATCCAGGACCTCTGCGTCTCCATCGGGGACAAACCCATCGTCAAAAGCCTCAGCCTGGAAATTCCCAAGGGCGAGGTCCACGCCATCATGGGCCTCAACGGTTCGGGCAAAAGCACGCTCGCCAAGGCCATCGCGGGCCATCCCGATTACACGATCACCGGCGGCAGCGTCCTGCTCGACGGCGAGGAAATCCTCGGCCTGGAAGCCGACGAACGCGCCCGCAAGGGGCTGTTTCTCGCGTTCCAATACCCGATGGAAGTCCCGGGCGTGAGCAACGCCAACTTCATCCGCGCGGCGCTCCAGGCCCGGCTCGGCGAGGGCGAGGAACTCGAAGCGGTCGATTATTACCACACGCTCTACGCGAAGATGGACGAACTCGACATGCGCCGGGAGTTCACGTCGCGTTCGGTCAACGAGGGGTTTTCCGGCGGCGAGAAAAAGCGCAACGAAATCCTCCAGATGGCGATGCTCGCGCCGAGTTACGCGATCCTCGACGAGACGGACAGCGGTCTCGACGTGGACGCCTTGCGGATCGTCGCGGGCGGCGTCAACGCCCAGCGCGGGCCGAACCTCGGCGTCCTGCTCATCACCCATTACCAGCGCCTGCTCGACTACATCGTGCCCGACAAGGTGCACGTCATGATGGACGGACAAATCGTGATGAGCGGCGACAAATCGCTCGCGCTCGAACTCGACACGAAGGGTTACGATTGGGTCAAGCCCGGCGCGCAACCCGTCGCCGCGTAAGCGGCGTCGTCCAACCAAGGTAGGGATGCCTCTCCGAGGCAGTCCCTAGATTTTCTGAAAGGAACGCGTAACAACGAATCTCGGTTACCAAACCAAAATAGGGACTGCCTCGGAGAGGCATCCCTACCTTAAACAATATGGCCGCACCCAAAGCAGATATCGACATCGACCGCAGCGCCGGCGATTTTTCCTACCCAGAAGCCCACACCTTCGACGCCGGCACCGGCCTTTCGCACGAGACCATCGACTACATCGTCGATGTGAAAGGCGAACCCGACTGGATTCGGGAGTTCCGCCACAAGGCCCTCGATACTTTCAACAAGAAGGCCATGCCCACACATTGGGCGACGAAGGACCTCGACAACATCATCTTCCAAAATATCCGCTATTACCTGAGCCGGGGCGCGAAGCCCTCCCGCTCGTGGGACGACGTGCCCGAGGACATGAAGCGCACCTTCGAGCGTCTCGGCATCCCGGAGCAAGAACGCAAATTCCTCGCGGGCGTGGAGGCGCAGTTCGACAGCGAGGCGGCGTATTCCAACATCAAGAAGGCGCTCGGCGACCAGGGCGTCATCTTCGTCGGCAGCA
>CAZZYS010000270.1:0-6339 GCA_964658285.1 uncultured Verrucomicrobiota bacterium
GCTCGGAGGCGCGGGCTTCTGGGCGAAATGGTCGGCGCACGAAGGGGCTGCCACCAACCCGCAACCGTGGGAGGACTGGCTAGGTTTCACCAAATATTCGGGCGAATCCCTCAACACCGTCGCGGAGTATTTGGAACCTCCGTTCACCCAGGCAGCGGCGAAGTTTGCCGGCACGGCGTTGTGGATGGCGGCGGCGAGCTGCCTGGCGCTCGCCATCGCTTTTTATGCCGGTCGCCGTTGGCGGCTGGCCCTGTACGCGGTGCCGGTCATCGCCCTGACCGAAGTGCTGCTTTTGGCCTTGCCCACGCTCCTGACGTTCGAGTACGCGCCCTATCGGCGGTTGAGCGTGGCCATGTACCTCCTGGCACATCCCATCGGGGACGGCCGGCTGCTCGACCTCGAAGATCAAAACACCGGGATGACCACCGGCGAGGACGATCTCTGGGGCTACGATCCCGGCGTGAGCCGGCGCTACGCGGAGTTTTTCGCGTTGACGCAACACCTCCACCCGGAAGATGCCACCCAGGACCTGCGCTTCCACCGGTACCCGGAAATCTACGCTACCTTGCTGCGCTGCCGCTACATCTTCGGCTTCGGGGAAGGTGATATCGACAAGATCGCTTTCCACAGCTTCGACCCCGCGCTCGTGGCCCCGCACGTCATGCTGGTCCCGCAGGTACGGGTGATCGCCGCCGGGGAGCAAGTCCTCCGGGCAATGGTTCCGCCTTTTGACCCGCGCACGACCGTGATCCTCGAAACCGCGCCGGACCCCAGCCCGGCCGATCATCCAGCACTTGGCAAGGTCACCGTGACCGCGCAAACGACGGATTCCATGACCATCGAGGCCGATCTGCCCGATCCGCAAATTCTCGTGGTGACCGACACGTATTCCGATGGTTGGAAGGCGCGTTCGCTGCTGCGGGCCGGCGAGGGAAGCGGGCAGACGATCTACCATGTGATGCCGGCGGACCACTGCGTGCGGGCCATCCCGCTGGCCGCCGGACACCACCGTTTGCTGCTCGAGTACCGACCGACGGCGTTCCTGATCGGCGCGTGGGTCTCGGGAATAAGCCTGTTGCTTTACGTCGCCGCCGTCGGCTGGGTCTGGTGGCGTGCGAAACGAAACGGGGACGCCGAGAAGCTTGTCTGAGGTGGGGTGACGGCGCTCCGTCAGGCACCGGCGGCGCGCTGCTTTTTGGCCGCTTCCTCAGCCGCGAGCTCGATCAGGTGGCTGACCTGGCGCTGGTTGTTGGTCGCGTTGTCTCCGCGAGTGGAGCGATTCGGCTTCCACGCCGCGGAAACCCGGAGCGTTCGCCGCGCCCCGCCGCTCGCGCGCGGCTGGTCGTCCGTGAGTCGCAGCGGCGTGCTTTTGCTCTGCAGCACGGTGTCCAGTTGCGCCCAGAGGTCGTCCCGGCGCGCGGGTCCCACCAGGCCGAGGATGCTCAGCTTATAGAGGTAGAGCTGCACCTGCTCGGTGCTGATGCGTTCGACGCTGGCCAGCTTTTCGGCGCTGATCCCGCATTTCAGCAGATTGATCGAACTGTGGAAAAACTCCGCCAACTGCGCCTCCTCGAAATCGACGCCGCTCTCCGACTTCTGCAACCGGAAAATCCGGTGGGGCGGCGAGAGTTGCTGACGGTTAACGCTGATCTCATCCACCTGGCTGACAATGATGAGCGCGAGACGGTCCACCTGGATGCGCACGCTGCCCATCAACGAACTGGCGTGCGCGGGGGTGTACACGAAGCGGCCCGTCGGATTGGCCGTCACAGTCACCAATTTGTCCACCACCTGCGACTCCGTGCGGATGATGTGTTTGTCCACCATGAAGCCGCACAGGTAACCCGGCGTGAAATGGAGCTGCATCTCGCTGATCTGCTGGGTCTGGAGCAACTGGAGCTTGCCGGAACGATGCCGCATCATGTCCAGCAGGTCCGGCAGAGGGAGTTCGGCGATATCACCGGTGACAGGCATATCTCCAGTGTAGAGCAGCTTCGCTGCCAACCCGCCTTTGTACGGAGCAGTTAGTCGCTACGGTCGGCGCTGGAGGCACTCCCATTGCCGCCGACGCCGACGCTCGATCCCTCGGCGGGCGAACGCTTGAAGTGCAACTGATCGATGCGCCTGCCGTCGGTCTTGGTCACCGTCACGAGGTAATCGCCTACGCGTGCCTGCTCGCCCTGGCGAGGGAGGTGGCCGAGCACCTGGGTGATGTAGCCGCCAACCGTGCTCACCTCCGCGTTGGAAAGGTCGAGTTCGGTCAGGTCGTTGAGTTCGTAGAGGCCCAACACCCCTTCGACCTCGAACTCGTCCGGATTCAGACGTTTGAACTCGGACTGCTCGGCGTCGAACTCGTCGCGGATCTCGCCCACGATCTCCGCGAGCACGTTGTCGAGCGTCACGATGCCGGCCGTGCCGCCAAATTCGTCCACCACGATGGCCAGATGCGCCTGCCGCGCGAGAAACGTCGTCAGCAACCGCTCCAACGGCATCATCTCAGGGACGACCAGCATCTCGCGTTTGATGGCGAGCAGGTCGTGGTGATCGTCGCTCACGGCACCAAGCAAGTCCTTGATGTGCACGAGCCCGATGGGGTTATCCAGGTACGCCTTGCAGAGCGGAAAACGGGTGTGGCGCGACGCCTTCGCCTTGCCGAGGTTCGTCTCGAACGGCTCGTCGATGTCGAGGTAAACCACCTCGCCACGCGGTGTCATGATGTCGCGGACCACACGGCGGCGCAGGTCCAGGGCGTTGATGAGCAATTCCTTGCCGAGCGGGGAAACCTCCTGGGATTTCTCGCTGTCGCTGAGGATGACTCGCAGTTCCTCCTCGCTGTGGCCCAGTTCCTGACCGCCCACGGAATTGATGTGGAACACCTTGCGCAAGATAAAGTTGGACGATTGGTTGAGGCACCAGATCGCCGGCTTGAAGAGGACGTAGAAAGCACGCAACGGGCCGACGCACGTCAGCGCCACGGGTACGGGGCTGCCGATGGCCACGTGTTTGGGGGCAAGTTCGCCAAAAATGATGTGCAGGAAGGTGATCGCCAGGAACCCGATGGCCACTGAGAGCGTGGAAATGACGAACGACGACTGGATACCCACCAGCAGAAAAAACGGCTCCAAAATCTGCACAAGGAAAGGTTCCCCCACCCAGCCGAGGGCCAGACTGGCGAGGGTGACGCCCAGTTGCGTCGCGGAAAGATAGGCGTCGAGCCGGTCCAACACCCGCCGTGCCGCCACGGCCCGGACCTCGCCTTCTTCGACGAGCGCGTCCAACTGGCTGCCGCGCACTTTGACCAGTGAAAACTCGCTGGCTACGAAGAAGCCGTTGAGCAGCACGAGCACCAGGATGCCCAATAACTTGAGCAGCATCACGCCTGACGAGTCCCAGGTCCGGACCAGTTCCGTCTCGGCGGCGAGAAAGCAACCGGCCAGCCACGGCGCGTTCCCTAAGAGGAAGAGAGTGTTCATGGTGGCCGGGATTCAGACTTGTGAATCGCCCGGCCTGGTTTCTTTGGCGGCACCGTTCCCACGGGTCAGCCGCCTGTAGATTTCCCTATTGCTTCTCGTACACGCCTTTATCGCGGCGCTCGAGGACGGTGAACCCCGCCTTCTTTGCGTCGTTCACCGAAAGCGGTTTGAGCATTTTCGGCGTGCTGGTCTGCGAGATGACCCGGCGCACCGGACGTCGGCAAACCGGACAATCCGCGCATTCCGGCCGATCCACCGGCCGGCGCAACTCGAAACGCCCGCCGCACACGTTACACTCGCCGCCCTCGACCTCGTATTCGTAGATCGGCATGGCGGCGGGTGGTAGCAGGCGTCGGTGTTACCAACTCGACTTCGTCACGCCCGGGATCATCCCGTTGGACGCTAATTCGCGGAAAGCGATACGCGAGAGCTTGAAGCGGCGGATGAAGGCGCGGCGGCGGCCGCTCATCTGGCAGCGGTTGACGGTGCGGGTGGGGCTGGCGTCACGGGGAAGCTGCGTCAGGCCCACGTAATCCTTCTTTGCCTTCAACTCGGCGCGCAGGGCAGCGAATTTGGCCACCGTCGCGCGTTTGCGCTTGTCTCGTTCGATCCAGGAAGTCTTTGCCATAAAGCGGTATTTGCGAAAGGGGCCAAAATATCGCACCCCGCCGCTTTTGCAACGGGGTTTTCTCAGATGGCGACGGTTTCCGCCGCCCGGAGCGCCTGAATCTGTACCTGGAGATTGGTTTCGCCCCGGAACTCGTTGGCCTCGACCTGAAAAGCGACATCCCACGGGGGCGGTGGCAGGTCGTGCAGGCTGAAGTTGAAAAAGATGGCCGGCGTCGCGGTGCCGTAACTGCCGCCGCCACGATGATTCTGCCGCAGCATCAACTTCAGATGTCGCTCCTTGAGCACGCGTGGCTCCGCCGCCGGAGTCACCCGCCGGGCGAGGAAAACCGGTTGCGGATTGCCCATGCCGAAAGGCTGCAGCGTCTCATGGCAGGACAGGAAATCGGCGTCTAGGTCCGCCAGCGCGACCTCGGCGTCGAGGTGCAGGCGCGGCAGGAGTTGTTCGTCGCTGAGCAGCGAACGGACGATCCGGCAGAAATCGGCCTGGAACTGCGGAAAGGCTGATTCCTGCAAAGTCAAACCCGCCGCCATCTCGTGTCCGCCGAACTTGTCGAGCAACGGCGCGCACTGCCCGAGCGCGCTGACCAGCGAGAGTCCGTGGATGCTGCGTCCGCTGCCCTTCCCCAGACCCTGGTCGTTGAAGCCGATGACCAGCGTCGGCCGATGGTGGGAACGCATGAGACGCGACGCCACGATCCCCAGCACCCCCGGATGCCAACCCCGCGCGCCGACGACGATGGCGGCGTGCTGGAGCGGACCGGACCCTGCCCAGTGCCCGGCAAGCTGGGTCTGCGCTTCGAGGAGCGTGCGCTGCTCGACGGTCTGGCGTTCGCGGTTTTGCTGGTCGAGCGCCGCCGCGAGGGTGCGCGCACGGGCCTCGTCCTGCGTGGTCAAGATCTCGAACGCCGCCTGCGCGGTCCCGAGGCGTCCGGCGGCGTTCAGGCGCGGACCGAGCCGGAAGCCGATGTCCACGGGACGCACGGGGGCCTTCACCCCGGAGACATCCATCAAGGCGCGCACGCCCGGACGGGAAGAGTTCGCCACCGTGCGCGAGCCGCGCCGCACCAGGATGCGGTTTTCCTCCACGAGCGGCACGAGGTCGGCCACCGTGCCGAGGGCGACGAGGTCCAGCGAATCCTTGAGATCGAAGCCCGGCAGAGGCCGGCGCTTCAGCAGGGCGTGGCAGACTTTGAACACCAATCCGGCGGTGCAAAGGTAGTGGTACGTGTCCCCGAGCTTCGGGTTGACCAGGGCGAAGCAGTCCGGCAACTGCGCCTGCGCCTCGTGGTGGTCGAACACGATCACGTCCACGCCCGCGATCTGGAGCGAGCCGATTTCCTGCACGCTTGCCGTCCCGCAGTCCACCGCGATGAGGAGTTGGGGTCGCAAGGTCTGCACGCAACGCGCCACGCCCTCCGCGCTCAATCCGTAGCCCTCCTCGATCCGCATCGGCAAGAAACATTCCGCGTTCGCCCCGTATGCCTTCAGCAGCCCGGAGAGGATCGCCAGCGACGTGACGCCGTCCACGTCGTAGTCGCCGTAGAGCACGATCCGCTCACCGTTGGCCAGCGCGCGCAGAATGCGGTCGATGGCGGCGGGCATGTTCGGCAGCGCGAACGGGTCCGACAGCAGGTTGAGCTTGGGATGGAGAAAATCGTGGGCCGAAGCGCCCGTGCGAAACCCGCGCCGGGCAAGGAGATCGGCCAGAAAGGGGGGCACGCCGAGTTCCCGCTCCAACGCACGCGCGACCGTGGTGAGGCCGGCGTCGGTCGAGGGGAGTTGCCAGCGCGCGGGGGACATCCTGTACGCGAGATATAGCCCTCGACGCCATTTCTGGCAACGCGCCGCCGATTTCCTGGTTGCCATGTGCCTGCGACCGGCGATAAGGTCCAGTCGTGATGACGATGGACACGCCACCGGCAACGGCTCTCGGCCGGATTGCGCTCGTGTTCCTATCGCTAGGGTTGGCTACCTGCTAACCCTTATTCTCCCCACGCCCTATCACATGGCTGGCCCGCTTCACCGGTGGGCCTTTCCGCTGCCGCTGCCGACGTTCCGGCCGGCGTTCTCTTCCACCTCGTATCACCCACCTATTTTATGCCCGACAAAGTCCTGATTTTTGACACCACCCTGCGCGACGGCGAACAATGCCCGGGCGCGTCCATGAACCTCCGCGAGAAGATGGAGGTCGCGCGGCAACTCGCCCGCCTCAACGTCGATATCATCGAGGCCGGTT
>CAZZYS010000271.1:0-6304 GCA_964658285.1 uncultured Verrucomicrobiota bacterium
CATCCCTACCTTGAGGACGACCGGCAACCTGCTGGTTGCCTGACCGGAACTTTCCCCTTGAGCGCCCTCCAGACCGCCAACCGCTTCCTGTTGCCCGCATTTGGGTTGGCCGTGCCCGCCGCCGTTCCGTTGGCGTGGTCGCACTCGTCCTCTCTGGGGTGGTGCGCGCTCGGCGGGTGCGCCCTGGCGCACGGGGCGCTCGCCTACGCGACGCTGCGGCCCAACAACAGG
Source organism: uncultured Verrucomicrobiota bacterium (assembly GCA_964658285.1). GTDB lineage: Bacteria > Verrucomicrobiota > Verrucomicrobiia > Chthoniobacterales > SZAS-18 > CAHJWO01. The sequence continues at coordinate 232 of CAZZYS010000271.1, forward strand.
TTTTTCGGTCCGGTCGTCACGCGTTTCGAGCCGGACGCCGACCGCCCCCAGGTCTGGCTGACGATTGACGATGGCCCCGACCCGCACGACACACCCCGGCTCCTCGACCTGCTCGACGCCCACGCCGCGCGGGCGACTTTTTTCCTACGTGGCGACCGCGCGCGGGCGCACCCGGCGCTGGTACGGGAAATCGCCCGGCGCGGACACGGTGTCGGCAACCACACGCTCAACCATCCGCAGGCGACGTTCTGGTGCCTCGGCCCGGCACGCCTGGCACGCGAAATCGGCGGGTGCAGCGACGTTTTGCTCGGCCTCACCGGGCACGCGCCACGGTTGTTCCGCGCGCCGGTGGGGCACGTCAACCCATTCGTGCATCAGGCGGCGGCGCGGCGGGGGCTGCGCCTGGTCGGTTGGTCGGCGCGCGGGTTCGACGGCGTGGACCGTCACGCGGTGAACCCCGAAGCGGTGGCCGTGCGCATCCTTGACGACCTGCGGCCGGGCGCGATCATCCTGCTGCACGAGGGCCGGCGCGGCCCGGACGGCGAGGCGGTCAACGTGCGCTCGGTGGAACTCCTGCTAACCGCGCTGACCGCCCGCCGCTGGCAGGCCGTGATCCCGGATGAGACCCGCTGGCGCTGAAAACGAGCCGCGATCCCCGCGCGTCCGCCGTGGCATCCGCGCGCGTAGAGCCTTCCACCCATGATCCATGACGTGCTCATCCTCGGAGCGGGACTGACCGGTCTCAAAGCCGCCCGCGACCTCCAGGCGGCCGGCCGCCGCGTCCTCGTCCTCGACAAAAGCCGCGGCGTGAGCGGACGCGCGGCCACCAGGCGTTGGGACGGGGTGCCGGTCGACCACGGCGCGCAGTTTTTCACGGCACGTTCGGACGCCTTTCGCGCGCAGGTGGACGATTGGAAGGCACGCGGCGTCTGTTTCGAGTGGGCCAAGGGCTTCCACCAGTGGGAACCCGACGCCGGGCTTTTGCCGCCCGACGCCGACAAGGAACAGGGACATGCGCGCCACGCCTGCCGCGCGGGCATGAGCGCGCTGGGCAAAGACCTCGCCGCCGGGCTCGAAAAGGATAGCGTGCGGACGGGCGCGCGCGTCGTGGCCCTGGAATGGGTCGGTGACCGTTGGCTCGCGCGCATCGACGACGGCAGCACGGCGGAAGGTCGGCTCCTCTTGCTGGCGCTGCCGGTCCCGCAGGCACTCGCGCTGTTGGAATCGTCGGAGCATCCGGGAACGAAAGACGCGCTCGACCCCTTCGTTTTATCGAAACTGCGCGCGGTCGAGACCGCCCCGTCGCTGGCGGTCCTCTTGCGCGGCGAAGCGCCGGCCCCGGAGTGGCAAGGCGTGCAGTTGCGCGACGGGACGATCACGTGGATCGGAGCGGATTCGGACAAACGCGATCCGGCGACGGTGACGGATGGAAAACGGGTGTTCGTGTTGCACGGCAGCGGGCCGTTTTCGCGCGAGTGGCAGGACCGCGACCTGGAACAGGCCGCCGACCGGATCGTGGCGCGCGCCGGGGAGATCGTCGGCGACTGGATCACGCGCCTGCCCGAACGCCAGGTGCACCGGTGGCGTTATTCGAGCGTGCCGCACGGCCTGGAACACGACTCATCCCTGCGCAACGGCACCTACGGGGAGGCCGGCGAACGGCCGCCATTGTATTTCGCGGGTGATACGTTCATGGGTTCCAAGGTCGAGGGGGCGTATTGCTCGGGCCGCGCGGTGGCGGAGGCGATCCTGGCGGAGGGCTGACCGGCTCCCGGACCATCGGCTGGGAATGCCTGGCTTTCGTCGCGGTGCGGCGGTTTGACTTCGGTGGCGGACGCGACGACCGACTTGGCGCGATGACCCTGCCCACCTTTGTTTCGACCGCCCTTGGCGTCGGCTTGCTCGGGCTGGTGGCCTACGATGTCTACGCCACGATCCTCCATTCCCGCGCGCGGGCAGGCCCCATCGGCCAGAATCTCAACCGCCGAGTCTGGTGGATCGCGCGGAAGATCGCCTTCCGTTTTTCCCGCCCGCGCCGCCATCTCCTCCTCAACGCCGTCGGGCCGCTGCTGCTGCCCGCGCTCGTCGCCATCTTCATCCTGCTCCTGATCCTCGGTTACGCGCTGATCTACTGGCCGCGGATGCCGGTGGCGTTCAACGTTGACGAGAAGGCCCGCACCCCTGCCTGGATCGAGGCGATCTACTTCAGCGGCATCACGCTGACCACCCTCGGCTACGGGGACATCGCGCCGCGCTCGACGGCGATGCGGCTGACGGCGCTCTCCGAGGCTTCGGCGGGCTTCGCGTTCATCTCCCTGGCGGTGACGTACCTCCTTACCGTGACCAACGCCCTCGAACGCAAGCGCACCGTGGCGCTTTCCTTTTATCACCAGGCCGAACGGGGGGCGGACGCCGCCGGGTTCCTGCGCCACCATTTCCGCCGGGGCGAATTCCAGGGATTGGAGAACATCTTTGCCACCGCCGCGCGGGACCTGCAAAGCCTGCTGGAAAGCCACGTCGAACACCCGGTCATCCATTATTTTCATCCGGTGGAGGTCCACAAAAGCCTGCCACGGATGTTATTTCTCGTACTGGAAATCCGCTCGGTGATGAAATGCTGTCTCGACCGGCAGGAGTACGCGGACATCTGCGCGCACCCCGAGGCGGAGACGCTGGAGGAAACTGCCCGCTACGTCCTGCGCCAGCTCAGCACGTTCCTGCGGCTGCGGGTAGGCACGGCCGACGAACTGCCCGAGGAGACACCGGAAACGGAATTCCCGCGCTGGTTCCGGCGCTTCGACGAAACGATGAAGCGCTTCGCCGTCGCCGGGATCCGCACGCAGGCGGACGTGCCGGCCGCCCGACGCCGGTACGTCAAGAACCGGATGGAATGGGAGCAGCAGCTCGGGGCGTTCGCAGCGTTCGCGGGCTACGACTGGGACGAGATCACCGGCGACCGTGACCTCCAGGAAGCCGAGGACCACCCGAGCGAGTCCGTCGCGTAGTCGCTCGACGCCGCCTTTCCTCCGGGGCGCCCGTGCGTTAAAATAGGTGCTCCCGCCCCGTGACCGCCCCCGATCTCCCCACCCTCCTGTGCCAGCCCGGCCCGATCCTGGCGTTGGCTCCGATGCAGGAGGTCACGGACCTGCCGTTCTGGCGGCTGATGACGCGTTACGGCGGCGCGGACGTGTACTACACGGAATATTTTCGCGTCTACGCGACCTCGCGGCTCGACAAACACATCCTGGCCTCCATCACGCAAAATCCCACCGGACGGCCGGCGATTGCGCAGATGATCGGCAACGATATCCCGCACCTTGTCCGCACCGCGAAGGAACTCGCGCAACATCCCGTCGCCGCCGTGGACCTCAACCTCGGCTGTCCCGCGCCGGTCGTTTACCGCAAATGCGCGGGCGGCGGCCTCCTGCGCGAACCCGCCCGCGTGGACACGATCCTCGGGGCGTTGCGCGACGCGCTGGACATCCCCTTCACCGTCAAGACGCGCCTGGGTTTCGGTGACACCGCCGTCTTCGAGCAACTCCTCCCGATTTTTGACCGGCACCGCATCGACCTGCTCACGGTCCACGGCCGCACGGTGGCCGAGGGCTACCGCAGCGAGGTGCATTATGATTTCATCCGGCACGCCGTGGACAGCTTACCCTGCCCTGTGTTGGCCAACGGCAACGTGTATTCCGCCGCCAAGGCCGCCGACGTGTTGGCGCAAACCGGCGCGCGCGGACTGATGATCGGCCGTGGGGCCATTCGCAACCCGTGGCTGTTCGAGCAAATCCGCCAGCACGGGCGCGGCGAACCGCTCACCCGTCCGCGCGGACACGACGTGCTCGACTACGTGCACGCGCTCTACGAGGCTGCCATCCAGTCGCCGGACGTGCCAGGGGCGTCGCGGGTGCAAAAGATGAAGCGCTACATGAATTTCCTCGGCGTCGGCGTGGAACCGACAGGCCGTTTCCTGCACGACATCCGCCGGGTGGACGCGCCGGATGAGTTCTTCCGGGTGTGCACGGAATTTCTCGACCACGACGAGCCGATGGCGCTGGAGCCGTTCGCGCTAGACCTGAAGCCCACGGACGTGATGGCGGGCGCGCAGCGGTGAAGAAGCCGTCGGCAGAATTTGTCCGCAAGTTTCCTTCACTCCGACCGCAACGCCTTCACCGGATCGCGCCGCGCCGCCAAGTAAGCCGGGATCAACGCCGCCATCGAGCACGTCAGGAACGCGCCGACGCAAATCAGCGTCAGGTCGAGCGGCCGGGACAAATACGGGATCGCCTGGAACCCGTACACCTGATGCGGGAACAGTTCGACGTTGAACTGCCGATCCATCCAAAACTTGAACGGATTGAGCAGCCGCAGCACGCCCAGGCCCAACGCGAGGCCGCCAATCGTGCCGAGTACGCCGATCACCATGCCCTGGTACATGAACACCCGGATGACCTGCCCCTCGGTCGATCCCACCGCCCGCATGATGCCGATCTCGCGCGTCTTTTGCACCGTGACCGTGATCAGCGTGTTCATCACGCAAAAACCCGCCACGACGAACACCACGAGTAGAATGACCCACATGACCGTGCGTTCCGTGCGCACGGCGTTGAAGAACTGCGCGTTCAGGTCGATCCACGTCTGTACGACCAGCCCTTTGTCGAGGTGTTTGGCGGCTTCGGCCTTGATCCGGTCGGCGTGGTAGGGATCGTTGGTTTTGGCCGACACGCCGTGGACCGCGCCTTCGAGTTCGTAGAGTTCCTGCCCGAGGTGGAGCGGCACGAACAGGATGTCCGAGTCGTACTGGTAGCGCCCGGAGTTGAAGATCCCCGTGACCGTCACCACCGTCGGCTCCACGAGGCTGCGCATGTCCTCGATTTCCTGTTCGGTGGCCGGGCGTCCCTTGAGTTCCTTGAGCCGGTCGGCGAGGGATTCCAGGTTTTTCGGCGAATAGAGCGTCAGCGGGTCGCCGACGTGCAGGTCGAGAATCTTCGCCAAATCGACGCCGACGACCGCCTTGTCGCCGTCGAGGTCGAACTTGCCGCAGTCCGGATCCTTCATCAGGGAAGGAATGTCGATGACCGTCGCTTCCAACTCGGGGTCAATGCCACGGACCTTGGGCGAGATGCGCTTGTTGGCGTGCTCGGCCAGGACGGGTCCCATCATGAACGGCGCGGCGGCGGTCACGCCGGGAGTTTTCAAGATTTCCTGCCGCACCGTGCGCCAATCCGCGATCAATCCCTGGTCCTGGACGACCGCGAGGTGCGGCTCGAAGCCGAGCACGCGTTCGTGGAGTTCGGAGTCGTAGCCGGTCATGACCGAGATAACGATGATGGGCATCGCCACGCCCAGCGCCACGCCGAGCACGGCGATGAGCGTGATGATGGAGACGAACGTCCGGCGCGGACGCAGATAGCGCAGACCCAGGAACAGGCTGAAAGGCAGGCGCGGCGCGGTCGCGGCGCTATCGGCGGCGGAGTCGGTCGCGGGTGATGCCGGGGACCCGCTGCCGAGGGGAGCGGGGACGGCGGCGGCCGTTTCGGGTGGACCGGGCGGAGTCGTCGTGGTGGGCATCGGATCGCGTGGAGGCGGGGTCGCTCGGCGGTGGGCTGTCCGGCCGGTCGATCCCGCACGACCATGACACGCGCGCGGTCGTTTCGCTAGAAACAGGTTGTCGCTCCGCCGACGGGGAGCATGGAACAATTTGCTCCACGTGGAACAAAGTGTTACGGAAATGTGCTAGGATCGGATTCGACCACGTTCCCCGGAAAAGGGAGCTTCCATCTGTGCCCCGGATGCCATTGCTCCTCCATACGGGGTCTCCGCATCCCAGCAGTTTTTGCACCGGTCGCTCTACGCCATTTGGCGGATGGCGCGGTGCGACGCCTCATGCCCATTCTCTCCATCCTTTCCTTCGCGCCCCGCCGGCGAAGGACGTAGCAAGGGCGGGGTCGGGCGCAAACCGTCGAGGATTCTCCATCCCCGCAACCCGCGCCGCCGCGGCACGCTGTTGGGCACAGCATTGCCGCGGGACCCCGCCCTTCTTTCGTCCTTCGGACGGGGCGGAAAGGATGAA
>CAZZYS010000272.1:0-6288 GCA_964658285.1 uncultured Verrucomicrobiota bacterium
CAACCACCGGAAGAGCCACGCAAGGCGTCCACGCCCCGGAGGGGCCGCGCAATGCAGACGGGTGCCATGACAGGAGCGCTGCCCCTCCGGAGCGTCTTTCTTTCCGATCTTTTCCGGTGGTTGTCACCACCGGCTAACCTCCGCGGTCCCTCCAGGACGGAAGAGAGGCTGCAACCTCGGTTGAAGTACTCTAGAAGGTCACGACCGTCCGCACGCCCAGGACCAGGGCGTTGCCGTAGCGCGGGCTGCCGCCGGGATGAACGATGTATTGCAGATCCGGCTGCACGCTCCACCACGGCGCGAGGTTGGCCTGGTAGGTCACCTCGAAGATGCCTTCGTAGTCCGGCGCGGGGTCGTGGGTATCGGTGAGGCGGTTGGCGTCGCGCACCAGGCGGCGGGCGGCACTCGACAGGCTCGTGTAGGTGAAACCGACGCCGAGCAGGTCCTGGTCGCGGCCCGGGAGCAGCGCGCGGTAGTTCAGGCCGGTTTCCGCGTAAAAATCCGTCAAGCTGCGGTCGCCCTGGCCGACGCCGACGCGTCCGAAGAAACGCAGTTCGGGTCCCGACGGCGGCGGCGCTCCGCCCGCCGTGAGCGGGGCATCCTCGGCGTTGCCGACGGGCGCGGCGGCCGACGCGGCCACGTCCTCGTTGCCACCCCGGGGGTTGCGCGGCCGGTAGACGACCTGCTCGGCCACCGCGTAGACGCCACCGTCGCCGTGGTGGACCCGCCCGCGCCCGTTGGCCGTCGCGGTGGTCAGATACGGGTCCGCCGCCGTGAGGAAAAGGTCCGAGAAATCACCCGTGTGATAAAAACCGCCCACCCGGTAAGCGCCGGGCAGTCCGGGGTCTTCCTTGTGGTAGTTAATCAGATAGCCCGCCTCGTAGACGGAGAGCAGACCCTGGTTGCCGCTTATGGGGAAGCGGATGCCGTCGTCGTTGTAGGCCGTCCCGGCGCGGAAACCCGGGCTCGCATCGCCGTCACGGTCGGCGTTGGCGTTGCCGGCGTACACCCCGGCCTGGAAATAAAAGTGCGTGTCGGGCGAGTTCAGGCGCAGGCGCACGGCGGGGGCCGCCTCCGGGTAGGTCGGCGTGGGGACGTTGAGGGTCAGGGTCGGCAGCGCGCCGAAGTTGGAGTGGATGAACAGCGCCCCGCCGATGGTCGTGGCGAACTCGGCATCGACCTCTTCTTGCCCGACGCGCAGGTTGACGACGTTCTTGAAAAGCGACGCTTGCATCCAGATTTCCGAGAGCCGGAAGCTGTCGTAGGCGTCGATGCTGGAATAAAGATTGAGGTCGCGCGTGTAGCGGCCCGAGCCGCTGGGTCCGTGCGTCTCGTAGGCGAGCGCGTGGAACTTCAGACCCGTCCACCCGGCGAGCTTGCCGAAGTCCACGTCCAGCCCGGTGGTCAGCAGCCCGTCGTACACCGTGCCCTGGCGGTAGCCGCCGGCCGGGTTGCCGAAGACCTCGCCGGTGTAGATCAACCCGAACACGATGCCCTTGTCGGCGAGCTTCGCGCGTTCGCCGCCGGGGTCGGGCAGGGGCGTGTCGCGTTGGAAAAAACCTTTCGGCGCGTCGGCGGGTTTGTCCTGCCCGGCCGCGTCCGGGTCGGCCCGGAGGGCGGTGAACGCAACCAGCCACAGGGCAACGCTTAAAAAACCGGGACGACGCGCGGGGCACATGCCTGCCAGTACACAAAAACGGCTCGCAAAGCGCAAGCCGATGCTGCGGACGGCACGCGACCCGCTTTGGAAGGAGTCCGGCGGTTTACAAGCCGCGCCGGTGGGCCATGTTGGTTGCCCGCCGCATCGCCGCTTCCCATGCTCAACCGCTCCGCTTTCCCCCGCCCCGAATACCCCCGGCCCGACCGTCAGCGCGGACGGATCGAGGGCACGGATTGGCTCAACCTCAACGGCCCGTGGGATTTTTGTTTCGACGGCGACCGCCGGGGCACGGACGAACGCTGGTTCGACCCGGCCAACGCCGCCGCGCCTTTCAACGAGCAGATCATCGTGCCGTTTTGCTGGGAATCGCTCGCTGCCTGGGGGCAGGGCGACTCGGCCGGGAACGACCATTATTACGCCACGCGGGTTTTCCGCGACGGGACGACCGTGGACCGCGCCAACCACCGTTCCGCGCCGCGCTACGAGGTCGGCTGGTACCGGCGGGAAATCCACATCCCGCGCGACGCCCCCGAGTGGGCCGGCAAACGGGTGATCCTGACGGTCGGCGCGGCCGATTTTTTCACCGACGGCTGGTGCAACGGCCAGGCGCTCGGGCGGCACGAGGGCGGGTACACGCCGTTCGAGTTCGACCTCACCGACGCGCTCGACGCCGACGGGAAGGGCGTCGTCATCCTGCGCGTGGAGGACCCGATGGACAACGCCCAGCAACCCGTCGGCAAGCAGTGGCGCTGGTACACGACGACGAGCGGGGTCTGGCAGACGGTGTTCGTCGAGCCGCGCCACGCCAGCCACATCGCGCCGTTTCGCATCACGCCGAACCTCGCGCGGCGCACCGCGACCTTCCGGGTGCCGTGCGCGGACGCGCGGGACGGCGACGAACTGGAGATCGTCCTCCACCCGCCCGTGGGTCAGCCGCCGCTGGAGGCCGTCCACACGCTCCCGGTGCGCGGCGGCGTGGCGGAGGGCGGCATCCCCGTCGGCCCGCTCGTGCTGTGGGATCATCATCACCCGGCGTTGTATCACGTCGATCTGCGGCTGGTGCGCGCTGGGAAAGTGCTCGACGAGGTGCGCAGTTACTTCGGGATGCGCGAGATCACGACGCAGGCCGCGGCCGACGGCGGTCCGGCGGCGCTGTGCCTCAACGGGCGTCCGCTGTACCTGCGCGGCGCGCTGCACCAGTCGTTCTACCCCGACGGCGTGTACACCGCCGGGGACGCGGCGACGTTGCGCGACGACATCGCGTTCGCCAAGAAGGCGGGGTTCGATTTCCTGCGCATCCACATCAAGATCGACGACCCGCTGCTGCTCTACTACGCGGACACCGTCGGCATCCTCCTGATGGTGGACTTCCCCAACTTCGGGGAAGGCGGCGACACGCGGCTGGGTCGGGCGCGGTTCGAGACGATGATGCGCGCGGCGGTCGAACGCGATTTCAACCACCCGGCGATCATCGCGTGGTGCATGTTCAACGAGACGTGGGGTTTCGGCGGGCAGGTGGAGTTGTTCAAGTGGATGGAGGAGCGCAAGTTGGCGCTCCCGCTGCCGGAGCACAACACCGGCGGCGCGGGCGAGGAAAAGGAAGTCCCCGCCGCCGGGTCGCAACCGGCCGCGCCTGGGCAATTCAAGATTCCCAACACCAGCGCCCACAAATGGGTCAGGCAGATGTGGCTGGAAGCCAAGGCGCTCGACGCGACGCGGCTCATCGAGGACATGAGCGTCGTTTATTGGGAACATCTCGAATACTACCAGCACACCGAGACCGACATTAACTCGTGGCACTTTTACATCAACGACTACGCCAGGGCGCGCGAGCACATCGAAAAAGTCGCGCATGATACTTACGCGGGTTCCCGGTTTAATTATGTACCGGGTTTCGAGCAAGGCAGCCAGCCGCTCATCACCAGCGAATACGGCGGCGTCGGCGCGCTCGACGGCGACCGGGACATTTCGTGGAGTTTCAAGTTCCTCACCAACGAACTGCGCCGCCAGCCCAAGCTCTCGGCCTACGTCTTCACCCAGCTCCACGACGTGGAGTGGGAATACAACGGGTTCCTCAACTACGACCGCACGCCCAAGGAATTCGGCTACGACCCGACGCTCATCAACGCCGCCGACGTGCTGACGGTGGACGCGGTTCCCGTGCGCCGCGCCGCGCCGGGCGAACGCGTGCGCGTGGAGCTGAGCAGTTCGCACTACGGCGCGCGTGAGTTCGGCAAGGTGCTCATGCAATGGCGTTTGAGCGGCATGGATGGCCTGGGACGGCTGCACGCGGATCTGGCGCGCGGCGCGTCGTCGATCCCGTTTATCCAGGGCAGGGTCGTCCCGGCGGGCGCGGTGGAGTTCGCGCTGCCGGACAGCGCGCCGATGTTGTGCAAGCTGACGTTGCAGGCGGTGGATGCCAACGACGGGACGGTGATCGCCGGGAACGAAATCGAATATCTCGTGACCAAGGAATATCCGCCGGCCGTGAGCGGGAACGTGCTGCGTGCGGCCCCCGGCGACTGGTCGGCGGCGGAGTGGAGCGAGGGGTTTTGCACGCGCGAGGAAGCGGGCGCAGCGGACGAATGCCACGGCGCGGGCAGCGGATTTTTCGAGTGGTCGCTGCCGCTCGTCGGGACCGATTGGAAGGGCACGCGGCGACTGCGGATTCTCTGCGAGGCGTCGTCGCGCCGGCCCGACACGCCGCAGACGAGCCTGGATTTATATCCGACGACGTTGCGGATGTTGCTCAATGGAGAACTCGTCCACACGGTGGCCGTGCCGGACCATCCGCACGACGCGCGCGGCGTGCTGAGCTACCTGCGCGGCGCGGTGGGCGCGTACGGATATCTGTCGCAGGTCGTGGTGGAGGGCGAACTCCTGCGCCGCGTGCGCAAGGCCGGCCGCAACGGCCATCTGCGGCTGCGCTGCGAGGTGCCGCCAGGCGTGCCCGCGCGCAACGGCCTGACGCTCTACGGACCCGAATGCGGACGGTATCCGGTCGGCGTGACGGTGGTGCTGGAATCGTAAAAAGAGAAGGCGCGCCGAGATTTCTCGACGGATTCATCCGCTTGGAGCGTGTCCCTGTTGATGAAACTCTCCCGATTGTCCCCGTGGTTGTGCGTTGCGGTCTGCGCGATTTCTTTTGTCCCGCTGGCCGTCGCTTCGGAACCGACGACCAGGTCCCCGGAGTCCCAGATCGAAGTCATTCCACAGATTGATTTCAAAGGGGGCAAGGTCCGCGACCTGATCGACTTTTTGCGCGAGAAGACGGGCGGGAACATCGTCGTAGGACCGGGCGTGGATGACGTTCCGCTGCCGGAATTGAAGTTGCGCAACGTCACGTTGGAGGCGGCCGTCAGTGCGATCAGCGTGGCGACCGGAGGAAAAGTGCTCGTCAATTTGAAACACGCTGCGCCAAACCTCGGAGACATCCTTACGCTCGAGGCCGATCAAGGCCGGAAGCCGGTCGATGCCGAGTCCGACGTGGTTTTCCGCGCTTTTTCCCTGCCTGTGTCCCAATTGGAGAACCTTGGCCCGGAACTGACAACCAAGCTGGTTGCGGCTATTGACGCCTCTATCAGGCTCTACAACAAAGCCCGGCCCGGGAAAGCGGCATTGCCGATGCCTACGCTGGAGGGCCATAGTGAAACCCATATGCTCCTCGTCGCGGGACCGCGTGAGAGCGTGAAGATCGTCGCACAGGTCATTGCGGCGCTGACCGGCCAGGCCAACGTGGTGGACGTTGAAGGGGAAAAAGTCAGCGCTGTCAAAGTCACGATTCTCGGCGCGGTGCGCAAACCGGGCGTCTACTCGGTGGACGATGCTTCCATGGCCCAACTCTTCGGCCTGGCTGGCGGCGCGACAGATCAGGGGGATGTCAAACATATCAGCGTGATTTCCAAGGACGGGACAAAAATTTACGTGGACTTCCACCTGAACCCGGCTGCGTACACGCTGCGCGAGGGGGATATCGTGACGGTCCCCCAAAAATTCGTCGCATTTTGAATTCATTGCCTGCTGCGTTGCTGTCGCCAGCTCTCGCCATCGCCGTGGACGGGTCATTACCCAATAATGGGTTAAATCTTCCGCTGGAAGTGCTTACCCGGCGAATGGCGGCGGGCGAGGACGCAGCCTTCGCCGAGTTTCACGCCGCGTATTTCCCGCGACTGTTTCGCTACGTGCTCGTCCTGATGCGCGGCGACGAACACGCCGCGCGCGACGTGGTGCAGGAAACCCTGTTGCGGGTCGTCCGGCACGTGCGCGTTTTCTGTACGGAGCCGCCATTTTGGGACTGGTTGGGCTGCCTCGCGCGCAGCGCGGCAGCCGACCACGGGCGTCGCGCGTCGCGTCACCGTCGGCTGCTGGATGTTTTCCGTCTCGGGCGGCCAACGATTTCGGTGGAACCTGACAGCGATGGGTTGGAAGAAGCCGTAGCCCGCGCCTTGACGAACCTACCCCCGGAGGATGCCGATCTTCTGCGGCGCAAATACCACGACGGCGCGACCGTGCGCGAGTTGGCGTCCGACCTTCACCTGACCGAGGAGGCCGTCGAGTCCAGGCTTTCCCGTGTACGGAAGGCGCTGCGCGACGCAGCCTTCCTCATCTTCAAACATGATAAACCCTGA
>CAZZYS010000273.1:0-6268 GCA_964658285.1 uncultured Verrucomicrobiota bacterium
CCAGTCCCTAGATTTCCGGCGAGGCGCTATGTGCGCACGACGGTCTTCCAAACCAAAATAGGGACTGGCTCGGAGAGCCATCCCTACCTTACAGGACGACCGCCTGCGGCGGATGTTCAGCAACCACCGCACACTCCCGGCAGGCGCTTTCTAGCTCGTCACCGACTCCTCGGCGATGTTCTCCAGCGCGTCGAGCTTTGGCTTCGCTTCGATCCGCAGTTGCGGCAGGCGCGCCATGAACACGACGGCGCACAACACGCAGCCCGCCCCGCAGAGGATCACCGTCCCGCGCACGCCCAGCCGTCCGTCCGCCAACCCGCCGATGACCAGGTTGCCCAACGGGGTGGTCCCCGTGAACGCCATCGCGAAAAGACTCATCACCCGGCCGCGTTTGTCCTCGTCCACCAGGCTCTGCACGACGGTGTTGCCCGACGCCATCAGCAGCACGCCGCCCGCGCCCACGCCGGCCAGGCACACCAGCGCCGGGGCCAGCGTGCGGCACAGTCCGCAGGCCATCCACCCCGCGCCCATCGCCAGTCCACCGAGGCCGATGACCCGGCCCAGCCCGCGTACGGTCGTCCGCGTGCTCAGGTAGATCGCGCCCGCCAGCGCGCCGACGCCGACGGCCGACATCAGCCAGCCGAGCGTGCTCGCATCGCCGCCGAACACGTCGCGCGCGAAGATCGGCATGACCACCGGCGCGGCAAATCCCGTGAACGCCGTCGCCGCCACCAGCAGCAACACGTTGCCGATGGGCGCAAAACCGAACACGTAGGCCACCCCGGCGCGCAGTTCGGAAACGGTGCGCCCGAAACTCCTCGCCACGACCGGACCCGCGCGTTCGAGCACGCGCGGCGCGATCCGGGTCAGCGAAATGATGACCGCCACATAGCTGAGGGCGTCGATGGCGTAACACCAGCCCGCGCCGACCCAGAGGATGAGCAGCCCGCCCACGGCTGGCCCGAGCAGCCGGGCGAGGTTGAACATGCTCGAATTCAGCGCGATGGCGTTGCCCAGGTCCTCGCGGCGGTCCACGAGCTGGATGAGGAACGCCTGCCGGCAGGTCATGTCGTAGGCATTGACGATGCCCTGAAACACGTTGAGCCAGACCAGCCACCAGATGTTGACGAAACCCGCGAGCGTCAGGTAGGCGAGCGCGGCGGATTGCAACAGCGCGAGCGCCTGGGTGACGAGCAGCAGACGGCGTTTGTCGGCGCGCTCCACGAACACGCCGGCCAATGGCGAGAGGAAGAAAATGGGAATCTGCCCGGCGAATCCCACCAACCCGAGCAGCTTCGCGGAACTCGTCAGATGGTAGGTGAGCCAGAGCGAGGCGGTCGTCGTGATCCAATTGCCGACGAGGGAAACGACCTGGCCGCAGAAAAACAGCCGGAAATTGCGCGAGCGCAGCGCCCGCAGGAACGGCGGCATGCCACCGGCGGGGACGGCGGCGGTCGGTGGAGGCGCGGCGGGAGGCGGAACGGCGGACATTCGTGCAAAGCAAAAACGGCGCGCGGGACGGTTCCGGTCGCGTGGGGGGGGCGGGAGGACTGCGGCGGTGCGTGTGGGATGGAAAAGGTCTTGTGCCCCGCCGGCACAAGTTGGTAGTACGTCCGGATGCTTGATCCAGAAGCTGGGGTGCCGGTCAGGATGGACCCGGTCCCGTCGTCAGGCGGACCGATCCTGGAAACGCCTCCCGCTCCGGCGGCAACCACGCAGCCGCCCGACGGACAGCGGGCGCACATCCCCGAGTTGGACGGCATCCGTGGCCTGGCGATCTTCCTGGTGTTCGTCTTCCACTACCTCAAGTTCAAGGAGGGAGGTTCGCCGGTGTACCAGTTTTTGCCGGAGGCGATCCGTTCCTGCTGGTGCGGGGTGGACCTTTTCTTCGTGCTTTCGGGATTTCTCATCACGGGAATCCTGCTCGACACGAAAAGGAACCCCCGTTATTTCACCAATTTTTACAGCCGCCGCACCTTGCGGATTTTTCCGCTCTATTTCTCGGCGGCGGCGATCATCTTCCTGGTCGTGCCGGCGTTCCTCCCGGCCCGTTCGGCGGCGGACCAGGAAATGTTGGCAAACCAGGGTTGGGCCTGGCTCTACGTGACGAATCTCAAGGTCACGCTGGCGGGGTTCAAGCCGTTCGAGGCCGACTATGCGCACACGAGCCACCTCTGGTCGCTGGCGGTGGAGGAGCATTTCTATCTGGTCTGGCCGCTGATCGTCTATCTCGCCTCGGCCCGGTTCCTGCGCTACACCTGCGTCGCGTGCATCGCGGGCGCGCTGGCTCTGCGCGTGGGCACGTTTTACACCGCGCTGTCGCCCGTCGCGCCGTATGTGTTTACCCTGTGCCGGGTCGATTCACTGGCCGCCGGCGGTCTTTTGAGCCTGGCCGTGCGAGGCATGTCCGGCCGGTTCGTCCTGCGTTCACTCTACTGGCCGACGGTCGCATCCGCGTGCGCGCTGCTGGTCCTGTTCGTCTGGCGCGGCGGGTTGAAGGCCGACGATTGGCCAGTGCGAACCTTCGGGTTCAGCCTCCTGGCCGTTCTGTTCGCCGGGTTGATCGCCGCCCTGCTGGGTCTGGCCAAATCCCATCCGTTGCGCGGCGTCTTCCGCTTCAAGGCCCTGCGAACCCTGGGGAAATACAGTTATGGGTTGTACGTGATCCACGGCGCGCTCGTGCCGGTCTTTCTCGGCGTGCTGACCACCGACCAATTACAGGGGGTGCTGTCGCTTCCCCATTTCGTCGCCAGCGTGCTGCGCTTCACCCTGGTCTTCGTGATTTGCATCACCCTTTCCCTGGTGAGTTGGGCGTTGATCGAAAGGTATCCCCTGTACCTGAAGCGGTACTTCTGAAGACCCTCGCTGGCCCGGCGTCGGGTTGGTCCGGGGGCAATCGCTGCGTGCCTGCAGGTTGCCGGGCGTTGCGCGGGAGGGGTTTCATGCCGTACCTTGGAGGCCGCTAACACCTTCCGTCTTTGAAAACCGCCATTCGTTCCCTGGGGCCGGCCACCCATCGCTCTCCACTGCAACACGGCGGCCCGCTGAGCGTGCGCTTCGCCAACGACCGCGACCGTGTGCTCCACGACGACCGGCTCTCCGCCGTCGAGGCCACCGCCGCCAGCGGGGAACTGCCCGTTTCCTTCGAGATCGCCGGCCCGCGCGAACGCCTCTTCTTCGACCCCTCCCGCGCGACGGCGGGCATCGTCACCTGCGGCGGCCTGTGTCCGGGGCTCAACGATGTCATCCGCGGCATCGTGCTGGAGCTTTACCACCGCTACCGCGCGACGAAAATCTTCGGTTTCCGCTACGGTTACGAGGGTCTCATCCCCCGCTACGGCCACACGCCGGTGGTCCTGCGCCCGGAATCGCTCGCGCGCGTCCATGCGTTCGGCGGGTCCATCCTCGGCACCTCGCGCGGCCCGCAAAACCCGGCCGAAATGGTCGATCTGCTGGAGGAGATGAACGTGGACATGCTCTTCGTCGTCGGCGGCGACGGGACGTTGCGCGGCGCGGCCGAACTGTGCGAGGAAATCGAGCGGCGCGGGCTGAAGAAAAGCATCATCGGCATCCCCAAGACCATCGACAACGACATCATGTTCCTGGACAAAAGCTTCGGGTTCGAGACGGCGTTCGCGGAGGCCGTGAAGGCGATCAACGCGGCGCACGTCGAGTCGCTCGGCTCGATCAACGGGGTGGGGTTGGTCAAGCTGATGGGACGGGATTCGGGCTTCATCACGAGCTTTGCGACATTGGCGGGCAACGAGGTGAACTTCGCGCTGGTGCCGGAAGTTCCCTTCGTGTTGGACGGCGCGCGGGGGCTCCTGGAGGCGCTGCGGTATCAGCTCGCGCGGCACAAGCAGGCGGTCATCGTCGTGGCCGAGGGGGCGGGGCAGGATTTGCTCAACAACGACCCGCTCGCCACCGACGCTTCCGGCAACCGCAAGCTGGGCGACATCGGGCTTTTCTTGAAGGATCGCATCACCGCGTTTTTCGAGGAACGGCGCATCCCGCTGAACCTGAAATACATCGACCCGAGCTACCTGATCCGCAGCGTGCCGGCGTCACCGCAGGATAATGTTTACTGCCTGCGTCTCGCGCAAAACGCCGTGCACGCCGCGATGGCCGGCAAGACGAACATGATCGTGGGCCGCTGGCATTGCACGTACGTCCATCTGCCGTTGCACCTCGTCGCGCGCGGCCGTCGCAAGATCGACCCGCACGGCGAACTCTGGCACACGGTGCTGGAGAACACGGGCCAGCCCGCGCAGTTGTATTGAGGCGCTTCCCGCCGCCCCGGCGGCGTTCGTTACCAAGGTAGGGATGGCTCTCCGAGCCAGTCCCAAATTTGGCTTGGATGACCGCGCCCGTTTTTCGACGTTCCCTCCCAGAGGAAAATAGGGAGTGGCTCGGAGAGCCATCAGGACCTTGTTTGGAACGCCGCCCGAGGCGGCGCATCTCGCAAAAAATTTGCCTTACAGGTTGTCGAACAGGTCCAGGAAGCTGCGCAGCGAGTCCGGGTTGACAACTGCCTCGCCGCCGACGGCTTCCGCGAGCGGAAGACCGGCGAAAAGACGCTGGACGGGGCCTGCCAATTTTTTGCCGTCGAGGGTTCGCGGCAAGGCCGGCACGGCGTAGATCGCATCGGGAATGCGCGGCGGCGGGACGGTCGCGCGCAACCGGGCGTGGATCGCCGCGCGCAAGGCATCGTCCACCGCCGCGCCCGGCCGGGTCACCACGAAAAGTAGCCGCACGCCGTCGCGCCCCGACCCGCCGGTGTCGATGACCAGGGCTTCCGCGACCTCCGGCAAATCCTCGACCGCGGAATAAAACTTCGCCGTGTCCATGATGCGTGCCCTGTTTCGGGTCAGGGGCGAACTTTAACCCGCCACCACCGCCAGCGCGAAGCCGTCGTGGCCCTTGCTGCCAACGGTCTGCACTGCCGTGGCCGTCAGACGCCCCGCGTGTTGCGCCGCCGCGAGCATTGCGAGGAAACGTTGCGCGCCCTGGACGCGTGCGTCGTCGCACGCCGGGTCAGCCACGCGGCCTTGGCGAACGATGTTGTCGGCGACGAGGAGGGCGCCCGGCCGCGCCAGACGCAGGGACCATTCGAGGTAGCCGGGATAGTTCTCCTTGTCGGCGTCGATGAAGATCAGGTCGAACGCCGGTCCGCCCTCGGCGGCGAGGACCGGGAGCGTCTCCAGCGCGGGTCCCACGCGCACCTCGACCACGGAGGAAAGCCCGGCGCGGGCGAAGTTCGCGCGGGCCACCTCCGCATGGCGTGGCTCGAACTCCAGCGTGACGATCCGTCCCGACCCATCGGAGGGCAAGTCGCGCGCGAGCCACAGCGTGCTGTAGCCGCCGAGCGTGCCGATTTCGAGAATGCGCCGCGCCCCGGCCGCCCGCGCGAGGAGCGAGAGCATCTTGCCCTGGTTCGGCGCGACCTGGATGGCGGGTAACCCGGCGGCCTCGCTGGCCGCCAGGGCGGCGTCGAGGACCGGGTCACCGGGCGCGAGGTGTTCGGTGAGGTAACGGTCCACGGCGGTCCATTGTTCTTGCGGGTCCATCGATTTGACAGCGTGCGCGACGGACGTTAGGCACTCGGTCTCATGGGAACCTTTGCCACCATCCTCCTGACGCTCTGCGTCGCCGCCATTCTTTTCGCCGTTTGCTCCGCGCTCATCAAGAATTTTTCGCTCGGCGTCCAGGCATGGCGGCGAGTTTGCGGCGACGACGCCTTTGCCGCCCAGGTCCGCCGCCTGCTGTCCGGCCAAGGGTTGGAAACCCCGGTGGCGGCACCCGCCCCGACCCCCGTTCCCTTGCCCGCGCCCGCCGCGCCGCGACACGATGCCCTGAGCCTCCTGGCCGTGCTCCAGCGCGAGGCGAGGCTGCTGGATTTTCTCAAGGAACCCATCGAGGGGTACTCCGACGCGCAGATCGGCGCGGCGGTCCGCAGCGTGCACAAGGACAGCGCGGCGGTCATCGAGCGGATGTTCGGCGTGGAGCCGCTCCAGGCGGGCCCGGAAGGCTCGACAGTGGAGATTCCCGCCGGATACGACCCCGCGCGCTACCGGCTGGTGGGCAACGTCCCCGCGCAGGGGCCGTTGCGCGGCAAGCTGGCGCACCCCGGCTGGCAGGCCACGCGCGCCGACGTGCCCGACTGGACCGGCCAGGCCGCCGCCGCCCGGGTGCTCGCGCCGGCGGAAGTCGAGTTCTAGGCTGAATCGACATTTAGGATAGCGCAAGCATCCGGGTTGTGGTTTGAGCG
>CAZZYS010000274.1:0-3672 GCA_964658285.1 uncultured Verrucomicrobiota bacterium
ACCTGGATCGACGTTGAGGTACGGGTCGAATTTTTGAAGCACGACCTTGAGGCCGCGGTGTTCGAGCAGGGTGCCCAGCGCGGCCGCCGCGAGGCCCTTGCCCACGCTGCTGACCACGCCGCCGGTGATAAAAATGTATTTCATAAAGAAGCAGCGGGCCGTTCAACGTTCCGCGTAACCCGTCAAAATCTGTTCCTCCACCCGCGCGGCGTCTTCCGGGGTGTCCACCCCGAGCGAGAGGTGGTCGGTCACGAGCACCCGGATACGCGTGCCGTGTTCGAGCGCGCGAAGCTGTTCCAGGCGTTCGGCGTTCTCGTAAGCGGTCGGCCGCCAACGCACGAACTTCGCCAGGAAGCGCCGCTCGTAACCGTAGATCCCGTGGTGGCGGTAGTAGGGGACACCCGGGGCGTCCGCTGCCGTGCCAAAGGGGTGGGGGATCACGCTGCGCGAAAAGTACAATGCGCGCCCGTCCTTGGCCAGGACGACTTTGACGCAATTCGGGTTTTTGATCTCCCCGGGGTCGGTGAAAAGACTCGCCGCCGTGACCATTTCCAGTTTGCGGTCGCGCCGGAGCGCGTCGGCGAGCCGGTCGATGAGTTTCGGCGAAATAGTCGGCTCGTCGCCCTGGATGTTGATGAGGTGGGTGACGCCGCGTTCCAGCCGGGCGGCCACCTGGGCGACGCGGTCGGTCCCGCTCGTGTGGTGATCCGCCGTCATGGCGATCTCCGCGCCGAAGCCGAAGGCCGCCTCGGCGATCCGCATGTCGTCGGTGGCGACGATCACGCGGTCGAGGCGGTTGGAGGCCTGGCAGCGTTCCCAGACGCGCTGGACGAGCGCCTTGCCCGCGATCAGGTGCAGCGACTTGCCCGGGAAGCGGGTGGAACCCCAGCGCGCGGGGATGATGCCAACGATTTTGCCCATTTAATTTTTATTTTCCAGAATCCAATCCACCGCTGCCCCCAGGTCGGACACCACGGCATCCGGCTGGCATACGCGCCACTCGTCCGGAGCCTTGCCAGTAGTCACAAAGACCACCCCCGCCAGACCGGCCCGGCGGCCGGCTTCCACGTCGGCCCGGCTGTCGCCGACGATGTACGACTTCCCCAGATCGAGCCCGAGGTCCCTGGCGGCCTCTAAAATCATGCCCGGACCGGGTTTACGTCGTTCCGAGGCCCCTTCCGGCCGCTCGGGGCAATGGTACGCGCCGTCGAGTCGGCCGGCGTCGCCGAGTTGCCGGGTGAGTTCCGTTTGCACGCGCTGGAAATCCTCTTCTGTGAAATACCCCCGCCCGATGCCGCTCTGGTTGCTGACCATGACGAGCCGGTAGCCGCCCGTCCGCAATCGCGCGAGCGCGTCGGCGGCACCCGGGAAAACCGCGACGCGCGCCGGGTCACCGCAGTATTCCACGTCGATCATCAGCGTGCCGTCGCGGTCCAAAAAAACCGCCGGCGCAATGGACGTGCCGTTCACCTTCACCTGCTCCCCGGCGCGGCCGGAGGCCGGTCGAAACTCGCCAGGAGTTCGTCCGGGGTGAGCGTCGCCGTGCCGAGTTTGCCCACGACCACCCCGCTGGCATGGTTGGCGATGTCCGTTGCGCGTTCGGCGCTGGCCCCGGCGGCGAGCGCCAGCGTGAAAAGCGCGATGGCGGTATCTCCGGCCCCGGACACGTCGAACACTTCCTTGAAACTGGGCATGACCGGGTACGGTGGCTGGCCGGGGCGGAAAAGCAACATGCCGAGTTCGCCCAGGGTGATGAGCAGGAGTTCGGTGTCCCATTTCTCGAACAACCGCTGCGCCGCAGTGAGCAGGGCCGGGTCGGTCTCGGGCGGCTCGGTCACCTCGGCACCTGGGAAGCCCGCGACGTGGAACGCCTCGCCGCGGTTCGGCTTGACGGCGGTCACCCCCGTCCAGCGTAGGTCGTTGCGCGGGTTGGGATCGACGGTGACGATCTTGCCCGCCCGCCGGGCGAGCGCGCCGATCTGGTCCACGAAGTCCTGGGTGAGAAATCCCTTCGCGTAATCCTCGATGACCACCGCGTCGAGGTCGGGCAGCATCGCCTCGAACTGGGCGACCGCGCGCGGATGGCAGGCGGCCTCCGGTGCGAACCGGCTCTCGCGGTCCACCCGCACGATGTGCTGTTGGCGGGCGATGATCCGCGTCTTGACGATGGTCTGGTAGTCGTCGGACTGCTGGATGCCGTCGAGGCAGATTTCCCGGGCGGAGAGCAGGCCCTTGAGAATCTCGGCGTGGAGGTCGTTGCCGAGCAGTCCCATGACGGTGACGTGATCGGTGAACTCGCGCAGGTTGCGCGCGACGTTGGCGGCCCCGCCGGGGTAATAGGATTGCGCGTCCACGTCTACGACCGGCACGGGCGCTTCGGGCGAGATGCGGCTGACCTTGCCCCAGATGAACTCGTCGAGCATCAGGTCGCCGATCACCAGGATGCGCTTGGAGCGGAAGCGGTCGATCAACGCCGGGAGCGGGAGGTCGTACAACATGAAAGACGAAGGATGAGCGATGAGGGATGGAGGCAGAAAGCAGAAAATGCAGGAGGTCGGCAATGAAAGACGAAAAGCGGAGAAATTATTCTCGTTCGTCCCGATGTCTTCCGCCTCTGCCCTTCATCCTTTCCGCCTTTGGGGGGTTGACGCATCCACCGGGCTATGGTCATTATCCCTCGCACCTGATCCCCCAACCAGGGACAACGAGACGACCGTTATGATGAACAAGCGCCCCTGGCAAATTCGCACCCTGCTGCCGCTAGCCGCCGTGGCCCTTCTGGCCAGCGCGCCCGTCGGAGGCGCCGAGCCGCCGCCCCAGAAGATCGACCTTTCCAAGCTCCAGTACGTGGAAAGCGACGTGGTCATCCCGAATCCGAGCGAGGTTTTCGCGGCGCTCGACAAGATGGGCAGCCCGAACTGGACGAGCGTCTTGATGCCCCCCAGCAACAGCAAACCTTCGCATCCGCCCGAGATCGCCATGCTGCTCGGGGTGGTGATCGCCGACGGTTTCGTCGCCGTCGAAGCCAAGGACAAGGACGCCGTGGACAAGATCGGCCGCAAGGTGCGCGACCTCGCCGCGGCACTGGGGATCGAGAAGGATGTTCTCGCCCATTCCAACGCCATCATCAACGCCGCCAAGGACGACAACTGGAGTACGGTGCGCACCGAACTCGACAAGGCCAAGAGCAGCGTGCGCGACGGCATGATCCATCTGAAGAGCAAGGACAACTCGCAACTCGTCAGCATCACCGGCTGGCTCCGCGGCACCCAGGCGTTGACTTCTCTCATCATGGCGGATTACAAGCCCGAGCGCGCCGAGTTGCTCCACCAGCCGGACCTGCTCTCGACTTTTGAACGTCAGTTCGACAGGATGGAAGACAAAGAGAAAAAGAATCCGAAACTCGCCGAACTGCGCGAGGGATTGAAGAAGGTCAAGGCACTGATCCCCGCCAACGGCAACGATCCCATTCCGCAGAAGACGGTCGGGGAAATCAACGCCATCGCCACCGAACTCGTCAAATCCATCGCGCCCTGACCGCAAAAATTTCGTCGTCCGAACAGGTATCTCAACCCATTCCGTTGCTGTGAAGAAATTTACCCGCTTGCTCCTCGTCGCCGCGCTCGGACTTGGATTGTTCGTGCCGCCGGCCCGGGCGACCGTGGACGACGC
>CAZZYS010000274.1:3772-6257 GCA_964658285.1 uncultured Verrucomicrobiota bacterium
CCGCGCTCGGACTTGGATTGTTCGTGCCGCCGGCCCGGGCGACCGTGGACGACGCCCTGACCTTCGCGCTGGAGGCGATGGGAAAGTACATCAAGGGGGGGTACACGCTGCGCGAGGACACCTGGGGCGGGGACTTGCCCGAGAAAGAGGCGAAGGCGATCAGCCACCAGCTTTTCAAGGGCAATGATTACTGGTTTTGCATGGGCAGCGACGTGAAAGGGGCCAAAATCTCCATCCACGTCTACGACAGCGACGGCAATCTCGTCGAGGAAAGCAATAGTTGGCAGGACGAGAAAGCGGACGGCGCGTACGCGGGCGCGGAGGTCAAGTGCAAGCGCACCGGGACCTATTTTCTGATCGTGAAGATCGAGAAGTCGGGCGAGGAACGGACGAGTTGGGGTCTGGTCTACTCCTACAAGTAGCGTCGCGCGAACCAGCGTATCCGATTTTTTCCGTGGCGGAGGGACAACAAACCGTGGGTGGCGACGCGCCGGAGTCTTCCGGCATCGTGGAGACTGCCACTGACACCCTCCAGTTCGAGAACGCGAGGGTCTTGCAGGCGCTTTGCGCGAACGACCTCGGGCTGCTGAAGGTGCTGGAGGAAAGACTCGGCGTCAAAACGACGACGCGCGAGGGCTGGCTGCGCCTAGAAGGCGAACCCGCTAAAGTCGAGCAGGGCCGCCGGATTTTCGAGCAACTCAACCAGGCCCGGCAGGGCGGGGTGAACATCCGTAAGCACGAGTTCATGTACGCCCTGCAATCCGTGGCCGAACCGGCCGGTGGCAATGCACCCGACCTCGCGACGCTTTCCAGCATCAAGGTTCACACGTCGGCACGCCGGAACCCGGTCGTCGCCAAGACGGCCGGGCAGTTGGAATATCTGAAGACGATTGCCGTGCACGACGTGGTGTTCGGCATCGGCCCGGCCGGCACGGGCAAGACATTCCTGGCGATGTCGTCTGCGCTGGCCGCTTTGCGCAAGGAAGAGGTCGCGCGGATCATTCTGACGCGTCCGGCGGTCGAGGCGGGGGAGGCGTTGGGCTTCCTGCCGGGGGATTTGCAGGAAAAGATTTTCCCGTACCTGCGTCCGCTGTACGATGCGCTGCACACGCTCCTGGAGGCGGAGGAACTCCAACGGTACATGGAAAAGCGCATGGTGGAAATCGCTCCGCTCGCCTACATGCGTGGCCGCACGCTCGACCATGCGTTCATCGTGCTCGACGAGGCACAGAACACGACCACCGAGCAGATGTTCATGTTCCTGACGCGCATGGGCCAGGGCTCGCGGTGCGTCGTGACGGGAGACCGCACGCAGATCGATTTACCGACGAACAAGCGCTCCGGGCTCGTGGAGGCCATCCAGGCGTTGAAAGACGTGCCCGGCATCGGTTTCTCCTATTTCGAGGAGACCGACGTGGTACGGCACGAGCTAGTACAGAAGATCATCCGTGCGTATCGCAACCACCGTTACGGGGAAGCCGCCGTCGGCAACGGCGACGAGCGCGGGCGACGAAAAAACGCTGGCTGAAACCCGCTTCTTGGGGCATCTTCGTTCTCTGCGTCATTTATGGTAGACCCTCTGGGAGTGCTGGCGTCGCTGAAGAAAAACCAGCTCGTTAAGAAAGGTTACGCCTGCGGCAAAACCCGCCGCCGCCCAAACCGGAGTCAGTTTCTGCGGTCCCTGGAGAGCAGTGATCAGGTCAAGACGCTGATCTTTCTCGGGTTTCTCTTCGGGCTGGCGGCCCTGATTTTTTATGGGAACAGCCACGGCCCACACGAGGGCACGTCGCAGCAGGCCGAACAGTTTTTGTTCGCGCTGCTGGTGTTCTTCACCGCGCTGACGCAGTTGTGGATCAATCATCCGCAGACCTTCGTTAAAAACTCGCGCATCGTGCTGCTGTTCGGTACGATCCTGACGCATCTGCTGGTCATGAAAACGCTGCTGGTCCTGATGGCCAGCGGTGCGATCCCGGAGCGATGCGGGAAATTGCTTTTCCCCTACGCCTTCGCGCCGCTGATCATTTCGGCGCTCCTGGGCAAGAACCAGGGGATTTTTGCCGCCATCTTCGTCAGTCTGTGGGGATCGATCCTGTGGAGTCTGGTGGACGCGATTTTCCTGGCGATGAGTCTGATCAGCGGTTTTGTGGCCGTGTTCGTCACGCTCCAGATCCGGCGTCGCGGGCAATTCATCCGGGCGGGGTTGTACGTCGGCCTGGCCACCTGGCTGCTGGCGGTCAGCTTCGGGTTGATCGAAATCAGTTGGACGAGCATGTCCCAGACGAATTGGACGGCCGTCGGCTACCAGAGTCTGGCCGCCGTCGGCAGCGGTCTGGTGACGGCGATCCTCGTCAGCGGCGCGTTGCCGGCGCTCGAACAGACCTTCCGTCTGACGACGGCGATGTCGTGGCTGGAGTTGACGGACCTCAACCACCCGCTGCTCATGCGGTTGTCGATGGAGGCTCCCGGCACGTATGAGCACAGTCAG
>CAZZYS010000275.1:0-6197 GCA_964658285.1 uncultured Verrucomicrobiota bacterium
GGCCCGCTCGTCAACCTCGACGGCAAGGTCATGGGCATGAACACGCTCATCAACGGCCTCAACCGCGGCCTCGGCTTCGCCATCCCGAGCAACATGCTGCGCGAGGTCGGCGACCAGATCATCGCCAAGGGACGTGTCACCCGGCCGTACATCGGCGTCAAGATCGTCTCGCTCGACTCTGAGACGGCCGAAGCCTACGGCTCGTACTTCAGCGGGGTGAAGAAGGGGGTGATCGTCATCGCCATCTTACCCGACACCTTGGCGTTCAAGAGCGACCTGCACGTCACCGACGTGATCACCGAGGTAGACGGCATCCCGGTGGGTTCGGACCGTGAGTTGCAAAAGCAGATCCGTCTCAAAAAAGTCGGCGTGAGCGTGCAACTGACGGTCTTTCGCCGTGGGCGCACCATGAAGCTGACCGTCGCCACGAGCGAACTGCCCTCCGAGGTGGTCCGTACCGCCCGCAACAATCCTGTCGAACCGGCGGCGCGCAGCGAGAGCGAACCGCCGAAACCCGACGGGAGTGCGCTCTACGGGATGCAGCCCCAGACGCTGACCAAGGATGTCTCGACCCGGATGGGCCTCACGACGCCGAACGGGATCGTGATCGTGGCGGTCGATGACGATAGTCCGGCCGCGCGGGCCGGCATCCGGGTGCACGATGTCGTCACGGAGGTCAACGACGAACCGGTCAAGGATGTCAACGCGTTCCGCGAGGCCATGAAAAAGGGCGATCCGGCGCGGGGAATCGCGTGCTTCGTCGAGCGGCCGGAAGGCAAGACGTTCGCGCTGATCAAGACGAACTGAACCCGCGCGCTTTTTGCGTGCAAGATCGTGGTGCCGGGGGGTAGGTTGGAGGCGCTTTTCCGCCCGGGCCGACGCAACGCGGAGGAGCGTCGTTCCGCCATGAACCAGAAGTTGATCCGCGACATCGGCCGCAGCCAGCGGCTCGATATCCTGCTCGCCCTGAAGCGGCACGGCGGCATGGCGGTCAAGGAAATGGCGTCCCAGTTCCGCATGAGCTACATGGGCGTCAAACAGCATTGCCTCGACCTGGAAAAAGAGGGCTACCTGGACACCTGGCGCAATGCCAAGGGCAAGGGGCGGCCGGAGATGCTTTACCGGTTGACCACCCGCGCGCAGGATCTGTTTCCCGGGGTCGGCCAATCTTTCACCGTGGAGGTGCTCGAGGCCGTGCAGCAGACATACGGCCTCGCCGCGCCGACAAAGTTGCTTTTCGGCATTTTCAACCAGCGCGCCGAGTACTACCGCCGCAAAATCCAGTTCCCCGGCCTCGCGGAACGGACCAACGCCTTCGCGCGATTGCGGGACGCCGAGGGCTACATGGCCGAACTGGCGCGCGCCGGGACGAACGGCGGCACCGCCCTGCTCGTCACCGAACACCACTCGCCCATCGAGGAAATCCTGCGGCGCTACCCGATCATCGAGCGGCTGGAGCGGGAGCTATACGAGCGCGTGCTGAATTGCCCGGTCCGGCGCGAGGAGCGTTGCGCGCCCGGGGTCTACGCGTGCGATTTTTACATCGGGTGATGGCTGGACGGGCATCGGGGAATTCCCTGTTTCCGCGTTCGGCGAAGCGGCTGGAACGGAATCCGCTCTTAAATGACCCTGTGAATGCGCCCGCCCCCGTCGGCACCCTGTTTTCCCTGATCTACGCGAGTTCCGCGGTGAGCCTGTTTTCGACTTCGGACCTGCTCGCGCTTCTGGAAACGTGTCGGCGCAACAACACTGCCGCGGGCGTTACCGGGATGCTGCTCTACAAGGCCGGCAATTTCATGCAGGTGCTCGAAGGCGAGGAGGAAACCGTGCGGCGTTTACACGAAAAAATCCACCACGACCCGCGCCACCGCGGTTTGCTCACGCTGACCGAGCACATCATTACGGAACGTCAGTTCGGGGAATGGTCGATGGGCTTCCGCGACCTGACCGACCCGGCGTTGCGAGAAATCCCGGGCTACAACGAATTTCTGAACGTACCGCTCGACGACGCGGCTTTCGCGGCGCGACCGTCACGCGCGCGGCGGCTCCTGGCGACCTTTCGCCAGAAGATGTGAGCCCGCGCCGGACGGTCAGGCAGCGTTGTTGTCCAGCCAATCGGCGAGGGCGTTGATCTCGGCGTCGATGTCGGCCTGGCGGTCCTGGAGCTTCTTGAGTTTGAGCTGGAGGCGGTGCAAATCAATCGTGGCGCGGTTGACGTGCCCGCGCATCTCGGTGTCCTGGGACCGGTTTTCCTTGAGTTGGTTCTTCAATTCGTTGAAGCGCCGTTCCAATTGCTCGCGGGGCTTGTCGTTGAAGTCGAAGTGACGGGCAGGCACCGGTGCGGGCGGTTCCGGCGAGTCGAAGGTCGCCATCGCCCCGAGCGACGGCGGCACCTGCTGATAGTCGGGGATCGTGAGCGCATGTCCGCAGTGGGAGCAGGGTACGGAGAGTCCCGCGCCCTCGCGATCCACGACGAGTTCGCCCTGGCAGTTCGGACAGTTAAAGACGATGTCGCGTTCGCCGATGACCAAGGCGGGCTTGGTCCTTGTGTTGGATTCGGCGGCGGCCGGAGCCGTGTCGGAGATTGCCATAACGTAGGGGGGAACTGGAATTTAAGCGGTTCGCCCGCATTTGGAAATCCGAAAGTTGGACGATGAGGGGCACAGCGGTGTTCCGGTGGGCGTTGATCTGTCACACCCACTGCGACATCGAGACAGTTGATGGGGACATTTTGGCGCATCGACGTGTCACGGCGTTTCTTGAAGATTTTCACAATGCACTGAGTACGAGTATGTTACTTGAATAAAGTTGATCCGGAACAGCCTGTGCTCAGTACAACGCGAACCCCATTTCACACTTTATGGCAAAAATTTTAGGAATCGACCTCGGCACGACCAACTCCTGTATGGCCGTCATGGAAAACGGCGAGCCGGTGGTCCTCGAAAACTCGGAAGGCGCGCGCACCACACCTTCCATCGTGGCATTCGCAAAAAACGGTGAGCGCCTCGTCGGCCAGGCGGCCAAGCGCCAGGCGGTCACCAACCCCGCCAACACGGTTTTCTCGATCAAACGCTTCATGGGCCGCAAGTTCGATGAGGTCAAGGACGAGGAACAGCGCGTCCCGTACAAGACAGTCCGCGCCTCCAACGGCGACGTGGCGGTCGAGATCGATCTCAACGGCGAGAAGAAATCGTACTCCCCGCCGGAGATCTCGGCGATGATCCTCGCCAAGTTGAAGGCGGACGCCGAAGCGAAACTCGGTGAGAAGATCACCCAGGCGGTGATCACCGTCCCCGCTTACTTCAACGACTCGCAACGCAACGCCACCAAGGACGCTGGCCGCATCGCCGGTCTCGAAGTGCTGCGCATCATCAACGAGCCGACGGCAGCCTCACTGGCCTACGGCCTCGACAAGAAAAAGGACGAGAAAATCGCCGTGTACGACCTCGGCGGCGGCACGTTCGACATCAGCGTGCTCGACATCGGCGACGGTGTGTTTGAAGTCCGCGCTACCAACGGCGACACCCATCTCGGCGGTGACGATTGGGACAACAAGATCATCGATTGGGTCATCAAAGAATTTAAGACGGACACCGGCATCGACCTGGGTAAGCAGGTGGACGCGATCCAGCGCATCAAGGAAGAGGCAGAGAAGGCCAAGATCGCGCTGTCGTCCGCGCAGACCTACGACATCAACTTGCCGTTCATCACGGCGGACCAGACCGGGCCAAAGCACATCCAGAAAACGCTCACCCGCGCCAAGCTGGAGCAGCTCACCGATGATCTGTTCGCCCGCACCGTCAAGCCGGTGAAAGACTGCCTGCGCGACGCGGAGGTCAGCGCCGACAAGATCGACGAACTCGTGCTCGTCGGTGGCATGACCCGGATGCCGAAGGTCATTGAGACCGCCCGTACTATTGTCAACAAGGAGCCTCACAAGGGCGTCAACCCGGACGAGGTCGTTGCCATCGGCGCGGCCATCCAGGGCGGCGTGCTCAAGGGCGACGTGAAAGACGTGTTGCTGCTCGACGTGAGCCCGCTCACGCTGGCCATCGAAACGGCCGGCGGCGTGGCCACCCCAATGATCCCGCGCAACACGACGGTGCCAACGCGTAAGTCGCAGATTTTCTCGACCTACAGCGACAACCAGCCCGGCGTGGAGATCAAGATTCTGCAAGGCGAGCGTCCGCTTTCCCGCGACAACAAGAATCTCGGCACGTTCCACCTCGACGGCATCCCGCCGTCGCCCCGTGGCACCCCGCAGATCGAGGTGACGTTTGACATCGACGCGAACGGCATCCTCAACGTCTCCGCCAAAGACCTCGGCACCAGCAAGGAGCAAAAAATCTCCATCACCGGTTCCAGCGGTCTGACCAAGGAAGAGATCGAGCGGATGCGCAAGGAAGCCGAAGCGCACGCCGACGAGGACAACAAAGCCAAGGAATCCATCGAGACCCGCAACCAGGCCGACAACCTTGCCTACCAGTGCGAGAAACAACTCAAGGACCTCGGCGACAAGATGCCCGCCGACAAAAAGGCCGGAATCGAGGAAGCGATTGCGGGCGTCCGCAAGGCGCTCGAAGGCACCGACACCGACGCGATCAAGAGCGCGCGGGAGACCTTGGAAACCCGTTTCCAGGAGGTCAGCGCCGACCTCTATAAGCAGGCGGCGGCTTCGGCCCAGCCTCAGCCAAGCACGGCGGAGGAGACCGGCGGCGCGTCCACCGGTGCGGCGGCTCCCAAGCAGGAAGGCGATGTCGTCGATGCGGAGTTCGAGATGGTTGACGAGGACAAGAAACAGAAGTAACGGTTTCGCCCCTCGTCTTCCCCGACCCTCATCACGGTCAATTTTTCGCTCGGCGGCAACTCGCGGCGGATGGTCCAGACGACTCTCCGTCCAGCGTTGCCGCCGGGCAAAACACCCCAACAACCAGTAGAAAAAACCACACGTATGGCTATCAAAATGCAACCTCTCGCGGATCGGGTTCTCGTACACCCCCTCGAAGAGAAAGAACAGAAAAAGGGCGGGATCATCATTCCCGACACCGCCAAGGAAAAGCCCCAGGAGGGCGAGGTCGTCGCGCTCGGCACCGGCAAGACCGATGACAAGGGCGAGAAGATCGCTTTCACCGTCAAGACCGGCGACCGCGTGCTCATCAGCAAATACGGCGGCACCGAAGTCAAGATCGACGGCGAAAGCTATCTGATCATGCGCGAGGACGACATCCTCGGCATCCTCGGCTAACACCCCACTCCTCAACCGAAACTTTTACTACCGAACCAACAGACGATTATGGCAGCCAAACAATTGCAATTTGACGAAAACGCCCGCCACGCACTCCTGCGCGGTGTGGAGAAACTGGCCCGTGCGGTCAAAGCCACGCTGGGGCCATCGGGCCGCAACGTGATCCTGGACAAAAAATTCGGCTCCCCCACCATCACCAAGGACGGTGTCACGGTGGCCAAGGAGATCGAACTGGAAGACCCCTACGAGAACATGGGCGCGCAGCTCGTGCGTGAGGTCGCCAGCAAGACCAGCGACATCGCCGGCGACGGCACCACGACGGCGACCGTGCTCGCGGAAGCCATCTACAAGGAAGGCTTGCGCAACGTGACGGCCGGGGCGAACCCGACCTCACTCCAGCGCGGCATCACCAAGGCCGTCGAGGCCATCACGGCGGAACTCGCCCGCATTTCCAAAAAGGTCAGCGACCGCACGGAAATCGCGCAGGTCGCCACCGTCTCGGCCAACTGGGATAAGAACATCGGCGAGATCATCGCCGACGCGATGGACAAGGTCGGCAAGGACGGCACCATCACGGTCGAGGAAGCCAAGTCCATCGAAACCACGCTCGACGTGGTCGAGGGGATGCAGTTCGACAAGGGCTACCTGTCGCCGTATTTCGTGACCAACGCCGAGAGCATGGAAACGATCCTCGACAACCCGTACATCCTCATCCACGAGAAGAAGATCAGCTCGCTGAAGGACCTGCTCCCGCTGCTCGAAAAAGTGGCCAAGAGCGGCCGTCCGCTGCTCATCATCGCCGAAGACGTGGAAGGCGAAGCCCTCGCGACCCTCGTCGTCAACAAGCTGCGCGGCACCCTCCAGGTCGCGGCCGTCAAGGCCCCCGGCTTCGGTGATCGCCGCAAGGCCATGATGGAAGACATCGCCGTCCTCACGGGTGGCCGTTGCTTCA
>CAZZYS010000276.1:0-6190 GCA_964658285.1 uncultured Verrucomicrobiota bacterium
CCAAGAACGCCATGCAGCACGAGGCCAGCGTGTCGAAGGTCAGCGCCGAGCAGATTTTTTACATGATGTCGCGCGGCCTGACCGAAGGACAGGCCATGAGCCTCGCGGTGAACGGATTCGTCAACGATCTCGTGCGCCAGTTCCCGATGGAATACAGCGTGGAACTCAAGCGCCTGATCGATCTGGAAATGGAAGGCTCGGTGGGTTAAGAACCGCCTCAGGCGGTCGTCACAAGGTAGGGATGCCTCTCCGAGGCAGTCCCAAGACTTTCTGCCAAGGGAACGTTACGAAGACATGAGCGATCAGACAGACACTTTACTAACCGCCGATTTTGCCGATACCGACGAGGGCCGTGAAGCGGCACGCATCGCGGTTGATTCGCATACGCCTGGCGTCGGCGGCGGCTTGCTGAACGCGCCGGACTTTGGTGGCGATACTCTGCCAAGTTGGTTCCAAGAAATGCAACGTACCGCGTGGACGCAATTTGAGACGATGTCCATGCCCGCGCGCACCGAGCAGGCGTGGCGTTTCGCTTCCCTAGGCAAGATCGCGCTGGACCACTACACTCCGCCGCAACCGGTGGACGAGGCGACCCGCGAACGACTCATCGGCCGTTCGCAGGGCAACGAGAAAGTCGCGGGCCGGATGGTGTTCGCCAACGACACGCTGCTTGACCGCCGCACGCACGCCACAGAACTCGCCGCGCAGGGTGTGATTTGGAAACCGCTCGACGCCGCGCTGGCCGAACACGCGGACCTTTTCCAGAAGCATTTCATGGCGCAGGAAGCCATCCTGGGTTCGCAGAAGTTCGCCGCGCTGCACCGGGCGCACGTGCGGACCGGGACATTTTTGTACGTACCCAAGAACGTCGAGGTCGCGCTGCCGCTGGAAGTTTTCCATTGGCTGAGCGGCGAGGGCGGATCGACCTTCCCGCACACGCTCATCATCGCCGAGGCGGGCAGCAAGGTGACGCTCGTGGATTACTTCGAGAGCGACCGCGCCGAGGAGAACGGTTTCGCGTGCGCGGTCAACGATCTGATCGTCGGCCCGGGGGCCAAGGTGACCTATCTTTGCGCGCAGAACTGGGGCGAGAAGGTGGTGTCGTTCCAGATCAATTCCACGTCGGTCGAGCGCGATGCCAACGCCCTGAGCCTGCACCTGAATCTCGGCGCTTCCTACGCGCGGCTGGAGAGCCTGAGCCGGCTCGTGGGCACCGGTGGCCGCAGCGACATGCTGGCGGCGACGGTGGCCGATACAACGCAGGAATTCGACCAGCGGACCTACCAGGATCACGTCGAGCCGCACACCACGAGTGACCTGCTTTACAAGAACGCGCTGTCCGACACGGCGAAGACGATCTTCGCGGGGTTGATCCGCGTCGAAACGAAAGCTCAGCACACCGACGCCTACCAGAAGGTCCGCAACCTGATGCTCAGCGACGACGCCGAGGCGAACTCGATGCCGGGCCTCGAAATTCTCGCCGACGAGGTGCGCTGCACCCACGGCGCGACCTCGGGGTACATCGACGCGGAGGAAATGTTCTACCTGCTGGCGCGCGGTATCGACAGGAAATCCGCGCAGTAATTGATCGTGCAGGGATTTTTGCACGAGGTGCTCGAACGTCTGCCGGACCCGGGCGTCACGCCGAAGCTGGCGGCCCTCATCGCGGAGAAATTCGCGCGGATGAAACGTCGCCGTCTGGCGGCGTGACGATCAGCCGGGCGATGGCGGGAGCGTCATTCTTCCCGGGCATGCTCCGCCACCGTTTTGCGCATGGCCTCGTAGCGTTTCTGGTCTGCATCCAGGGCGTGCAGGTCCACCGTTTCGCCCAACGCGTTGAACAACGTGTCCGCGAGCTTCCAGTGTTCCGATAGGAAAGCCGCCTTGGCATAACGGCTGCGGATCCAAGTCGAGTCCGGGTCTGCCTCCAACGCTGCTTCGTAGAGCTGCTGCATGTCCTTCCAGACCGCCGGTTCTTTCCAGTACGACTGCCAGTCAGCGTCGCTCCGGTTGCTGGCGAGCGTGATGTGCGCGTCCTCCAGGAGCCAGGGCAGCCGCGCGGCCCAGTTCCCCGTGGCCAGGCATTGGCGTCCGAACTCCAGCATCTCCTCCTCGCTGCCGTACCATTTCGGTTCCAGGTAATACATTTTCTTGTGGCAGGCCCGGACGTTGTCCGGGTCGGCGTTCATGGCGCGCCGAAACCACGTTTCCATCCGCTCACGGCCTTCGCCCTGGCCCAGTTCCACCGTCATCATCAAGTCGCAGATGCGCGGGTCGGTGGGGTCCAGTTCGTAGGCGCGTTCCAGCGCGGTTTGCGCCTTGCGCAGACGCTCTTCGAAAAGGTGCCAGCCTTCGCCGCTCACTTCCGAAGCCCACCCGGACGTACGGGCTTGCCAGCCGTAATGAATCCAGAACAAACCCTCGGCCATCCGCAAAGTGGCGGTCTCCGGCGCGTCTTTGAGCGATCCGGAAGCGAACTCCGCCTCCAGCGGAACGAAGATCTTCGTCTGCCCCAGTTGACTATCCTGGGCGAACTCGAAGAGGCTGTCCGCGACATCGAAGAGACCGTCGCGCGGCACCGATGGATCGTGCAGCACTTCGACCAGATGCTTCAAGGCGCGGTCGAGCGACGCCCCGGCGTCGGTGCCCGGCGGGGAGGAGGTGGTTTCGCCGCCCGGGTTCGCCTGCCGGCCGGCCTCAATGGCGAAAGAAGCCGCGCGCAAGGACGCAAAACATTTGCGGAAGGCACAGTAGCCGCTTTTTTCCATGTTCGCTTCGACCTCCGCGTAGCCCCGGGCATTCTCGGAGGCAGGATGAGCGAGGTGAACCGAGATCAGCCGCAGCGTCGCGTAGTACACCAGCGGGTCGGTGCAGCCCTTGGTGAGCGCGCGTCGGGAGGCGGCCGTGGCGGCGGCGATGAAGGTTTTCCCATCCTCGGGCGACAGCACGAGCGACTGCGCGTAGGCGTTCAGACAATCGCAGGCATCGGCGTCCCAGGCGGGGTCCTTTTCGCCCGTGCGCCGGTAGTCGCCGAGCGACGTTGCCCGCTCCCATTGCAGCCAGGCGGCGAGCGTCTCGTGCCGGCGGCTGCGGGCGGTTCTGATGTCAGTTCCGGGATCACCGAGCCAGAGGTGCGCAGGCTCGGGTGGCGGGGAGGGAGCGGTGGCAGCCCATGCGTCGATGGGTGCCAGGAACGCCATCGCCACCGCGAGGAAAGCTCCGTGCAGAACCCGGGCCGGAGAGAGCGAAGACATGAAGTTCCCCGGTAGCAATGAACGTGCCGGGTTATCGCCGAGCAGAACTGCGGGGCAGGCGTCCCTACCATCCACGCCCGCAGTGCCAGGATTTTTCGCTGGCCCGGTTCCCGGCGTTTCTCTAGGGTACGCCCAAAGAGATGCGCATCCTTCTTTCCCTGCTGATGGCCGTGTTGTGGTGCACGGTCGGTTTCCCGAACGCCGAGGCCCAGGAGGACGCTGCTCCCGCCACCACGCCCGCGCCTGCCCCCGCGCCCCCGGCGAATGAGCCGCCTCCGTACTCCCTCGACCTGCCCGATTTGCACCCTTCGTCGGGCGACACCGGCCTGTTCCCGAGCGGCACCCGCCCGAATCCGCCCGCCACCACGTCCCGCAGTGCGACCCGCAACCGCCGCAATTCCCTGACGACGGGAACCAAACAGCGCGGGCGTTCGCTCGACCGCACCATGCAAAAGGCCGACGGCGATCCGCTGGCCATCCGCATCGCGTATCGCCGCGCCAAAACGGTGGCGCTGGCCCGCGACCCGGAATTGGGCGAACTGCTCCGCCGCGCGGACCGGTCCGGTTCCGACGCGCAAAAGCGGGCGTTCCTGCGCGAATACTACACCCGGCTATTCGCGTCGATCCGGCGGGTCGATGCGTCGCCGGGGATGCAGGTGCATCTCGCCCTGCTGGCGCAGGTGGCCGAGCAGCGTTACGACCCGAAGCGCCGGGTGGTGGCGGGCGAGGAAGACCTGCTCAACACGCGCGAGAGCGCCGGTCGTGAGCGGTTGGGGCGGTGACGGGAGCGGCTGCCGGCCGCACCGCCACGGCGCGCGGCGCCACCGCAGGAATCCTGTATCGGTTTCGCCGTTTCGAGCGTAATCTCCCGCACACTTTTGCCATGGATCTGATCGACGAACTGCACTCCCGCGTCCTCTGTGGCGACGGGGCGATGGGCACCAGCCTGATGGAACTGGCCGACGCTCCCATCGAACGCTGCCTGGAGGAGTTCTGTCTTTCCGCGCCCGACCTCGTGGCGAAAATCCACCGCCAATATCTCGACGCCGGGGCGCGGGTCATCGAAACCAACACCTTCGGTGCCAACTCCGCGCGACTTGCCCGCCACGGCCTCGAAGGACGCACCCGCGAACTTAACACCACCGCCGTCCGCCTCGCGCGACGCGCCGCCGCCGGACGCGACGGCGTCTATATCGCCGGGAGCGTCGGTCCGCTCGGACTCACCGCCGACGAGGCGCGCGAACGCGACATCGACCGCCGCGACGCCTACCACGAACAGATCAGCGCGCTCCTCGACGGCGAAGTTGACCTCGTTTTCTTCGAGACGTTCCTCGATCTGGACGAAATCCTCCTCGCCCTGGAAATCCAGCGCGAACTTGCTCCCGGGACGCCCGCGCTGTGTTCGCTGGCCTGTTCGGAGGAGGGCCGTTTGCCCGGCGGCGCGACGATCACCGAGGCGTTCGCCCGGTTGCGCGAGGCGGGGGCCGCCATCGTCGGCGTTAATTGCCTCAACGGCCCGCACGCCACCGTCAAGCTGCTCGAACACGTCCCGCTGCCCGCCGGCCAGTTGCTTTCGGCCTATCCGAACGCCGGTTATCCGCGCTACTTCGAGGGGCGGTTCCTGTACTACACGGCCCCGGAATATTTCGCCAAGGTGGCCCGGGACATGGTCGGGCAGGGGGTCAGTCTGGTCGGCGGTTGCTGCGGGACGGGTCCGGCGCAGATCGCCGCGATGGCCGCCGCGTTGCGCGACCTCGCCCCGGTGACGAGCAAGGCGTTCGTGCGTCCCATCGAGCCGCCGCCCGGCACTTTTCTTGTGGCGAAGGACCCTGCCCCGCTGCTCGTCCCGACGGTCAGCGACGCACCTCCCGCCGCCTCCGAACCCGAGGAAGAAAGCATCCTCGACCGCATCGCGCAGGGCAAGACGGTCGTCATCACCGAACTCGACCCGCCCAAGACCCTCGACCTGGAAAAGTTCATCGCGGGAGCCTGCGCCTTGACCGAAGCGGGCAGCGACGCCATCACGCTCGCGGATAATTCGCTCGCCATCCTGCGCGTGAGCAATCTGGCGATGGGCGCGATGCTCAAGGCCCGGCACAAGATCATGCCGCTGCTGCACGTTTCCTGCCGCGACAAAAATCTGCTCGGCCTCCAAAGCGAACTGATGGGCCTCGCCGCGCTGGGTATCCGGCACGTCCTGCCGCTGACGGGCGACCCGGCGAAGGTCGGCGACCATCCCGGCGCGAAGTCGGTCTACGACGTGACGAGCGTGCAGCTCATCGGCATCATCAACCGACTCAACGAGGGGTTCAACCACGTCGGCAAATCGGTCAAAAAGCCGACGCGTTTCGTGACGGGTTGCACGTTCAACCCGAACGCCAAATTCCTCG
This sequence comes from uncultured Verrucomicrobiota bacterium, assembly GCA_964658285.1. Lineage (GTDB taxonomy): Bacteria > Verrucomicrobiota > Verrucomicrobiia > Chthoniobacterales > SZAS-18 > CAHJWO01. Next base: position 5,645 of record CAZZYS010000276.1, read on the forward strand.
ACGCGCAGATCGCGCGGCTGGAACGCAAGCTGGCGGCCGGCGCGCAGTACGTGATGACCCAACCCGTTTTTGACGTGGCGCTCGTGGAAACCGTCGCCCGGCGCACGGCGGGCCTGGGCGTGCCGATTTTCATGGGTGTCTGGCCGCTGCTCAACGGCCGGCAGGCGGAGTTCCTGCACAACGAGGTGCCCGGCATCCTGATCCCCGACGCCGTGCGCGAGAAGATGGCCGGCAAGGAGGGCCCGGAAGGCCGCCGGATGGGCGTGGAATTGGCAAAGGAAATCTGCCGTGCGTCGTTGGACCATTTCCCCGGCGTGTATCTGATCACGCCTTTTTTGAACTACGAACTGACGGTGGAGTTGTCGGCATTCGCACGGGGGCGGTAGCCGTTCGGCGGTGACGGGATTGCTTTCATGCTGCGCTTCTGGCATCGTCCCGTCATGGGCGACAAAGAACCGGCTATCGACGAGGTTCCGCAGCTTGATGACTATCCTCCGGAAGAGGTAGGGGCGCGCCGGGAGGAGTTTTTAGCAGGGATTAAAGAAG
>CAZZYS010000277.1:0-6186 GCA_964658285.1 uncultured Verrucomicrobiota bacterium
TGGGCACCGGCTCGTAGCCGTCCAGCCAGATGTATTCTAGTTTGTACTTCGACATGAAATTTTGGGTTGAGGATGGTCGGTTTCTTAAACGGAGTCTGCACATTCGGACCACCCTGCGGTCTGATTTCCCTTTTACCGGGTCCGGGCTGCGCCGTCGCATTTAACACGACGGAGGCCAGTGGAGGAAACGGAAAAGTGACATCGCCCGGCCGCCGCCGGGCCGAACTTTTGCCTTTTGCCCGTTTATCCGGGATGTTCGGGGGTGCCGCACGAAGTCAAAGACACGCTCCGCGCGCTGGTCCGCATCGGTTACGACGGCCGCGTGACCAAGACTTTCCGGGGTCCGCAGGCCGCCGAGCGTTTTGGCAACGAGGTACGCGTGCTGCGTCATCTCGAAGCGCGCGGCTGCCCGTTCGTGCCGCGCCTGCTGGAGAGCGATCCGGCGGCGTTGCGCATCGTCACGACGAACTGCGGCAACCGCGTCGAACATCTCGACGCCGACCGCGCGCGGGAGATCTTCGCCGAACTCCGCGCCTACGGCGTCCGCCACGACGACGCCGAGGCGCGCAACATCACCTACAACCAGCGCACCGGTCGTTTCTGCGTGATCGACTTCGAGTTCGCCACGCTCCTCGACCCCGGCGTGACCGATCCCGACGCCGTGCCGCTGGACCTGCCGCTCGTCCACACCCATGTCCATCCACTCGGATAGAGCGTCCCACGCCACGCGCCTGCAATGGTCCGGCCGCACGGACCGCGGCAAGGTGCGCGCCAACAACGAGGACAGTTTTCTGTGCCTGCGCTTCGACGCGCAGGAGGTGCATTACCTGGGAAAAATCGGGGACGCCTCCACGGCGAACACCGACTTCGTGTTCGCGGTGAGCGACGGGATGGGGGGCGCGATGGCGGGGGAGTTCGCCAGCCGGATCACGGTGGAAAAGGTGACGCGCCTGCTGCCGGGGGCGTTCCGGCAATCCGCCGTCGGGCTGGAAACCGGACACGCCGACGTGCTGGAGGAACTCTTCGAGCAGATTCACCGCGCGCTGATGTTCGTCGGCAGTTCCTACGAGGAAACCGAAGGCATGGGCGCGACGTTGAGCCTCGGGTGGTTCACCGGGGGCTGGATGCATTTCGCGCACATCGGCGACAGCCGGATTTACTATTTGCCCGCGCGGGAGGGTGGCATCCGACAGGTCACGCACGACGACACTTACGTCGGCTGGCTCTTTCGCAACGGCAAGCTCAACGAACGCGAGGCACGCAACCATCCCCGGCGCAACGTGCTGCAAAAGGCGCTCGGCGCGGGACACCAGTTCGTCGATCCGCACGTCGGCAGCGTCGCGTGCGAACCGGGTGACCGTTTCGTGCTCTGCACGGACGGGCTGGTGGATGGATTGTTCGATTACCAGATCGCGGAGTTCGCCGTCGGTGAATTTCCGGCGGATCGGCTGGTGAAGGAGGCGCTGGAACGTTCCGGCCGGGATAACACGACGGCGCTGGTCGTTGAAGTGCTGGGCGAATGACCGCCGAACTGTTTGCCCTCTGTGGCTTCGCCTTCCTGGCGGGGTTCGTGGACTCGGTGGTCGGCGGCGGCGGCCTGATCCAACTCCCCGCGCTGCTGATCATCCTGCCGGCGGCCACGCCGTATGCCACGGTGCTGGGCACCAACAAGATGGCAGCGTTTTGCGGCACGGCGGCGGCGGCCTGGAACTATTCGCGCCACGTCCGCATCCCCTGGCGTTCCGTCGGCGCGGCGACGGCGAGCGCCCTGGTGTTCTCCGTGGCGGGCGCGCAGGCGGCCGGTCTGCTCGACCGGGCGTTGGTGCGTCCGCTGGTGATCGCTCTGCTGACCTCGGTGGCGGTTTACACCTTCGTGCGCAAGGATTTCGGCTCTCTGCACGCGCCGCGCCTGGGTCCCGGGCAGCAGCGGTGGATCGGCGCGGCGGTTGGCGGTCTCGTCGGGTTTTACGACGGGTTCTTCGGACCGGGCACGGGCAGTTTCCTGATTTTCGCGTTCGTCGGCCTGTTCGGCTTCGACTTCCTGGCGGCCTCGGCGGCGGCAAAGCTGGTCAATTCGGCCGCCAACTTTTCCGCGCTCGGCAACTTCGCGGTGACCGGCCACGTGCTCTACGCGGTCGCCCTGCCGATGGCGGCCTGCAACATCCTCGGCTCGCTGACGGGCACCCGGCTGGCGATCCTGCGCGGCAGCCGGTTCGTGCGGTGGTTTTTTCTCGCGGTCGTGGCAGCCATCATCGGCAAGCTCGGCTACGACACGCTGCGCGGCGCGTAAGCTACCACGGCAACTCTTCGCCCGCGTACGTCAGATACCGCCCGTTGTCAGCCGTCGTCAGCTTATCGATCACCTCCAGCATCCCGCGGATCGAATCCGGCGGCTGTAGCGGCGCGCCCGCACCACCCATGTCGGTTTGCACCCAACCCGGATGCAGGGCGACGAGCGCGATGCCACGGCCCTTCAACTCCGACGCCAGCTTCTTGACGCCCATGTTTAGCGCCGCCTTGCTCATCCCGTAGCTCAGGCCAAAACTCAACCCCTCGGCCCGGGTGATCGACCCGAGCGCGGAGGTGATGCAGACGACCTTCGGCTGTTTGCCCTTTTCGAGCACGGGCGTCATGGCCTGCGTCACGAGCATCGGCGCGACCGAATTGACGAAAAGCACGCGCGCCATCGTCCCGGCGTCGAAGAAGCCGAACGCCTCCTCGGCCGCCGCGATCCCGGCGTTGTTGATGAGCACGTCCACGGTGGGCAGGTCGTCGGGCAAGTCGTCGATGGCGGCAGGGTCGGTCACGTCGAGTGCGCGCACGGTCAGGCGGTCGCCGGCCGCGCCGACGAGTTCCTGGAGCGCCTTGGCGGAGTCCGGTTCGCGGCAGCAGGCGATGACGGAATCTCCGCGTGCGAGCAGTTGACGGACAAATTCGAGACCGAGGCCGCGGTTGGCCCCGGTGATGAGGTAACGGGTCATGCGGACAGATTCCACCGGGCTACACCGTTTCTCAAGCTGGCTGATGCGTTCAAAACCGGCGGTGGATGGCGCTCGCTTCCACCTCACCTATTCTGAGAAGCGGTGTAGGCCGTCCGCAAGCGGCACGCGACCTGCAACAAGGATTGTGTCGCACGTTCCCGTGTCATAATCTTCCGTGCAATGCCAGTTCTCGCCCCCCACCCCGAACGCGCGTTGCCGACGCGCTGGCAGGCCGGGTTGTTCTGGCTGAAAACCGCCGTGTTCCGGACCCGGCACGCGTGGCGGGAAGCGACGCGCGGCGACGTGCGGCGGCTGGAAATCATGGCGGCGGGCCACGAGACAGACGGCCCTGTGCTGGCGGAATCCCGCACGGCGTTGTACCCGAGCGCGGTCGCGGCGGAAGCGGCTTTGCAGGCAGGCAAGGTGCAAAACCTGCGCGTGGCGGCGGCCTGCCTGGACGGTCTGCGTATCGGGGACGAACAGATTTTTAGCTTCTGGCGGCACGTCGGGCGGCCCACGCGCGGACGCGGATTCGCCGCCGGACGCGAGTTGCGCGAGGGCTGCATCGTCCCGAGCATCGGCGGCGGACTCTGTCAGCTTTCCAACGCGCTCTACGCCGCCGCGCTGGACGCTGGGTGCGAGATCGTCGAACGCCACGCGCATTCGCGCCGCGTGCCGGGGTCGATGGCGGAGGTCGGGCGTGATGCGACGGTGTTCTGGAATTACGTGGACCTGCGGTTCCGGCCGCCGGTGGATTGTCGATTGGAGGTCCGTCTCACCCGGCGCGAACTCGTCGTCCGTCTGCGCGCACTCGCCCCGGTCGAGGCGGCGGGGCTCACCTGCGCGCGGGTCGCTGCTCCCGCGTCTGACTTCCCGGAGACGAGCCTGCCGGCGGTGGAAAGCTGCGAGACGTGCGGGATCGTCACCTGCTTCCGCCATCCGGGGACGACGGACGCCAAATCGGAGGGCGTCACCGCGTGGCTGGTGGACGCGTGGTGGCCGGAGTTCGATCAATACCTGCGCGAGCATCGTCAGCCGGCCGACCATTTGTTTTTGCCGCTCGACGGCCGCCGGTTCCGGCTCGGCGCATACCGCTGGGAGACGGGTGGATTCGCGGGCGTGCGGCAGGCCCCCTGGGAAACCTTGCAACGTTCCTGGAAGTCGCGCCGCCTGGCCTCGCAGGGCGCGGAACGGCAGCGGACGTTGCTGGGATTCGACCGGGCGCTGGCGGCCCGTTTCGCACGCGGGTTGCCGCCGGAGGCGTCGGGTCTGGTGGTCAGCCAGACGCTCCTGCCGCACCTCTGGCGCGCGGGTGTGCTGGGTGGACGGACGTTCGACGTTCTGATGACGCGACTACCCCTGGGGGCGCTGCAAACCACGCTCGACCGCGCCGCGTCCCGCTGGCCGGACAGCCGCACGCTGGCGGATTTTCGCGCCCCGGCCTCGCTGGTGACCGACGAAACCGCCGCGCTCGCCGCCGCGCGGCAGTGGGTCACCCCGCACGCCGCCATCGCCCGGATCGCGGGTCACCGGGCGGGCAAGCTCGCGTGGGAAATCCCGGCGGCACCGGCGGTCAGACCAGCCGGGGGGCGCGACGTGCTTTTCCCCGCGTCCACGCTGGGCCGCAAGGGCGCGGGTGAACTCGCGGCGGCGGCGCGTGAACTGGGGCTTCGCGTGCAACTCGGCGGGCCGCTGCTCGAAGGGGCCGGGTGCTGGCAAGGGGTGGAAACCGTTCCCGCACAACCGGCCTGGGCGGGGGTCGGCGCGGTCGTCTTGCCCGCGTGGGTGGAACACCAGCCCCGGCGGTTGCTGAGAGCGGTGGCGGCGGGCGTGCCCGTCATCGCCAGCGACGCCTGCGGGCTGGAAGGCGTGCGCGGGGTCGTCAGCGTGCCTGCGGGCGATGTCGGAGCCCTGACCGCCGCGCTGGCGCGGTGTTTCCGCGTGCAATCCGCCGCCTCCGTGGCATAGCTTCCGAGGCGACCGCCGCCTCCCGATGACCTGTTCAGTCTACGCCTCTCGACCTTTCTCGCTGGCGCTGCTGGTGGTGTCGGCGGTCGCTGGAACGTTTGCCCGGTTCGTGTTGCACGCCGATCTGCTCGTCACGGCGGGCATCTTCCTGGGTCCGCCGCTGCTGGCCGCCGTCGCGGTCCTCGCTTTGCGCAGGCCCGTCATCCGGGTCGATAAGAAAGGTGTTGCTTACCATCCGCGGGCGTTGCCGAGGATCGTCTGGGAAGACGTGGCCGGGGTGGACCGGGCTCCGCTGGTCGAGCCGACCGTCGATGGCCTCGTGTACCACGCGCAGGACGGTTGGCGTCCGGTGCTGGTCGTTCTCCGGGACGGCAAAAAATACCTCCGGCGGCTTCCCCGGGCCGTGCAATCCGGCCTGATCGTCGAACGCGAAAGCGCCGGCCTGTGTTTCCGGATCGACTTCACGGGCCTGTCGCCCGCCTCCGCCGAGGTGTACGAATGCATTCAGCGCCATCTCGCCGTGTCGGGTGTCGGCAAGACCCAAAAGATTGCCTGAGCGCCGGGCTTTCAGGCGGCGATCTTGCGGAGAAATTCCACCGTCTTGCGCATCGCTTCGCCGCGATGGCTGAGCCGGTTTTTCACCTCGGCGGGCAGTTCGGCGAACGTCTCCTTGTAACCCGTCGGCACGAACACGGGATCGTACCCGAACCCGCCCTCTCCGCGCGCCGGGTGAACGACCGCGCCCTCCACCGTGCCGTCGAACTGTTTGGCGATTTCCCCGTCCCAGGCCACCGCGATGCAGCAGCGGAAACGCGCCGTCTGCGGCTGGGCGTAGGTGGGGCCGACGACGCGCTGGAGTTCGCGCGCGAGGTGCTGGCGGTTGGCCTCGTCGCTCGCGCCCGGCCCGGCGTAACGCGCCGAGAACACCCCCGGCGCGCCCTTGAGCGCGTCCACTTCCAGGCCGGAATCGTCGGCGAGCACCCAGCCACCGGGGAAGTTCTTCGAGCCGAACATCGCCTTGAGCGCGGCGTTGTCGGCGAAAGTCAGGCCGGTTTCATCGACTTCCGGCAGGTCGGGGCGGCCGAGGAGATCGACGACGTTCCAGCCGGAGCCGAGGATGGCGCGGACTTCCAGGGTCTTGTGCAGGTTGCGGGTGGCGAGGAGGATTTTCTGGGGCATGGGGAGAGCGCGCGGCGCGCTGTTGCGGTGCGCCTCGCGGCGCGTTGCGGGTTGCGGG
>CAZZYS010000278.1:0-5318 GCA_964658285.1 uncultured Verrucomicrobiota bacterium
CGCCAACAGATCGCCGCCGCGTCCGGCCAGGTCGCGCCGCCGGCCGTGGTGCCGAGCGGCCTGGAACGCCTCGCCTCGGTGTGGACCGCGCCGATGCCTGATTACGCACCGGCTTTCCTGAAGAGTCGGCCTTTCGGTTACATTCTCTCGGCCATGTTCGGCGTCGGCCTGATTTTGCTGACGTGGCTGATCGCGGGGTGGTGCGCCGGTCGTTTCCGTCCCAACCGCCCGCCCCCGGCGACCCTCGTTTGAGCACGCGCGCCGGTTTCCTGGAACGCAACGTCGCCGCGCTGGCGGAGACGCTCGACCACGCGTCACACGCCGACGAAACGGCGCGCCGCCACGGTTTGATGCAGGGGCTGGACCCGCGCGTCAAGATCGTCGGGGTGTTCGCGCTCATCCTCGTGGCGGCGGGGACGCGCCGGCTCGCGGTGGTGGGAGCGTTCTTCGCGGTGGCCGTCGCGCTGGCGGCTTTGTCGCGGGTGTCGTGGCGCGCGTCGCTGCTGCGGGTGTGGATCGGGGTGCTGGCGTTCACCGGCCTGATCGCTCTGCCGGCCGTGTTCCTGACGCCGGGTCCGGCGCTTTGCACGCTGCCGGTGCCCGGTTGGAACGTCACCGCCCCGGGTGCCTTGACGGCGGTGCGGCTGGTCGCGCGGGCGGAAACCACCGCGACGCTCGCGGCCGTCCTCGTGCTGACGACGCCGTGGGCGCATCTCCTCAAGGCGTTGCGCGTTCTCCGGGTGCCACAGGTCGCGGTGGTGATCCTGGGCATGACGCACCGCTACATTTTCCTGTTGCTCTGGCTGGCGCGCGATTATTTCGAGGCGAGGCGCAGCCGGCAGGTCGGACGCCTGGACCGGACGCAACGCCGGCAAATCGCGGCGGCCACGGCCGGGGTGCTGTTGGGACGCAGCCTCGCGTTGAGCGGCGAGGTGTTTCTGGCGATGCAGTCCCGTGGCTTTCGCGGGGAGGTGTATCTTCTTCAAAACTCCCGCTTCCGCGCCCGCGACGCGGTGGCGCTGGCGGGCTTCGCCGTCGTGGCGGTTCTGGGCTGCTCGTGAAAGGATGACGCCGCCGTGCTCTACGAACTCCGCGATCTCACCTACCGTTATCCCGAAGTCACCGCGCTCGACGGCGTGACCCTCGACCTCCGCCAGGGCGAGCGCGTGGCCATCCTCGGGGCCAACGGATCGGGCAAATCCACCCTGCTGCGCGTGCTGGCCGGACTGTATTTCGCCGCGAGCGGCACGGCGCGTTTCGAGGGCGCGGCCGTCACGGAGGACGCTTTCGCCGACGAGAAATTCGCCTTCGCCTTCCGCCGCCGCGTGGCGCTCATCTTCCAGAATCCCGACGTGCAGCTTTTTAACCCCACGGTGTTCGACGAGGTGGCCTTCGGCCCGTTGCAACTGCGCTGGCCACGCGCCGAAATCATCGAGCGTGTGCACCTTGCCCTGCAAAACATGGGCATCGAACACCTCAAGGACCGGGCCCCTCACCGGCTCTCCGGTGGGGAGAAAAAACGCGTTTCTCTGGCGAGCGTGCTCATCCTCGACCCCGACGTGCTGCTCCTCGACGAGCCAACGGCCGCGCTCGACCCCCAAAGCCAGAGCCAGACCATCGATTTCCTGGCCGAGAACCCGGGCGCGAAAACGATCGTCACCGCCACGCACGAACTGCCCATCGTGGGCGAGATCGCGGACCGCTGCATCGTGTTCGACGCGGGCCGCATCGTCGCGGACGGGCCGCCGGACACGCTCCTGCACGACGAGGCGCTGCTGCTGCGTTCCCACCTGCTCTACCGGCATCGTCACCGGCACGCCTCCGGCGTGGTCCACGCCCACCCGCATCTCCCCAGCGGCCACCGGCACGACGGTCCGCCCGGCGTGTGATATCCGGAACGCAAGACGGGACGGGAACAGGCATTGCGTTTGTGCGGATGTCCTACAATCTTGGTGCCTCGCCGACCGCCTGACCCTCGTCCCACGCCTTGATGCCGTCCGTGCCCGTCAAAAAAGTCTCCTTTTTGCTCCATCCGTTCACGCAAATCGGTCTCTGCATCCTCGCCGGGACGGCCGCCGAGGTGCTCCTGAAGAAAGGCGCGACCAGCACGGCCAACCTGCCCTCGCCCATGCCGTGGCTCGGGTTGACCGGGTTGAGTTCGGGCTGGACGTGGCTGAGCATCGTTTTCACGCTGCTGAGCTTTTTTTCGTGGATGTACGCGATCCGCGCGTTGCCGTTGGCGGTCGCCTTCCCGCTGACCAACGCCGTGCAGGTCTTCGTGCCGCTGAGCTGCTGGTGGTTCCTGGGCGAGGCGATCTCGCCCCTGCGCTGGTGCGGCATCGTCCTCGTGGTGGCCGGACTCATGGTGGTCGCCAAGCCCTACGCGAAGCTGGACGCACGCCTATGACCCCCCGCGCGCTGTTCCTGATCTTCGTGGCGCTGGCGACGCTCGTCGCGGGCCAGCTCCTGCTCAAATGGGCCGTCGGCGACGAGGAGCACGACACCGATGCGCCCGGCCAGGGGATGTCCAAGCGCCGCCGGGCGTGGATTTTTGCCTGGGGCATCGTCGGCATGACGATCTCGTTCTTCGTCAATCTCGGCCTGCTGCAAAAACTGGACTTGAGCCTGATTTTCCCGTTCCAGGGGTTGAGCGTGCTGATCGTGGTGCTCGGAGCCAGTATTTTTTTGCGGGAGCGTCTGACCCTGCCGCTCATCGTCGGCACGTTGCTCATCACGGTCGGGGTGATGCTGGTGTCGATGAACTGACCCCGTGGTCAGCGCGCGCCCGTCAACGGCGGCCAGATCGTCTCGAAGCTGCGCACGTTCGTCCGCCGCGCCGCCTCCCGGTCGAACGCGGGCAAATCCGGATGGTCCGTCTCCGACGCGAAACGTTGTCCCCGGCGCGCATAAGCCGCGTCCGAACGCGCCCCGCACAGGTCGCCCGCCGTGATCGTCGCGTGACGGGAAAGTTCGCCCAGCGCCCACGCCACGTCTTCCGCGTGGAACCGCCCGTTTTCCCAGTTCGTCACCGCGTCTTCGGCGCGCAGGCCGTCGATGTCCACGGTCACGTAGAGCGCCCGCCCCGCCAGTCCGGCGGCAAAACGCGCGAACCGCTCGCGCCAGTTTTCGCGCAGGATGACGTGCGGCCGGGCCTGGTCGGCGGCCGGGCGGCCGTCTCCCCACGGACGCACCTCCAGCCGGCCGGAACGCACGTCGCGGTGGTTGCCCCAGAGGCGGTGCCAGCCCCACGGCTCGAAATTCCCGCAGCCCCAGACCGCGACGTGCTCGATGCGCGGCAGGTCCAGGGCGCGGTTGATCCAACTGCCGCAGCACCATTTCGGCGGACGAATATCCCAGTCCGGGTGGTTGTCGAAGGAGACCAGCGTCAGCGGCTGCCCCCCGGCGGCGCGCCGCAGCCAGAGCGCGCTCAGATGATGGAAGTCGCCGGACCCGTAGACGATAAACCGGGCGTCGCCCAACCCGGCCGATGCCTCGGCGAGAAAAGCCTCCATCTCGGCGTCCAGCGCGCAGAACCGCAGACGCGGCCCCCACGCCCGCAGGTCCAGCGCACGCAGCCCGAGCGCCGCTCCCTCCCAGGCCCCGTCGAGATCGACATGGATGCAACGATTCTCCCGCACCGGCGCACCATGACGGCGAGGCCCGTGCGCGTCAATCGCCGGCACGCGCGAGACCGTGTCCGATCCTCGATTTTCCACCTCGTCGCCGGGCCTGGAGGGCCAGGGAGTCCTCCTGTTCCGAAAACTGGTTTAATGCGTTGCGGGTCTTCCGGCCCCCCTCTAGATTGCCGCCGGAAGCGTGCCGGCTCCCGGCGTTGCGACCCGTATGAGTGTTGACCCTGACCAACCAACCGCCTCCGAGCCGACGCCCTCGAAAGCCCCGGCCGATCCTTCCGGCGAGAATGCGGATAGTCTGCGTCTGAAGCGCCGTTTCAAGAAAGGCGGCGCGGAGCCCGAGGAAGGCGAAAAACCGGACCAGACGATCCAGCTTCTGAGTACGTTGCTCCAGGACCTGATTGCCAAGAAGGAACAGCCCACGGCGACCGAAATCGAAGCGAAAACGGCCAAGTTCCACCGGCTTTCCAAGACGGGCAGTGGCACGGCGGGCGCACCCTCCGAGGCCACCGTCACGCCAGGGAACGTTCCCCCGGCGGTGGCCGACGACGAGACGCCCCCACCCGGAGCGTCCGCGGCGAATCCTCCCGCGCCGACGCCTCCGGTGACCTTCCGGACGGCACCGCTTTACGCGCCACGCTTCAGAACGCGGTGGCTCTGGGCTTGCCTGTTGGGATTTCTTCTCCTGAGCGGTGCGACGGCGTTGACGGTCTTCTATTTCAAAGCGCCGACGGAAACCCCCGGAGCACGCTCCAAACGAGCCTTGCCGTCCCTCCCGGCGGCGGTGTGGACCGACGCGATGCTCAGTCAACTCGACCAGGCCCTCGCGGCCGACCAGGCGGGCGACCTCAAGGGCGCGCAACGCCTCGCTTCCGCCCTCAAAAAACCCGACGTGCCATCGCCTCCAGGGTTGGACTTCTACCTGGCCAGCCTCACGACCCGGCTGGAACACACCTATGATGTCGAGGCGGACCTTCTGCGCGCGGTCGGCAAGGCATCATCGGAGGATTCCGCCACGATCAACGAACTTCTGGCGTTCAACTTTTCGCGCGCCCGCGAATTCGAGAAGGCTGCCGATTTCTTCAAGATCGCCAGCCAGCTCGACCCGTTCTCCCCGGCGCTTTTTTATCATTGGGGCGACACGCTGCGGCACCTGGGTCATTTTCAGGAAGCCGACGCCACGTTCCGCCGCGCGCTCAACCGTCTTCCCACCGGCCAACCCGAGGTCGAAAGTTTGCGCGACTGCATCAACCTCAAGGAGCGCCTTTCGCTCGTCGAACAGGGTCGGGACGGCGAGCTGCAAGCGGAGATGGCAGAACAATTGAAAGCTCCCGTGCCCTCGGGTTACTGGTGGTTGACGGCCGCGGCGGTCGCGTTGCAGCACCAGAATCTTGAGGAGGCGGCGGGCTTCCTCGGGAAAGCCCGTGAGACGTTGGGCGCGGCGCAGTTCGACGCCCTGCTCAACGATTACTTTTTCCGTGCCTTCGCCGACCGCAAGGAACTGGCCGGCTTCTTCCCGGCCGATCCGGCCGCGCGGCGCGCCAGACTGATCCCGACCATGACGTATTCGGTCGAGCCGTGAGCCCGACCTACCGCGTCTTCGTCTGCCTGTGGTCACATGCGTGACCTCCTAACCCTTCTGTCATCCTGAGGCGCAGCCGAAGGACCCCGCACCAAGGTACTCGT
>CAZZYS010000278.1:5328-6156 GCA_964658285.1 uncultured Verrucomicrobiota bacterium
CGGCTGCGCCTCAGGATGACAGAGAAAAGGTGTTTGCCCGCTGCCCTGCCGCTACGAGTAAACGAAAAAAGTTTCAACCTCGCGCGGCGGGTGGAACGACTTTCTCCACGCGCTCGGCCAACACCCAGCCGCGCGATCCGTCGCCCAGTTGAACGTAATTCCACGCTCCCTGCTCGGAGAGGACCAGGACCTCGCCGCCCGCCGGCAGCGTGAGGACGACCTTCGAGTTGTCCGCCGGCGAGTAGAGCGCCCGCGTGTCGTCGGCGAGCACCACCGCCCGGGCCGGGTTTTTCGTCCCGCCGTCCAGTCCGTGGAGAACCCACAACGATCCCGCGCACACGACCGCGCCCGCGACCCCTGCCGTCAGCGTGGCCCAGCGGGAGCGTGACCGAAAAACTGCGGCCCCCAGCCCGAGGATCGCCAGCCAGCCGCCGGCGGCAGCCAGCCAGGTCCAATGGTCCACGTCGAGCCAGTGAGCGAACCCGCTCTCCGTCGCGGGCATCGGCGTGCGGCCCCGCACGAACGCGAGATTTGCCGCCGCTTCCGCGTGCGCCGGTTCCAGCAAGAGGGCTCGCTGGTAGTTGAGGATCGCATGGCCACGGTCCCCCAGACGGTAATAGGCGTCGGCGAGGTTGTAGAACAGGTTCGCGCCGTACCTGCCGCGATGCGCCTGCGTCTCGTACGCGTTGACCGCCTCGGTGAACTTGCCTTCCGCGTAGAGGGCGTTGCCGCGCGTGAAGCCGTCCGCTTCCGGCCCGGCGGCGCGCGCGCCACCGCCGCAGGCACACACCGCCAGACAGACCCCGATCAATAGCCGTCGCATGGGCG
>CAZZYS010000279.1:0-2356 GCA_964658285.1 uncultured Verrucomicrobiota bacterium
GAAGGACCTCCCCCCGTGGTACCCACGTCCCTCCCACTTTTGGTCGGACGTGTGGCGAAGGCCAGGCGGGTACCTTGGTGCGAGGTCCTTCGGCTGCGCCTCAGGATGACAGAGAAAGGGTGTTTGCCCGCTGCGTTGCCACTACGAGCAACAAAAAACGCTTTAACGACCGAAAACAAACAACCCCGTCCTTTCTGGAGACGGGGTTGCTGTCACGGGCGCTGATACACCCTACGCTCTGGCGTGGGGGCCGGGACTAGAGGTCTTTCGCTTTCTGATAGAGCTTGGAAGCAATCTCAAAGATTTCCTCCGGCGCGTAGTTCGGCGCGAAGCTCGACGCGATGCCCGCCAGGTGGGACAGGTCGCCGCCCGCTGGGGGCGCATCGACGAACTCCAGCTTGTCGCTGCCACCCAACCCTTCGGTGTAGGCCGCCGGGGCCGTGCCGGTCCAGATCGTGCCCGCGTCCGTGTAGTCGCTGGGCGAGAACTTGTAGAGCTTGAGGTGCGAGCCCTGGTCCATGAACTTCTTGGCTTCCGGGAAGATCGCGTTGCCGATGTTCGGAATGGGCAGCATCTTGCTCATCTCGACGCCGGTCAGGGTTTCCAGCGCCTTGGCGTAGGCCAGGGCGTGCACGCCGCCGCGCACGAACAGATAGCCCAACATCGTGCGGGCGGTCGTGTTCTCGGTCATTTCGTAGACGCGCAGCTTTTGCGTGCGCGCGCCGACTTCCAGGAAGAAGTTATGCAGCAGGTCGAGGATCAGGTTGCCGCTGGAGAACACGTTGTCGCCGGTCCAGCCCATGCCGCGCGAATCCACCGGCAGCGCCGTCTGGCCGGCGGCGATGTAGTGGCCGCCGAAGGTGCCTCCGGGCAGGTCCTTCCACGGCGAATCGGCCGGGTTTTCCGAGGCGTCGAAGTCCTTGCGCGAGCCGTTGAGCAGCGAGTTGATGGCGGCGGTGACGATCTCGATGTGGCCGCCTTCCTCGGCCGCGATGTTGGAAATCAGCGAATAGTATGGCTTGATCTTGTCGCGTCCGCGCATGTTGAACGACTGGAAGGTGTAGTTCATCAACGTGGACATCTCGCCGAAGCGTCCGCCCAGGAGTTCCTGGACGTTGCGGGCGGCGAGCGGGTCCACTTCCGGCGAGGCGGGCAGTTGGACGGGGAGTTTATCGATGCGTAGAAACATGGGTTTTAGTCGGTTAGGTCAGTTGCCCGCCGGCGGCCCGGCATGGAGATTGCCAAGTACGGTCCGGCAGGCACCGTCAGCATCCGGGTTGGCCGTTCCATAGGGAAAGACTTTGTCCCTATGCGTGCCATAGTGCCTGCCTATGGAAGTCCACCAGCTCCGCTACTTCCTGGCCGTCGTCCAGGAGGGTGGGTTCTCGCGCGCCGCCGAGACCATCCGGGTGGCGCAACCTTCGCTCAGCCAGCAGATCCAGAAGCTCGAAGCGGAAGTGGGTCAACCGCTTTTCGACCGCTTCGCGCGCGGGGTGAGTCTGACGGAGGCGGGGCAAAAGCTGCTGCCCTTTGCCCGCCGGGTTCTGACGACGCTGCACGACGCCCAACTCTCCGTCGATGAGTGCCATGAACAGGTGGCCGGGGTGGTGGTCTTGGGCATCATCCCGACCGTCGCGCCGTACATCGTGCGTTCCCTGCTCCGCACGCTCACGGAAACCCACCCCAAGGTCACCGTGCAAATCCGCGAGGACATGACCGAGCCCCTGGTGCGGGCGCTCGACCAGGGGGAACTGGACCTCGCGCTGGTTTCCACCTGCCGCAGCGCGTCCGGCACCCGGCGCGAGCGCTGGCTGGAAGAGCCGCTGCTGCTGATGCTGCCGGAGGCGCATCCCGCCGCCCGGGAGGAGGCCGCTTCGCCCGAGACCTTGCGGGGCGAAACCTTGCTTTCGATGGAGGAAAGCCATTGTCTGTCGCAGCAGATCGAACGCTGGTGCCGCCGCCACAAAATTCCTCCCCGGACCGGCCTGCCGGCCGTGCAGCTTTCCACCATCGTGGCGATGGTCGCCGCCGGCCAGGGGGTGTCGCTGCTGCCCGCGATGGCCGTCCCGTACGAGCAGGGCAAGGGCTGTGCTTTCGTGTCGTTGCGCGATTTCGCCCCGCAGCGGGAGATCAATTTGTTGCGCAATCCCGCCCGTTTCCAGAGCCGGGCGGCGGTGGCCGTGGCCGCGGTGGCACGCGAGGTCGTGTCGGAAGCCGTCGGCGCGGCGTTGCGGGGTGCAACGCACCGCTAACCCACCGCAATCCCGGGCGGGTCGGCCGCGCCATTCCGCGCTATAAAGGGGGTACGGCCCACCGCAAGCATTTCCGAGCAAATGCACCGCAACGCGGAGGGAGC
>CAZZYS010000279.1:2456-6154 GCA_964658285.1 uncultured Verrucomicrobiota bacterium
CGCCGCCTCCGCCGAGACGGGATCGTCGCTCGGGGCGGTCAAGTCGTACCTCGTGCAACAGGCGGGCAAGGTGGACGCGGCGGCCCACGATTTCCAGGCGAACGCCGAGGCGTACCAGAAAATCATCGACGCCAACGGCGGCGACTACAACAAGGCCGCCCTGGCCAGCGGCCCGGAACTTCTTGGCCTCGTCAAGAAGATGCAGGGCGACTACCTGAACCTGCACATGAACGGCTACGAGACCATCGAGGGCATCGCGGCAGGCGTGCGGGAACTGGTCGCCTACGACATTTATTTCGATTCCGGCGTCCCCAAGAGCCAGGGTTCGACCGATACGCCCGTGGCCCCGGTGGTCGTGCGCGACGCGTCGGGCACGACCATCGTGGACCGTGACGGCAACCTGTTTCACTTCGTGATCGAGCCGTGCCTGTACGGGGCGAAAGCCGTGTTCGTCGAGAAGCTCAACCCCGCCGCCGCCGAGGCGCTCAACCTCAAGTACCTGCCCCGCGCCAACGTCGCGCTCGCCGCCGCGAAGGACGCCGCCCGGGAAAGCGACCTCTTCGTGGCCTCGTGCAACGCCTGGCAGCCGCGCCTCGACGAGTGCATCGGCGCCCTGGTGTGGATGACGCCGACGTTCAACACTTACTTCAACGACCTGCGCGACTCGCTCTACAGCCCGTCGGCGTCGGCGTACATCTCCGAGAGCCGCGTCAAGGACATGCGCGGCATCATGAGCAGCCTGCGCCTGACCTACAACACCATCGAGCCCGGCCTGACACAAAAAGACCCGGCGCTTGCCCGCCAACTGAAAGCGGAGTACGACAACATCATCGCCTACATCGACCAGGCCGACGCCCGCGACCAGCGGGCGCGTCAGGCTCACGGCAGGCTCAGCCGCGTGGAGTTGGAGGAAATGGCCCAGCACGCCAAGAGCATGAGCGACCAGTTGGCCCCGCAGATCAAGCTGGCGGCGGCCGTGCTCGGCGTGCAGGTGCCACGCAAGCCGTACCTTTGATCGTTGCGACCGGTCGTTCCAAACAAGGTAGGGATGGCTCTCCGAGCCAGTCCCTATTTTCTTCTGGAAAGGAACGTGGAAAGGTTGGGTAAGTTTATACAGTCAAAAATAGGGACTGGCTCGGAGAGCCATCCCTACCTTGTTTACGACCGCCTGCGGCGGAGCTTAGTGAGACTTTAGATCGATCCCAAAATGAAAAGAACCCTGTGTGCGCTCCTGGCGCTCGCCACCCTGAGCGTCGGCCGGTGTGCGCTGGCCGACCAGACGGACGACTTCCATGGTCTGAAGGACCGCATCGACACCGCGCTGCTCGACATTTACGGCGGGGACGTGCCGCCGCAAACCGTGCCCGAGTTGCAGGGGCTCGCCACCGCGTTGCGGGCCGACCTGACCGTGCCGGCCGCCGCGGCGTTGCTGCCCGTGGATTTCCAGACGGATTCCAAGGAACACCTGGCAGCGCTGCTCGGCGCGACCCGTGGAGCGATGCAGCAGGCGGCGGCGCTGGAAGTATTGGACCACCAACGGGCGGGACGCTCGGCCCAGGCGGAAGCCTGGCGGGTGATGATCACGCTGCCCCAGTTCGCCAACGCCGACGACGGGGGGCTGCTCCTGCAACAGCCGCCGGCAGAAGCGAGCCAGCCCGGCGTGACGGAGGCCCTGGCCAAGGAATACGTCGCCTGGCAGGTCACCCGGGTCCGGCAGTTGCTCGACGGCTTGCAGCGCGCCATCGCCAGCGACAGCGTGGACGAAGCGTTCCTCGCGGCGAGCCTCTCGGAGGTCCAGGTGTTGAGCCAGTTCCCGGCGTCCATCCTGGAAGCGGCCGGTCTCAAGCCGGCGGAAACCCCGGGCGGTTCGCTGCCGGTCCTGACGGCCCCGTACACGTCGGACGAGTCGGTGGCCAAGCTCGCTTCCTGGCGGGACGGCCTGGAGGAAACGCTGCCGAACCTGCTCAAGCCCGCCGACGTGACCCGGTTGGAGCGACTGCTGGTGCGTTTCGTCAGCGTCGTGCCCAAGGAATACCGCAACGGCGTGGAGAACGGCCGGGTCCTGATCCCGCTCGAATACCAGGAAGGCGTGCAGTTCATCCAGCAGGCGCAGGGTCTGGTGAACGAACTCGCGCCCACGTGGCGGCGGGACCTCGCCGCGCCGTACAAGGCCCACCACGCCGAACTCGTGACCAAGCTCGCGGCCCTGGCCCGGCAGGTCGATCAGATGGCGGACCTGTCCGTGGTCGAGTCTTCGGCGAACGAGGTCGTCAAGATTCTGGAAGGTGATTTCGGGCTGAGCGCCCGCCGCTCGGGAGACAAGGGGCAGATCGTCGAGGAAACCGCCCTCGACGTGCGCGAGGCCCTCGGCAATTCCCTGGCCGCCGCGCAGGCGGGCCACTGGCAGGAAGCCGAGTCGCTGCGCCTGGATGCCTACACGTCGTTCGATTCCGAGATCGAGGTGCGGGTGCTGCCCCGCAACCCGGACCTGGCCCACACGACCGAGCGCAGTTTCATCGACGGCACCGACGGCAGCCCCGGCATCAAGGCGCTGCTCGACCGCGCGGCCCCGGTCGAGGAACTCACGGTCGGCTACGACCGCGCGCTCAAGAACATGGACGCCTGCGTGGCGATCCTCAAGGTCGCCGTCTCGCCGGCCACGATCAGCTTCACGGCGTTCACCATCATCGCGCGGGAGGGGCTGGAGGCCATCGTCATCCTCGCGGCGCTTCTCGCCGGGATGCGCGGGGTCGAGCAGCAGGGCACGCGGCGCTGGGTCAGCACCGGGGCCTGGCTGGCCATCGCGGCCAGCGGTGTGACGTTCTGGCTTTCCAAGACGCTGATCCAGTCGCTCGCCCGCTACGGCGAGAAGCTGGAGGCGGTGATCTCGGTCCTGGCGGTGGTCATCCTGCTGATGGTCACGAACTGGGTGTTCCACAAGTTTTATTGGGTGGGCTGGAACGCCAAGCTGCGCTCGCTCTCCAAGGCATCACGGCAAACCGCGACCGACCGCTGGGAATGGCTTGCGCTGCTGGGCGTCGGCTTCCTGACGGTCTACCGCGAGGGCTTCGAGACCACGCTTTTCATGCAGTCGCTGCTGCTGGAGGGCAGCGCCTGGCCGGTGGTGGTCGGCGTGCTGCTGGGCACCGCGTTCATCGCGGCCATCGGCGTGGGCATCTTCGTTTTCGGGGCCAAGCTGCCTTACCGGAAGCTCCTGGTCGTCACCGGGGTGCTCGTGGTGTCGATCATGGTGACTTTCTTCGGGTCCACGGCGCGTCTTTTCCAGACGGTCGGCTGGCTGCCGATCCATTCGATCAAGGGGTTGACCGTGCCGACCTGGATGGGGACTTGGCTGGGGTTGTATCCGTCCTGGGAGGGGGTCCTGATCCCGATGCTGGCGCTCGTGTACGTCGGCGGCGCATGGGTCTGGGTGAAGCTCAGCTCCCGGCGCGCGGTCGCCGCCATCGAGGCGAGGGCCCCGGTGCCGGTCGCCGCCTGAGAAAGCGCGTGGGAAGCCCGCCGCAGGCGTTCCAACCAAGGTAGGGATGGCTCTCCGAGCCAGTCCCTATTTTGGCTCGGATGACCTCCGTGCGCATGAAGCGCCTTCCAGAGAAATTAGGGACTGGCTCGGAGAGCCATCAGGACCTTACAGGACGACCGGCCGCAACGGCCTGTTCAGAACCTTCTCACACACTTTC
>CAZZYS010000280.1:0-6152 GCA_964658285.1 uncultured Verrucomicrobiota bacterium
AATCCCGCTCCTGGTGCTCTCGATGCACGACGAATCGCTCTACGCCGAGCGTTCGTTGCGGGCGGGCGCGAACGGCTACATCACCAAGCGCCAGCCGGCGGCGGAAGTGGTGTCGGCCATCCGGCGCATCCTGGCAGGCGACGTGTATCTGTCCGATAAAATGACGGCCGGTTTCCTGCGCAGCCTGACGACCGGCGGCGGCAACGGCGGCGCGGGCGGCGCGAAGGAATATTCGCAGCCCATCAACCGGCTGACCGACCGCGAACTGGAAGTGCTCGAATTGATCGGCCTCGGACGCACGACGCGCGAGATCGCCGCGACGCTCCAACTCGGCGTGGCGACGGTGGACACCTACCGGGCGCGCATCAAGGAGAAGATGAACTTCCGCAACGCGGTCGAGTTGCAGCACTACGCGATCCGCTGGGTGCGCGAACGCGAGGGATAGCGACCTCACCCATAGAGCGCGCCCACCATCGACAGCGACTTCGTGTTGGGCAGCACGCCGAGTTCCATCTGATTCATCAGGTAGGCGAACGCCACTTTGTGCTCCGGATCGGCGAACGCGTGTCCGCCGCCCGCGCCGGGCTGCCCGAACGCCTGCAACGACGGACCGAAGAGCTGTCGTGTTTTCCGCCCCTCCGAGTCCACCGGGTCTTGCATGAATCCGGCCGAAAACGCCGTGTCCAGGCACAGGACGCGGTCGGGTCCGCTCGTTTGCAGCGCGCTCATCCAGGCCAGGGCGTGCGGCGGGAAAAACGTCCGCCCGTCGAGCGCGCCGCCGTTGGCCAACATGCCGTAGAACTTCCCCAACGCACGCGCCGAACCGATGCCGCTGAACGAGGCGACCGCCGACCGCCGCGCCTCGGGGGAATTCATCGCGGAGACGGCGTGCAGCCCCGCCGGCCCCGTGAACGCCCGGCGCGTGAGCGAATGCTCGTCGGCCAGCGCCTCGTAGAACGCTCCGGTCAACGCCGGGCCACCCGCGCGCGAGGCGTAGATCGTGGCGACCCGGCTGGTCTCCGCGTCCGGCAAGCCGATCCAGAAATCGAGTCCGAGCGGTTCGGCAAAAGTTTCGCGCCAGTACGTCCCGACGGTGTGCGCGGGACGCCGCCGGCGCAGGAGTTCGTCCACGAGGAACCCATACGTGCGCGGGTGATAGCCGTGCGCGGTGCCCGGCGGCCAGTTGGGAGCCTGCGCGGCGAGGGCGGCGGCGACGGCGTGGTGGTCGAGCACGCTCGTCTGCGGGGCGTCCATCGCGGCGAGACCCGCCCGGTGGGACAACAACTCCGCGAGCGTGACCGCTCCCTTGCCGGCGGCGGCAAACTCCGGCCAGAGCGCGGCAACGGGGGTGGAAAGTTCGATGCCGTCGTTTGCCAGCACGTGCAGCAGACAGGCCGAGGCGATGGCCTTCGTCACCGACCAGGAGAGGACCAGCGTCTCGTCGTCCCACGGCCGGGTCTGTTGCCGGTCGCGCCAACCGCTCGTCAGGGAGAGCACTTCCCTGCCCTCGCGCCAGACGGACACCGCCGCGCCGAGTTCGCCGCGCGAGCGGAAATTTTCCTCGAACTCCGTGGTGACCGCCGCAAGGTTCATCGTCAGCCTTCCGCGCCTTCGAGTGCCTCGGGCGGCGGCACGGCCACGGGCGCGCGCCGGTAGATCACCAGCCCCAGGCCCGCCAGCACGCACAGGCCGCCGGCCAAAGTGCGGGCCGGGAGTTGCTCGTTGAGCACGGCCCAGCCGATCAGGATGGCTGCCACTGGCGTGATGAGGGAAATCAGCATCGTCTTGGTCACATCCACCCTTCGCACCAGCCAGTAGTACAGGCAAAACGCCAGCGAGGAGCCCGCGAGCGCGAGGTAGAACAGCGCGATAACCGCCTGCCGCGTCCAGTGGAAACGCCACGGGCTGCCTTCCACGCTCCAGCCCAGCGCGACGAGCGGCAACCAGCCGAAAAACATCTGCGAACCCGCCAGCACCGCCGGATCGAGGTGACTCGCGCGCGCTTTGACCAGGACGCTGGCGTACGCCGCGCTGCTTGCCCCGACGACGACCGCCAGGCTGCCCCAGAGCGCCAGCGTCCCGGAGAGCTGGAGTTGGTCGGCGAAGATCACGCCGATCCCGACGAGGCCCAACAGCACTCCGGCCACCTTCGGCAGCGTGAGTCGTTCTGACGGAAGGTAATAGTGCGCGAAAACCAGCCCGAACGCGGGAATCGTCGCCTGGAGTACCGCCGCCAACCCGGAGGAAATCTGTTCTTCACCCCAAAAAAGCAGACCGTAGTTCACGGAGAAGGTCATCCAGCCCGTCACCGCGATGAACACCCATTCCCGCCGCGAGCGCGGCCACGGCGCGCGGCGCGCAAGGTTCACGGCGAGCAGCACCGACGAAGCGATCACGAAGCGCAAGCCCGCGAAGAGCATCGGCGGCAAATCCGCCAGCCCGAGCTTGATGAAAATCCAGGTGGAACTCCAGATCGTACAGAGAATCACCCAGACGGCGAGGATGCGGAGGAAGTTCAACGCGAGGGCGGAGTCGGGGCGGCAAGGCAGGGCGGAGCGGTCGCCCGCACTGTGGGGGCGATTGACCGGGCCGTCCAGCACGAGAACGCCTCCAAGCTCAGCGACAGCCCGGCGGGAGGTAAGACCAAACACGAGCGACGTACCAGGGCTGTTCGCTGGAGCGCGTGGTTACGCGACGGGTGTACCAGACTGGACGCGGCGCACCCAGCCAAGCCAGACCACCGGCAGGAGCGCGCTCAGTTGCACGGTGCCAATCGCGCCGGGCAGCAGATAGCCAAACCAGAGAAGGTAGGGCCGTCCCGTCGTCAAGGCGACGATGCCAAACTGAAGCATGACGAAAGCGGCACTCCAAAGAAGAATGCCTGCCATCACGGCGACGGTATCCAAACGACGCCAGCCGAAGCCGCGCGCGACTCCCTGCATGGTACCCCAAAGCCCAGCGGACACGCCAAAAAGGGTGCCGGGCAACCAAGCAAGCGAAGGATCGAGATGGAACGGATTCATGTGGCGAGAGGATATGTTACTGAGGAAGCCCAATGCAAGACGAACGCGCGTAGTCGCCTGACGCCTCCAAGCTCAGCGACAGAGGCTGGCGAAGAGGACACGATAAACAGAAAAGACGCCCCTCGCCAGCCTCTGTTCGCTGGAGCGCGTTGTTAGGCCACGGTGGATTCGGGTGAGGTGTGGTAGAGGGAAAGCTCGATGCCGATGCCGAGGCTGCCCGCTCGCGCCAGAAGCTCGGGAGGCAGGTAGTCGAACTGTGCTGCCACATCTCGCGCGTAGTAGCCGAAATCCAAGCGTAGGTCGGTGACGCCTGGGAAGCTCTGCAAACGGCGCAACTCCGACTCGTGCTCGGCGAGGAAGCGAACGGCATCGCTGACCTCCTCGGAAAGCTGACCATCGGCCTCGCTGATGTCGAGACTGAGGCCGCTGTCGGAAAACACCTCTCTCCGGCGGCTCGGCTCGCCGCGATGATGGACGCGGTACGGCTGAAGGCTGCTCTGCGAAAGGAAGGCATCCACGTCGAAGTGCTCGCCAGAGATATGAAGAACGCAGCCGGGCATGATGAAAGGTGCGCGTAGTGGCCTAACGCCTCCAAGCTCAGCGACGCAGGCCGGCGGAGCAAGGGTGGAAGAACACAAGAGACGCCCCTCGCCGGCCTGCGTTCGCTGGAGCGCGTGGTTAGGCTCTGGAGGGTGGAAGGCAAGATCAACGCTCCCTCCTCTGTGGAGCGGTAGACCACTTCGGCAGCCGGCAATGCTGGCATCGGTCACGCTGCCACCAACGCGGACTGAAAAAACGCTGACGGCAACGTGGGCACAGCCACGAGTCCATGTAAGCGCCAGCGACATAAACGGCAACCATGCAGAGCACTCCCACAACCATGAACGGAGTCTGGGATGAGAACAGCCACGCCAGCGGAAGGCCGAGGCAGAACGAGACGGGCATGATCGCCAGCAAGGCGAGCCTGAACAGCGTCCGGCGTCGCCGGTAAACGTCCCACTGCTGTATGTAGGTCGGACTGACGTTCAGTGGCATGGTGCGGCGAAGAGCCTAACGCTTCCAAGCTCAGCGACAGGCAGGGCGAAAACAAGGGCGGAGTACGGAGACGACGCCCCTCGCCCTGCCTGTTCGCTGGAGCGCGTGGTTAGGCAGCATGGGTGGAGTCGAGGTAAGCGCCGGAACGGAAATCCAGACCCTCGCAGATGACATCGAGCAACTCGTCGTAGAAGAGAAGCTGGAAATGGTGACAACGTGAGAGGTGCTGCGGGCTGAAGGAAAGCAGCCACTCGGAACGACCCAGATCGAGCGCGGCGGCGGGACGGTGCGCGCCGAAGTCGGCAACCCGGCTGGAACCGTAGGGAATGACCTCCTCGGGGGTGAACATGAAAACCTGCGGACGAGCAAAGCGAACATGGCGAAGACGCGACTCGTCGGGGCAGAGATACTCGATGGCGCGCAGAACGTAGCTATCGGGCGAATCCCAGCAGACGCGCTGCAACTCGGGACCGCGTCCCTTGTGGTGGAAGCACTCGACGCTCACAGGCTGGATCATCGCGGTGAAAACACTGAGGACGAATGCTGCCTAACAGGTGGATGGCGCTCTCCGAGCGGCATTGGTTTACTCGTGCCGCAGGCGTCTATTTCTTTCACGCGGCTTCGCCGCACATGTGACCAACGCCGCTCGGAGAGCGCCGTCCACCATTCAAAGGCGCGTCTCCGTCTCCGCGAAAACGGGACAGGACACAACCGCCTAACGCACGCCGGGATTACTCGCCGCGTGCCGGTTGCGCTTGAGGTGCAACTGCGCCATCGAACGCGCCAGCAGTCCCTCCGCCTCCGCTTGCGCTTCCGTGCCCAGCGTCTTGTCGGCCAGCGCCGCCTTCGCACGGTCCATCGCCGCCTGCGCCGCTGCCTCGTCAACGTCGGCGGACCGCATGGCCATGTCCGTGAGGATCGATACGCGGTCCGGCAGCACCTCGGCGAAACCGCCGCCCGTGGCCAGGAAGCTTTCCTGGCCGTTGCGCAGGATCCGCAGTTCGCCCGGCTTCAGCGCCGTGATGAGCGGAACGTGCATCGGCAGGATGCCAAACTCCCCGTCCAGACCGGGGATGGTCACCATGTCCACGTCCTCGGAAAACGTCTTCGCTTCCGGGGTGACGACTTCGAGCCGCAGGGTTGCCATAGGAGAGCTTACGCTTTGACCATGTCGATGCCGCCCTTCATGTAGAAGGCGGTTTCGGGCATGTCGTCGTGCTTACCGTCGAGGATTTCCTTGAACCCACGGATCGTTTCCTTGAGCGGAACCTGTTCGCCGGACGTACCCGTGAAGATTTCGGCCACGGTGAACGGCTGGCTCAGGAAACGCTGAATCTTGCGCGCGCGGAAGACCGTCTGCTTGTCCTCGGGCGAGAGTTCGTCCATGCCCAGGATGGCGATGATGTCCTGCAAGTCCTTATACTTCTGCAACACGCGCTGCACGCCGCGAGCGACAGCGTAATGCTCCTCGCCGACCACGTCGGGCGCGAGCGCCTTCGAGGTGGATGCGAGGGGATCGACCGCCGGGTAGATGCCCAACTCGGCAATCGAACGCTCCAGCACGATGGTCGAATCCAAATGCGCGAACGTGTTCGCCGGGGCCGGGTCGGTCAAATCGTCGGCCGGCACGTACACCGCCTGGAAACTCGTGATCGAGCCTTTGGTCGTCGAGGTGATGCGTTCCTGGAGATCGCCCATCTCGGCGGCCAGCGTCGGCTGGTAACCGACCGCCGACGGCGTCCGGCCCAACAACGCGCTCACCTCGGCCCCCGCCTGCGAGAAACGGAAAATGTTGTCGATGAACAGCAGCACGTCCTGGTTTTCCTCGTCGCGGAAATACTCTGCCATCGACAGCGCCGACAGCGCCACGCGCAGACGCGCGCCGGGAGGCTCGTTCATCTGGCCGTACACGAGCGCCACCTTCGACTTGGAGAGGTCTTCCTGGTCGATGACCTTCGAGTCGCTCATTTCGTGGTAGAGATCGTTCCCCTCGCGGGTGCGCTCGCCCACCCCGGCGAACACCGAGAAGCCGCCGTGCACCTTGGCGATGTTGTTGATCAACTCCATGATGACGACCGTCTTGCCGACGCCCGC
>CAZZYS010000281.1:0-6116 GCA_964658285.1 uncultured Verrucomicrobiota bacterium
CGAGGGCCGGACGCTGTTCGACGGCAGCATGGCCGACGCCCGCCGGGACCCCCGCGACGGTCGAACGCACGATCTACACTCCCTACGAGAGGCTCGAACAAGTCTTCGAGAAGGAAGACCGCGGCGTTTTCCTGCCTTACCGCGAGTTCATCGAGTTGTGGAACAAGCTGAACCTGCCCGCCGAACTCAAGAAAAACCAGCCGCCCGTGGACGGTGTGCTCACCAGCGCGCATTACACCGGCCGCCTGGAAGGAGACGCCGCGATCTTCGAGGCGTTGCTCCAGTTCGACGCCCTCAAGGATGGTTGGTCGAAAATCCCGCTCGGCAGCGCGGACCTCAACATCGCGGAAGTCAAACCCGCTCCCGGGTCGCCGTCGGCCGCGAGCCCGCCCATCGTCCACCTTGCCGCGGATGGCTATGAGGCCATTCTCCCGGCAAAGGGCAGCTATCCCGTCGCGCTCACGCTGCTGGGCAAAGTGACGCGCGACGCCGGCCGGGCGACGCTGCGCCTGCGACTCCCCCGGACGGCGGCTTCGCAATTCGAGCTGACCATCCCGGAAACCGGTTTGGATTTCACCCTCACGCCCGCGTCGGCCTACACCACCAAGGAGGAAAACGGCGCGACGCGGCTGGTGGCGTTCTTCGGCACCACGCAGGAGGTTGGCATTTCCTGGCACAAGCGGGCGGCGGAAACGACGCTGCCCGCCCTCGTCTTCGCGGAAAGCACGCTGGAAACGACCGTCAGTCCCGGCGCGTTGCGCACGGTCGCGGCCATCGACTTCCGGCTGATGCGCGCGCCGGTCGGAGCGTTTGAAATCCTCGTGCCGGCAGGCCAGCAGGTGCTCGGCGTCGAAGGCACCGCCCTGCGCGACTGGAACCTCGCGCCCGCCGCGCCCGACGGCCGCCAGCGCATCGTCGTCAACCTCGCCACCCCGGCGCGCGACCAGTACAAGCTGCGCGTCACGCTCGAAGCCCCCGTCGCCAACCTGCCCGCGAAGCTGACCGTCCCGACCGTCGAGATCGTCGGTGCCGAGGGTCAGAACGGCACGATTGCGATCTCCTCCGATCCCTCGCTTGCGGTCAACGTGAACCCGCGTGAGGGTGTCACCCAACGCGGCTTCGCCGAGACGAAACCGCCAGGCGACGCGCGCCAGGATGCCACGGGCCACGCCGAGTTCCTGGGTGCTTACCGGTTCCTGCGCTTGCCTTACGGCGTCGATGTCGATGTCCGTGCCGCCGAACCCGTGATCGACGTGCAAGCCCACGCGCTTTACACGGTCGATACGGACGTGCTCGGTTGGAAGGCGACGTTGAGTTACAACGTGCGCAAGGCCGGCATTTTCATGGCGCTGGTCGATCTTCCCGCGGCCCTCGTCCACGTCGAGGCCCAGGGCGGTCCCGTGGAGAGCTTTTCGCTCGTGCCGCCCGCGCCCGGCGCTCCGCCTCTGGCGGCGGGATCCCAGCGGTTGGAGGTTCGCTTCAAGGAACGGGTGACCGGCGCTTTCTCGTTCAACCTCACCGGCGACGTTCCCCGCGCCAAGCCGGACGACGCCGTCATGGTTGCCGCAGCCCGTCCGGTCGGCGCGGCCCGCGAGGAAGGCCAGGTGGCCGTCGCCATCCACCAGAGCTTCGACCCGAAAACCGCCGACACCGGGGATTTGCGCCAGGAAAGCATCGACCGCATCCATCCGCCCGCCGTGCCCAACGACCCGGCCGCCACCCCGATCACCCTCGGCTTCACGTATCGCGGCGCGGCGAGCAAACCGGCGCAACTCACCTTTGCCCTGCGGAAATCGCGGGTGAGCACGGAGATCGCCTCCCGCGTTTCGTTGCGCGAAAGTCTCGTTGCCTACCAGTGGACGGTGTCTTACCAGATCGAGTTCGCTGGGATCGACGACCTCGTGCTCGACGCCCCGCCGGAGGTCGCGGACGATTTGCAGTTCAGCGGCGACGACATCAAGGAAAAGGCGCGGGAGGACGAAAAGGACGCCGCCGGCAAACCGACCGGGCGCAAGCTCTGGCACATCCACCTCCAGCAGAAAAAACTCGGCCGCTACGATCTGAAGGTCAACGTCGAGCGTCCGCTGCCGCCCATCACGGCCGGCAAACCGGCGGTCGTGGACTGGCCGGAAATCAAGACGGTCGGACCGTTCCACGAAACCGGCACGGTTGCCGTCGTCAAGGCCGACAACCTGGAAATCACCCGCTCAACGCCCACCGGACTGGAGATGATCGACCCTGCGGAACTGCCGGACTTCACGCCCGGCGCGAGCGCGGTCCAGAACGCCACCACGCCGCGCGGCGAACCCGCGAGCGTCTTCCTCGCGTACCGCTACGCGGCGCATCCGGCGGGACTGAAACTGGAATTTTCCAAGAACGAATTCCTGCCCGTGCCCACCGCCATCGTGACCTATGCCGTGCTGAACACGACGATCACGACGGATCGGGCGGAGACGACCGAGGCAATTTACTGGGTCCGCAACAACGGGCGGCAGTTCCTGAGCGTCGTCCTGCCCGAACACGGGCAGATGCTCTCCGATGTCTTCGTCAACGGCCAGCCGCAACAGCCCTCCCGCCGGCCGGACTACAACGCGCTGCTCGTCCGCTTGCCCGCTCGCGGCACCGCCAGCGCATCCGCCGTCGCGGCGGCGAACGACGCCCCGGTTTCCGTGCGGTTCGTGTACTCGGTTCCCGGTGAATCGGCGGCCAGGAGCGGCATGGGTGCGTTCGGTCATCTGCGGGTCGCGCCGCCCGAGGTGGAGGATACGCGGACCTTGCAAACGGAATATTCGCTCTACCTGCCGTCGGGTTATCGTTACGTGCACCTGGGCGGTCCGATGCGCGAGATTTACACCGGTTGGGGTTGGAGCTGGCTGCGCGACCTGCTCGATCCGTTCGTCCCCACGCTCGGCCCGGACCAGACGCAGGTCGCATCCGTCGAGTGGCAGAAGCCGCCTCCTCTGCCGGCGGCCAGCGGCGGGGGTTTCGATTCCGTCGCCCCGAAGGAGGGGACACCCATCGTGTTGCGCCGTCTGGACCGGCCCGCGGCCGTGGAGATTTCTTATCGTTCGCTGGGCTATGCTAACACTATCGAGGGTCTGGCGTTCTTCGTGGCGCTCGGCGGCGGGCTCGCGCTGCTCGGCTCTTCGCGCGGGCTGCGTCTGGCTTACTTTTTCCTGGCCGGCATCGGAGCGTTGATCGTGGCTGGAGCCGTCGCGCCACGGGCCGGGGGATTTTGGACGGCGATCTATCTGGGGGTGTTCGTGGCGGCGCTTTTCTGGCTGGCGGCAGGAGTGTTCCGCTGGGCGCGCCGCCTGAGCCACCGTTTTGCACGAGGTCGCCGCCTCCTGTGGACAAAATTGAGTGCACGCGTGATCCGCCCGTCCCGGCAAGACCCGCCGCCACCTTCGAATCCGCCTCCGGCGGCCCCTTCCGAACCCACGCCCTCTGTCTGACGCTGGCACGGTCTCCGGGCATGAATCTCTCTCCCGTCATCCGCCGGACGTTGGCCTGTGCCGTCCTGTTCGCGGCGATTCTTGGTCCGGCACGCGGCGAATCGCCCACTCCCCCGCCCGCCACCAGTGGCGAGGCGCGGCCGGGTTTTGCACTGCGGGAAGTCTGGGTGCCCACGGGAGACCTTTCTCCGGTCCTCGGGCGATACCCACGCGCGGTCCCCCTGAGTCGTGACCAGCTTTTCAGCCTGTTGCGCGACGCCCATCTGGGGGACGCGAACGCCCCGGTTTTCGACAACCCACCGCCGGTGCAGGCGGTCATCCGTCAGGCAAAGTTTGAAGGGCGGCTCGCGCTCGGGCCAAACGGACAGACCCAGGTGCGGGTAGAGGGGCAACTGGAAGTCGAGGCGCTCTCCGACGCCTGGACCGAGGTGCCACTCGGCTTGCAGGGGACCGCCCTGGGAACCGCTGAAATCGACGATGCATCCCACGCTTCCGGCGCGGTGACGTTGCGGCGGAGCGGCGGGCGAACCGAAGACCCGGCCAGTGTCGAGGTGCAAGGACGGGGGGTTCACCGGCTCCGATTGGGGTTCTTCTTGCCGGTGAAGACTTCCGCCGAGGGGAGTTCCGTTGCCTTGCCCACGCTGGCTGCCGTGGGCGAGTTCATCCTGCACCTACCGACCGGCGCACGCGCGGACAGCAACGCCGGATGTGCCGTCCGGGCCGACGCGGGCGGCGTCATGGCAACGGCGGTGCTCCGCCACACGACCAACCCGCTCCCGGTCAGTCCCACGGCCATCCGCGATTTCGCCAGGCCGGATCGCCCGGTGTCCGGGAATCCTCCGCTGGCCGAACCGAACCGGTTGAGCTGGCGCACACCCCCGCCCGCGTCGGTCGAGACAGGCGCGCTGTTGCAATCCGGTCGCGTGGTGGCGACGGTCGATGAGTCAGGCGTGACGATCCGCCAGGAAATCCGGTTGCGTCCGGCACTCGGGCGGTTGTCGGGAGAGGCGCGCTTTGCGCTGCCGGCTGGCGCCAGCGTCAGCCGCGTGGAAGGACCGTCTGTCGGGCGTTGGGAACTGGGCGCGGATGATCTGCACGTGGCGCTGGTCCACGACGGCGAAGGCGACGGGGCAGCGGTGTTCGAGGTGGAATATCGCCTCGCGTTGCCGTTCGACGCGGAGCAGACTGTCCACCTCGATCTTCCCGTGCTCGCAGCCGCCGGGGCGCATCGGGTGACCGGGAAACTTGCCGTGAAGCGCGGCCGGGGGATCACGATCCAACGGATCGAACCCGGCGCGGCCACCCTCCCGGCCGCCGCCGGAGTTTTCTCGCGCGCGAAGGAAGCCGCGCCCGACTTCGTCGCTGGCTTTGCGTTGGCGGACCTGCCGGTCACCGGCCACGCCGCCCCCCTCTCGGCGCTGCGCGTGGAGGCCCGGCGTGACACGACGCGTTTCAGCGTGGACGCGGACGTGCGCGTGGACATCCAAATCGACGGCATCCGCCTCGCGCGCACGCTGGCCTTTCAGGTCGAGGAAGGGGAAATGTTCTCGGCTCGCGTCAACTTGCCCACGGGAGAAACCGTGCTGGCGCTCCATGCGACGAAGGGCGGCAAGGAACCGGATTGGCGGCAGGAGGGGAACGCCCTGCTGCTGAACTGGACCACCGGCTTGCGCGAATCGTCCAACACCGCGCTCGTCATCGACAGCCGGATGGAACTCGTCGCGCCGAAACCGGGCGTGCCCACGGATGTTTCCCTCGGTGCCGCGCTCGTGACCGGCGCGGAGCGACTGACCGGTTACATTGCGCTGACCAGCGCACCCGCGTTCCGACTCGTGACAACCGGCGGGGACGACCGCCTGGAACGACGCGACGGCCGCACCACGCCGGTGCGGGGCGACGTGGCGTGGTTTTACCGGGACGATTTCCGGTTGGCTCTGCGGGTCGAACGCCGGGCGGCGGAGACCGAAGCGCGGTTCACGGGCTACGCCTTGCCATTGGCCGGCGCGGTGGAAATCCACGCCCAGATCGACTACCGCTTCCTGCGATCCGGGGCGGAGACGGTCAAGGTACGCGTGCCGCGCGAATCGGCCGACGCGTTCATTTTTACGGGTGAGCACATCGCCGAGCGGCAACGGGATGACGACGTGTGGACGATCCGTTTCCAGGGTGAACAAAGCGGCGACTATGTGCTCGGGGTGCAGGCGACCATCCCCGCTCCCGCCGACAAGAACGACGCGCAACGCTTCCACTTCCGCCTCCCGGCCATCCTGCCGCTGGAGAGCACCCACTGGTCGGGTGCCTGGGCCGTGGAAGCGAACACCGACACGGAGATCGGTTTCACCACTGCCGGCGCGAACGAGGTGGACACCCTGCACGCCCCCCCGCTGGCGGGTTACCAACCACGGCGGCGGGTCATCGGCGTGTTCGAGTTTCTTGGTGGCACGGCGGAGATGAAAATCGATCTCGACGGCGTGCGGCACGCGGCGGCGGGAGGAGCGGCGGCCGTCGTGGACTGGCTCGACCTCGAAACCGACGCTTCGACGAGCGGCGTCATGCGCCATCGGGCGACCGTGCGGGCGCGCACGGTGGGAGACGGCTTCTTTAACCTCCATTTGCCGCCGGGCGCGGCGCTGTGGTCGTTGACGCTCGACGGCGAGCCGG
>CAZZYS010000282.1:0-6111 GCA_964658285.1 uncultured Verrucomicrobiota bacterium
GGAGCGTTCGGTGGAAATGGTCGTGGCGATGATGGGCGTGCTCAAGGCCGGCGGCGCGTACGTCCCGCTCGACCCGGATTACCCGGCGGAACGGCTGTCGTTCATGCTCGCCGACGCCGCTGCCCCGGTGTTGCTGACCCAGGAGCGACTCACCGGCCGGCTGCCCGCCCACGGCGCGCGGATTTTTCGGCTGGATGCAGACTGGCCCGAGATGGGGTCGGAGAGCGAGGAAGCGCCCGCGGTCGGGATCGCCCCGGACAATCTGGCGTACGTGATCTACACGTCCGGTTCCACCGGCCGGCCGAAGGGCGCGATGCTGACCCACCGCAACGTCTGCAATTGCATGCGGTGGGTGGCGGACACCTATGGGTTTGGTCCCGGCGCACGCATTTTCCAGAAGACGCCGTTTTCCTTCGATCTGTCGGTGCCGGAGTTTTTTGCGCCGCTGATCGCGGGTGCTGCCATCGTGATGGCGCGTCCGGGGATGCATGGAGATAGCGACTATCTGGCCGAGACAATCGCGGAACAAGGGGTGACGTTCACGCACTTCGTGCCGTCGATGCTGGCTTTATTCCTCGAAGAAAAAAACCTGTCGGAACGCTGCCAGACCCTGCGCTGGGTTTGCTGCAACGGCGAGCCGCTGCCGCCGGAGGTCAAGGAACGGTTTGACGAGGTGTTCCGCGACCCGGCGGTGCAACTCCACAACCTTTACGGTCCGACCGAAGCGGCGGTGCAGGTGACCTGCGGGCCGTGTGCGCGCGGGGACGGCGGCGGACGGATCGTGCCCATCGGCCGGCCGTTGCCCAACACGCAAATCTACCTCCTCGACTCCCGTGGCCAACCGGTGCCGGTCGGCGTGCCCGGCGAACTCCACATCGGCGGCGCGCAGGTCGGACGCGGCTATCTCCACCGGCCCGAACTCACCACCAAGAAGTTCGTGGCCGATCCGTTCAGCGCCCGGCCGGGGGCACGTCTTTATCGAACGGGCGACCTCGCGCGCTGGCTGCCCGACGGCCGGATCGTTTGTTTGGGTCGGTTGGACCATCAGGTGAAGGTGCGTGGTTTTCGCATCGAACTCGGCGAGATCGAAGCCGTCCTGGGCCAGCAGGCCGGGGTGAGGGAAAACGTCGTCCTGGCGCGGGAGGATCGGCCGGGCGAGCGGCGGCTCGTCGCCTACGTGGTGGCCGCGCCGGAGGACCGCGAGGGACTCTCCGTCCGCCTGCGCGCGGCGGTGCGGGCGTCGCTGCCGGAATACATGACGCCGGCGGCGTTCGTCGCGCTGGACCGCCTGCCGCTCTCGCCCAACGGCAAGGTGGACCGCCGCGCCTTGCCCACGCCGGATTTTTCCTCGCGGGACGAAGCCAGCGTCGGCTACGTGGCACCGCGCGACGGGCTGGAGGAGCGTCTGGCGGGCATCTGGCAGACCGTGCTCGGGGTGGAACGCGTCGGCGTCCACGACAATTTCTTCGAGCTGGGCGGGGATTCCCTGCTCGGCCTGCGAACCGTCAACCGTTTGCGCGAACTGTTTGGCGGCGAACCGCTTTCGCTCGTGGTTCTCTTCGAGGTACCCACGGTCGAGATGCTGGCGGCGCGGTTGCGGGAGAGTCATCCGGCCGCCGTGGCGCGTGCGCTCGGCACGGCGGGCGACGCTCCATCGGCGTCGAAGGAAACCCCGGATGCCCCCGGGGCGGTGGCGTCCATCGTCGCCGTTTCACGCGATGGACGGCGGGCGCGGCGGTCGTCGCTGGTCGGGGATCGGAACTGAGAATGTTCTCGCCCCTTTTCGGCCGGGAGTGGTAAATTTCCCGACGATGGGCGCGTCTTCTGCTTGTGCAGGAGGTGTCGTGATATGATCGCATCCCTGGCCGACGAACCGATTACCGTGCCACCAGCGCCCGCGCCTGCCCGCGTCGGCTCGGCGCGCGTCGAACCGGCTGCCCCGGTCGAGGAAATCCCGCCGGACGACGAAATTTTCCTTTTCCCGGCCACGGCGGCGCAGCAGCGTTTCTGGCTGCTCGACCAACTCGTCCCCGGCGGCAACCCCGCCCTGAACACCGCCATCGCCGTGAGCCTGCGCGGAAGTCTGGATCAGCCGGCGCTCGCACGCGCCTTCGACGCCCTCGCCGCGCGCCACGAGGCTCTGCGGACGACTTTCCAGTACGAGGGCGGCGAACTCTGCCAGATCATCGCCCCGGAGTTGACCCTGCACGTCGGATTGGTGGACGTGCGCGATTTTCCCGAGACCGAACGCCCCGGCGTTCCCAGCCATCTCGCGGCCGAGGAAGCCGCCCGGCCCTTTGACCTCGCGCGGGGCCCGCTGTGTCGTGCGCTGCTCGTGCGCCTGAGTCCGGTGGAGCATTCGCTGTTGTTCACCCTGCACCACATCATCTGCGACGGTTGGAGCAACGGCATCCTCCTGCGCGAACTCGCCGCGCTCTACGAGGCATTTTCGCAGGGAAAACCTTCGCCGCTGCCGCCGCTGCCGCTCCAGTTCGCCGATTTCGCCCAATGGCAGCGGGACCGGGCGGCGGCGAGTGGCTTCGACGCCGACCTTGCTTACTGGCGCGGGAAGCTGGCCGGTTCGTTGCCCCTGCTCGACCTGCCCGCCGACCATCCCCGCGCGGCGGCGACCCCCCGCGCCCGGGTCGCGGCGGCGGGGACGTGCTGGCGGCGGCTGCCCGACGCGCTGGCGGCGTCGCTCAAGACACTGGCCGTCCGCGAGGGGGCGAGCGGCTACATGCTCTACCTGGCGGCGTTCACGGTCCTGCTCGCGCGCTACGATGCCCGTGGCGGCGAGGACATCCTCGTCGGCACGCCGTCGGCCAATCGCGGCCGGGCGGAGATCGAGGGACTGGTAGGATTGTTCGTCAACCCGCTCCTGCTGCGGGCCGACCTCTCGGGCGACCCGACGTTCCGCGAACTCCTCGGCCGGGTCCGGCAAACCGTGCTCGGCGCGTTCGAGCACGCGGAGGCTCCGTTCGAGCGGCTGATCGAGGAACTGCAATCGCGCCGGTTCCAGGTGAATTTCCTCTACGCCAGCGCCTTCCTCCAACCCGTGCGGTTGCCCGACCTCGAACTGCTCCCGCAGGACCCGGCCAGCGGCGGCGCGATGTACGAGTGGGACGCCAGCGTGATCGAGGACCGGCAGGGGGTCCGCCTGAGCATCGAATACAACGCGGACCGGTTCGACGCCGCCACGGTGGACCGGGTGTTGGCGGATTACGAGGCCCTCCTGGCGGGCGTCGCCGCGCCGGACGGCATGGAAACGCCCGTCCGGCGGCTGCCGCTCGCGTCGGCATCGGACGCTTCGGCCGGGACCAGGCTGATCGCGACCCGCGCGCGGCTGCCGCAGGCGAGCGCGGGCTGGGTGGAGCGATTCCTCGAATGGACCTCCAACGGCGACGGGACGGAACCGGCCCGCACGCGGCCTGGGGTCGCGTTGCGCGTGGTGGACCGCCACGGCGAGAATGCGCCGGTGGGGGTGCCGGGGGAGATTTTCGTTGGTGCGCCGGGACAGGCGGCAGAACCTTTCCGCACGGGCGACCTCGGCGTGCGCGCGGCGGACGGACGCGTTGCATGGCTCGGTCGGTTGGACGCGCAGACCCACGCCGGCGGCCAGCGCGTGGACACCCGTGCCGTCGAGACG
Source organism: uncultured Verrucomicrobiota bacterium (assembly GCA_964658285.1). GTDB lineage: Bacteria > Verrucomicrobiota > Verrucomicrobiia > Chthoniobacterales > SZAS-18 > CAHJWO01. The sequence goes on from CAZZYS010000282.1 coordinate 3,647, forward strand.
GCGCTCCGCACGCACCCGCACGTCCGCGAGGCGCTGGTGCACCGGTCCGCCGACAGGTCGCGGGAAAGTCTGACGGCGTGGTTCCAAAGCGACGGCGCGCCGGCGGCGCTGGTCAGTCCGGAACAACTCCGGGCGTTCCTGCGCGAGCACGTGCCGGAGGAATGGCTGCCGACGGCCTTCGCGCGCGTCGAGCGGTTCCCCATGACGGCGGGCGGCTACCTCGACGAGGCGCGTTTGCCGACCCCGGCCCCGACGTTCCCGGCGGGACCGACGGCGGGCGAGGGGGACCCTTATCTGACGATCCATTTCCAGCTCATCGACCTCTGGCAGGAACTTCTTAATGTGCCGCGCGTCGGGATCCACGACGATTTCTTCGCGCTCGGGGGCAATTCGCTCCTCGCCATGCGGATGCTCCACCGCGCCGAGGAACTCTGCGGACGAAAACTGCTGCCGTCCATGCTGTTCCGGCAGGCGACGGTCGAGGGTCTCGCCGACGCCATCCTCCAGCGCGGCGGCGACGGTCCGCCGCCGGAGTTGATCGCCATCCAGGAGAAAGGTTCCCGGACGCCGATTTTTTATCTCCACGGCGACATGACCGGCGGCGGCTACTACTGCATGAAGCTTTCCCGCCGGTTGGGACCGGACCAGCCGTTCTACGCGATCCCGCCGGCCGACGTGCCCGATTGGCGGAAACTGCCCAGCGTGGAGGCGCTGGCCGAACGGCACCTGCGCGCGATCCGTGCCGTCCGGCCGCACGGACCGTACATCGTCGGCGGCTTCTGTCTGGGCGGACTCATTGCCCACGCCATCGCGCGGCAACTCGCCGCCGAGGGCGAAACGGTCGAGCGACTGCTGCTCATCGACGCCACCGCGCGCAACCGCCGCCTGAAGACTCTGCGGCGGATGGCCGAGCGACTCGGGCGTCAGCGGGGGTGGGATTCCGCCCGGCAGCTTTACCAGTTTTGCCGGTGGCACTTTCTGGTGGAGCGGTTCAACCGCTGGCGGGAGATGGGCGTCGGCGGGCAGTTTTCCATCCTGCGACGGCGCACGGCGGGCGTGGCGCGGCGGGTGTTCGGCCGGTTTCTGCCCGGGCCAGCCGTGGAGCCGGTGGCAGGCGGCGTGATCGATTTTGCGCCGCGCGACCGGGGCGGTTCGGGCAAGGACGGCTCGTGGTTCGACCCGCGCTGGGACGTGCCGCTGGTGTTCCTCTGGGCGGAAGGCGGCTACGAGGTGAAGACCTTCGACGGACCGGCCACGCTGCTGCTCTCGCACGATCTCACCGGACCCGACGCCGAGGAGCCGGTGGTCCGCGAATGGACCCGGCATCTGCCGCGCCTGGACACCCGCGAACTGTCCGGCAGCCATCTCGCCACCATCACCGAGCACGTGGACGGCCTGGCGGAGACGATCCGCGAAGTGCTGGCAAAGCCGCCGGGAGCGGCTTGAGGCGCGGGATGCGAACTTGGCGGCGCATCCGTCCTCGGGTCGGGCGTTGACTTTAACACAGAGACACAGAGGACACGGAGACCAGAAGAGGTCGGAAAGGAAAAAGGACCAGGCAGAAGACTCCTTTTCTTCCCTCCTCCGGTCTCCGTGTCCTCTGTGTCTCTGTGTTAAAATTAACACCTGGCGTTGCACGCACACCGTCCCCAAAAGACGCTCCGTCTGGAATCGCGTTGACTTCGCGCCAGGGAACGGGTTCTCTCGTTCAACGACCCTCAACCGTCTTTCCTCATGCGCTCTTCGATCTGCGGGCTGGAGTCCTTGCTGGGAGTCGTGGCCCTTTTATCGGCGGGTACGGCTGCGGCGTCACCGGCGCTATTCAAGCTATCGGCCGCGACGGCTGCCCGCGCGGAAATCCGCTCCGAAACCGCGGTCGTCAGCCGGCAGGGCGTGGAAATCGACGAGGCCCTGCTCGCGCGCACCCGGCCGGGTGAGGGGCTCCAGCTCGACCTGCCCGGCGGACTGACGGTCGAGGGCAGCGTCGGCGACGTGCACACCAACGAGCGCGGCGCGCGCGTCTACGCAGGGACGATCCGCGGCCGGGATGACGCGAACTTCCTGTTCGTCGTCCGCGACGGCGAGATCGTCGGCAACGTTTCGATCCCGCCGCTGGGCCTGTACGAATTGCGCCGTGACGCGGCGGCAGGCCGGGAAATCCGCCGCGTCGATCCCCGCGCCCTGCAAAAGTGCGGCGCGAGCGAGGCCAACGGCCTGGCCCTGCCTGCCCGGTCCCGCGAGCGCACGGACGCCGTCGTCAAACAGACCGACCCGGTGCTCCTCGACGCCAGCACGCAATACGACCTCATGATCGTCTTCACCCCGGCCGCCGTGAACGATGCCGGGGGCCTGTCGGCCATTGAGTCGCTCGCCGACCTCGCGGTGGAAAGCACCAACCAGATTTACGTTAACAGCAACGTCCACACCCGCGCCCGGCTCGTGCACACCGAGCAGGTCGCGTACAC
>CAZZYS010000283.1:0-6109 GCA_964658285.1 uncultured Verrucomicrobiota bacterium
GCATCCGCCACCATGCCCGAAAACCGAGGCAAACTCAAATGAGTAGTGCTCTAGGAATACTTTAAGCTCTAGACGGTGTCCTGCACTTTGACGGTGTAAGTTGGCGTCTATGCGCCAGCCTGGAGTTTATCCGAGTGATGTTTCTGATGAAGAGTGGGCGTTCGTGGCCCCGTACCTGTGCTTGATGAAGGAGGAAGCCCCGCAGCGGGTGCATAGCCTGCGGAGCGTGTTCAACGCCCTGCGCTACGCGGTGCGTGCGGGCTGTCCCTGGCGACTCTTGCCCAACGACTTGCCGCCCTGGCAGATCGTCCACCAGCAGGCCACCCGCTGGCTGGAGGCCGGGGGGTTCGAGGCCATGACCCATGACCCATGGCCCATGACTTGAGGATGATCCTGCGCTTGGTGGCAGATCGGCCCGAGCAGCCCACCGCCGCTGTCCTGGACGCCCGCACCCTGCAAGGTAGCGTGGAGAGCGGCCCGCGCTCGGGCTACGATGGCCACAAGAAGAGAAAGGGTGCGAAGGTGCATCTGGCGGTGGACACGCTGGGCCACTTGCTCGCCGCCCACGTCTCGCCCGCCCACGAAAACGAGCGCGCCCACGTCGAGGAGTGGCTCGCCAGTGTGCAAGCCGCCACCGGCCAGAACGTGGAAGTCGCCTAGGTGGACAGCGGCTACAACGGCGGGGCGGTGGCCGCCGTGGCCGCCGAGCAAGGCGTGCGCCTGGAAGTGGTTAGCCTGCCGCAAGCCAAGAAGGGCTTCGTGCTCTTGCCCCGGCGTTTGGTCGTGGAATGCTCCTTCGCGTGGCTCGCCAGATGTCGCCGTCTGGCGCGCGATTACGAGCGGCTCTCCACCACCCTCGCCGGACTACACTTTGTCGCCTTCTCTATGCTCTTGCTCACCCGCCTGCTCGGCAACAACCCTTGGCAGGGCCGCTAAAATGCAGGACACCGTCTAACATTAGCTTCTCTGTAGAGAAGAAGGGTGTTTGGGACGGAAATGTCAATTTCGAATGGCGTGTGCTTAACAACGGACAAGCTGATAATCAGTTGCATAAGGAATACTATGGCATGTCTAGTTCCGATGGTAAAAAAGGGTAATTATATACTTGACTCAGGAAGGATGGGTCTGGCAGTCTCGCCGCATGAATATTTCTATGCGGAGGATAAGGCAATGAATTCTGTAAACCTGTGGGGATTTTATGCCATTGGTGGACAAGTCAGACGCTTGGCGTCTCTGAAGCCAAATAACTCTTTAGCAGAGTGTCATTCACTTTTAATTGATGCAGAGCAAGCTCTCAATTTTCTGCTCTACAACGAGGATATGCTCCCTCTTGAAGATTGTCGCTCGTTAGGGGGCGTGCTCTGGAACCAGATTGTCGGACAGGTGCAACGCGCGAAAGACGAACCAGAAACACCGTTGGGTGATACGACGTGTACTGCACTTCAGGAAGCACTGAAAGCATTCGATATTGTTCTCAGAAATACCTTGGGAACTGCGCCCGCGTACTTCGTGGTGCCAAAGGGTATCCTTTCAACCGCAAAGCTGGTCAACAGCGCGGAAGAAATGCTGTCCAAGAACGTGCTTGCAAAATTGTCCGAAGTTGCCATTTCGGACATACGGGCGGCCGGAAGGTGCCTTGCATTCAATCTCCCTACTTCGGTGGGCTTCCACATTATTCGCGCTCTTGAAGCAGTTGTTGTCGATTACATCGTCAGAAAAACTGGCGGGAAGCCTCTAAAGCGAGACCTTGGAGCCTACGTGACCACCCTTGAGAAAGAGGGTGCCAACCCTGATGTTACCTTCGTCATTGATCAAATTCGCAGACTTCACAGAAACCCGCTCATGCACCCGGAGGATGTACTAAACCCGGATGAAGCAATCGACTTGTTTCTGCTTTGTAGAAGCGCAATTAATGCCACGGTTGCGGACATGGAAGCGAAAGGACTGTTCATCGTAGCAACGCCAGCGTCCCTTACTATACCGGGTCTGCCGACGCATCCTTAATACCGCGCTTATGCCTCGTCTTCTTCCACTCCGTTTGCAGGGCGTCCACGGCCTTTTTGGGGACAGCGACGATGCGTTTCGCCATTGTCTCAAACTGCTGGCGAGGTGTTGGGGCGGATTTGTTCGTGGGTGTGTCCATAGATGGGATTCGCTAATTGAGTTTCTTACGGTCGATTTTGATGACAGGGAGGTCAATGGCGGCTGGGTGTTTCTTGAGGTAGTTCCATGCCCAATCTTCGATGTTGAAGGGAGTGCGGCCATACTGACTCTCCCTTGTCACGGGTCGCAAAACACCAGCGTTCATCAATCCCATGACCACGCCGTCATTGACGGGAAGGATGATCGTTTTGGAATCTTTTTGGAGGTAACCCCGAAGCAACTCCTTCTCCTCTGGCGTGCGTTGCCACAGTCTGCGCCGAGCGATGAAAAGCCCACAGCGGTTCATAAGCCAATTATACGCTACCGGCACAACGCTGGAAACGATGCCGTACAGGAGGGAAGTACCCGAAAGGAGCAATGCAATTCCGAGGTACGGATTACCGTTCTCACGAACCCATTCAAGTCGGAGTACGCCGATCCATTGCATCGGCGCGAAGAGAATGTATGCAGCAACTAGAACTATAGGAACCGATACTCGCGGAGGCAGTTTGATTGCCTCCAACACCCCCTTCCATATTTCTGTCCAAGCCATGTTTTATTTCTTCCGCTTAGGCCCACGCTTGTGTTTGACCGCCCTGCCCGCCGCTGGTCAGGGCCAAGTAGGTGAGACGGCGGCCAATGATCCCGGCAATGGCTTTCAGGAACCGGCCTTGATCGTTATCCTTGCGTTCGTTGAACCGAAAGGATTGTTCGTCCAAGTAACGGGTGAGGTGTTCGGCGTTCACCGAAACGTAGGTGCCTTTCAGGGTGCGCTTGAGCAACGCCCAGAAGTTCTCCAGCCCGTTGGTGTAGATGTTCTCGCGGACGTACTCCACGGCATGATCGACAGTCGCGTGAACGTAGTCTTGATCCATCGGGCAGTAAGCGGGGAGGCAATCGGTGAACACGTTGGAACCGGGTTCAACCTTCCGATGAATCTCCCCTTGGAGAGTGGCTCGGTCGGCAGCCTTGATAACCTTGGCGTGGATGCGGGATGCCTTCTTCCGCTCGCCACGTTCCAGCAAGCCGAAGACGATTTCCTTGCCCACGGTGCCACGGCCTTTGATGCGAGCCTCGCGGACATGCTTGTGCATGTTGGAAGCCTTCCCGCCGATGTAGGTTTCATCGGCTTCAATGATGCCGTTCATCTTCTCGAAACTCCCCGCTTTGAGGGCGAGGCGGATACGCTGCAACATGAACCATGCAGTCTTCTGAGTAACGCCAAGCGCACGGTGAATCTCACAGGAGGAAATCCCGTTCTTCGCGTTGGAGATAAGCCAGATGGCCGACCACCATTTTCCGAGTTTGATGGGGCTATCCTCGAAGATGGTCCCGACCTTGACGGAGAACTGCTTCCGCTCTTTGCACTCCCGGCATTCCCAGACCTTACGGCTGGCGATGAACCCGACGCGCTCCGTCCCGCACCGGGGGCAGGATACCGTGCCAGTCGGCCAACGGAGGGAAACCATGAAAGCGAAGGCATTTTCTTCGACGGCGAAGAAAGTAAGTGCCTCAGCGAGAGTTTCAGGGAACGCGGAATCAACCTTCATGCCCACACTTTGCACGAATTATGTTCCTGAGTCAAGTATATAATTACCTAAAAAAGGTCATCTTGGTCTCGTCCTATAGTCTATACAGGAGTCCATTTGATGCAATGCCATGCTAGTACAGAAGATGGCACAGATTGGACGAACTGGTGTGTTCCTGTGTGTTTCGAATCGAGTTTGTCGTATGCATTGAAGTGGATAGAGTGTTTTCCAAATTGTCTTAACCTCGCCAGAATAAAGCGAGGCTAGACGCTTCCGACACGCTCAGTTCCGCTTGAATCCGGGCGAGCTGACGAATGCCCGAGCCGCACCAGTTCCAGGGAATAGGTCGGGCATCGTCACCCGAGCACGTCGGCGAGCAGGTAGAGTTCCGCGTCGGCCACCCAGCGTAGCTACGCCTCGATCTTCGCCAGTGATGCGCGGCTCACGTCCCAACCCACCCGCTGAAATTCGGCCGCCCAGTCTAGCCGCGTGTGCACCCGGCGGACCTGCGGGCCGACGAGGTTGCGGACGATCTGTGTAGCCATCTGCGCCCGAATGGGACCTCGGCCTTGGAAGTCGAACCTGCGTTTCATTGCTCCCGACCAGAAACACGATGTAAACGCCCCGCCGCCCACGAAATTCCGCGAGTTCCCCGGTGACGCCGAGCAAGTCGAACGCCTTGGCCAGAAACGGCTTCTCAATGAAACCCTTCGCGACGACCTGGAAGTCGCCTCGCTTGCCCGGGACCAGGGCATTGATCTGATACCCACGCCCTGAGCTGCGGGGAGACCGTCGCGTGCAAGCGAGGATTTAAACGCGCCACCGCGGCCACGGGCGGCTGCACGGCAGAGAAACCTTGCAGGTTGCCGATCGAAGAACCGACTTGATGGCATCCTCAAAGTTCGCTTTCAGCCACTTAACCCAACGATACGGTTGGCATTACGCCAGTATTTTCTGTATTGAACATCCATGCGCCGTCTTCCATCTCCCTCCCTGAAAACTGTTTCTACTTTGGCTTGTGCCTTAGCTTTGGTCAGTCCATTCTCGATTCATTCTTATGCAGCCGAGGCGGACACCGTGAAAAGCGAACCATTCGGGCACACGAAAGATGGCATCGCCGTGGAGGTATACACCTTGCGTAACTCCGCTGGATGCGAAGCCCGGATCACGAACTACGGCGGGATCGTCGTCTCCCTGAAAGTGCCCGATAAAAAGGGGCATCTTGACGACGTGGTCATGGGCTTCGACAAACTCGACGGTTACCTGACCCCCGCATACGCCAAGAATAATCCGTACTTCGGCGCGTTGATCGGCCGTTACGGGAATCGGATCGACAAGGGGCGCTTCGTGCTCGAAGGCAACGAGTGCCGCGTCGGCATCAACAACGGTAACAACAGTTTGCATGGCGGGAACGTAGGATTCAACCAGCGGGTCTGGAGTGCTCGTCCGGTCGTCGGAACGACGGGTGCGACGCTGGAATTGCACTATGTGAGCATGGACGGAGAGGAAGGTTTTCCGGGCACCTTGACTACCACCGCCGTCTATACTCTCACCGAACAAAACGAGTTGAAACTCCAGTTCACAGCCACCACCGACAAGCCCACCGTCGTCAACCTGACTAACCACTCGTATTTCAATCTGAAAGGACCGGGCAATGGGACGATCCTGGATCATCTGCTGACCATCCGTGGCGAACGGTTCACGCCGATCAACGCGGAATCGATCCCCACGGGTGAGTTGAAGCTGGTCAAGGGCACGCCCTTCGACTTCACGCAGCCGACGAAGATCGGCCAACGCATCGGTGACGACGACGAACAACTCAAAAACGGAAAAGGCTACGACCATAACTTCGTGCTCGATGGCTATGTGCCGGGAAGTGCGCCGCGTGTGATCGCCCGCGTGGAGGAGCCCGTCAGCGGACGGGTGCTCGAAGTGGAAAGCGACCAGCCGGGAGTGCAATTTTACACCGGGAATTTCCTCGATGGCGGCCTGACCGGCAAAGGAGACAAAGTGTATCCGTACCGGGGTGCTTTTTGCTTGGAACCACAGCACTATCCGGATACGCCTAACCACCCACAGTGGCCTTCCGTGATGCTCTGCCCGGGCGAAACATACCGTCACACGATCATCTTCCGGTTTGGCGTGCAATCGTAGACGAGCGACGACCGCGTATGAATAAATGACCAGGAAGGTCCCCACAGAGAAATCCGTCTACCCGATGCTGCACCTATAGTAATTGAATCTCGATTGAAGCGTTCGCGCTTTGGGAAAGCCTACCGGGTTTTTCGTTTGCCTGTGGTCACGCGAGTGCCTTTTCAATCTTTCTGTCATCCTGAGGCGCAGCCGAAGGACCTCTCCCGGTGGTACCCACGTCCCTCCCACTTTTGGTCGGGCGTGTGGCGAAGGCCAGGCGGGTCCCTTGGTGCGAGGTCCTCCGG
>CAZZYS010000284.1:0-6087 GCA_964658285.1 uncultured Verrucomicrobiota bacterium
ACTCGCCTCAGGATGACAGAGAGATTTGTTTGCCTGCCGCCTGCTGCTACGAACAAGCGAAAAGCACTTTAGCGCGGCGAGCTTGCTGCCGGTGGCTAGGCTTTTGCCGGACTCGCCGCAGGGTCGAGCCACCCGGGAGGAAGTACCGGCAACGCGAGGCCCGGAGTGATGAAATCTCTGACGCTGCGGACCTTGAGCTGGGCCCGGAAATCTTCCACGGAATGGCCTTCCTCGCAATCTACCGTGATCGTGACCGGAGCACCGGGCTGGAGATGCACGAAATTGTCCGAGTACCTCGCATTGGGGTCCTTTTCAAAATTGAGCCAGGTCCAGAGCGCGGGCTGCGGGCTGCTGAGAGTCACGGTGAATTGCTTGCCCGCTCCTGCCACGACCGTTTTCACGATAGGAACCGGCAGGGTAAGTTGTCCGGGTAGGACGAAATAAGCGATGTTAGTTTCCGCCGGTCCGTTCTGCGGAGTAACGGTCATCCACAGGAGAAGGTTGGCGAGTCCTCCCTGTTTCTCGGCGTCGGTCAAACTCACCGTCTCGACCAAGGCGCTGCCGTTGGCGGGGAGATCAATCGTGGAGTCTTTTTTACGCAAGGATTTCCCCTCGGTAGTGACGAGGTTCCAGGAGAGGTTCGCCTTTCCTCCGGTCCGCCGGTCGTTCATCACGTAGACATCGACGACTCCGCGACCCGCATCGACATCTCCCGAAACGAGGAGCGGGGCGAACATGTGCCGGGCATGATACTGCAACGCTTTCCACCGGTGATAGTAATCCACCATCGACCACGTCTGCCCCGGCCAGGAATCATTGTATTGCCAGATCAGCGCGGCGGTGGATTTCGGCCGGTCCCTGCGCCAATGCTCGACGCCGAGACGGATGCCGAATGCCTGCAAGATTTGGCTCAACCAGAAAACATCGTCGATGTTAGTCGGAATCTTCCCGAAGTAGTAGACCATCGGGTTCACGATCTCGTTTTGCGCGGAGCACTCGTGATAGTGGAGGATCGGCGAGTCGATGCCGGTGGCCAGGTCGGCTTCCGTGGCAAAACTCCGCGTCGAGGCAGGTTCGAGATAGGATTGGATTCCGAACTCCGCGACGAATCCATGAGTGCCGGTATAATGGGAGAAGGGCTTGCGGCCGTGCCCCATCCCCCAGTCGTGCACGTCCTGCGCTCCGGCGCCGCCGCTGGATACTTCGTACGCCTGCCCCGGCGCAAGCTTGCGCACCTGCTCACCGACCACCTTCTCGAAAAATTCCGTGTAGGCCACGAAATTCCTGATCTCGTTGTTCCCGCTCCAGATCGCAATCGAGGGATGGTGCCGGAGACGGCGGATCTGGTCGTCCAGCTCCGCGGTCACGTTGGCAATAAAGTCCTTGTCGAAAACCGGGTAAACGGCCGTCGTGAACTTGAACTCGGCGATCAGTGCAATGCCCAGCTCATCGCAACGATCAAACATCGCATCGTCCTCGTAAAATCCGCCGCCCCAGAGGCGAATCAGATTAAAATTGCATGCGGCGGCGTCCTCCATGGATCGGCGAAAAATCTCCGGGGTGATCCGGCCGATGAGATTGTCCGGCGGCAGCCAATTTGCGCCCTTTCCAAAAAACGGCTCTCCGTTCACCTTCAGGGTGAGCAGGCGGCCATCGACCACCCTCTCGAAACGGCGCAGCCCGACGCGCTTGCGCACCGTGTCCAGCAATTGTCCGGCCGGGTCCAACAACCGGACTTCCACGGTGTACAAATTCGGGTCACCCATGCCGTTCGGCCACCACAGTTTCGGCTTTGCCACCGTCAGCGAGAGCGCGGCCGACCCGTCTTTGACTTCGGCTGATGTTTCGCCCGCCGCGCCAGCTTCCAGGAGTTGCGCCCGGACCTGGCAGCCCGCCGGCACGGCACCGCGGATTACCGTCGTGAGACCGAGTTCGACGGAGCCGTCGGGACCGTGGTGCTGGACGACGCCAAGATCGGCGAGCCTCGCGTCGTAGGAACGTAACTCAATCGTTTTCCAAATCCCCATGGTCAGGATCGGTTTGCACCAATCCCACCCCCACTGGTAGGGCGCTTTCCGGACCCAACTGCGCTCGGAGAACCGGATGTTTGGATTCGCGGCCGTGGCCCGAGCCGGGCCGGATGGCGTTGGAGCCGAGGCTGCCGGGCTGCCGGTGGCGGCAGCGGGTGGAGGCGGCGAGGCGGGGTCAACTTCCGGATGCGCCGCGATGTAGGCGGCCGTCATCGCGGAGATTTCCTTCTCGTCAGGCAACGGGTCGAACTTGATCTGCAAGACGTTGGGGCCGGCCTTGAGCTGGGGACGAACATCGAAGACCCACGTCCGGAACATGTTGTTGGTCGTGCCAAGCCGGACCCCGTTCAGGGTCACCGTGGCCAGGGTGTCGAGGCCGTGGCAGACCAGTTCGACGTTCTTCGGGGCAAGCTGCTCGGGAGTAACCTCGAATGTCCGCTCATAAATCCAGCTTTTCTGCGCGACCCATTGCACGAGTTTGTTGTTGTCGCGGTAATATGGGTCCGGGATTTTGTCGGCCCGCAGCAGGTCGGTATATTGGTCCCCGGGGACCTGGGCCGGCAAAGATTCGGCCGTGCCGTCCTGACGGAAGGTCCAGGTGTTCCCGCCAAGATCGGTCGACAGCACGCGGCCAGGAAGCGGGTGAACCGGCGATCCTTGAGCGTAGTCGCGCGGGGTGAGATAAAAACCCGCCGCGCCCAACCCGAGCAGCTTGCTGAATTCCCGTCGGTTCATCTCTGATCGGGAGTGCCGGTTTCGATTCTTGTCCATCGGAGGAGCTGTTTCTTTTGGGCTTAGCGTTTTACCGAAGCGACGTTAAGGACGGACGACCGCAGGGGCGTCCAGCGGGACCACGTTGCACCACGTGTGAACGCCCACCTGCACGGCGCTCAAGAGGTGGGTCGACTGGCCCGTGCCCTTGTGGGTCGCGTCGGCGTTGGCATCGAAAAACTCCGGCCGTTCGCGTCGGTCAACCAACGTTTCCGTGCCGTCGGTCCACCGGATCGTGTGCGTGTAAGCGGTCACCGGGTTGTTCGTCTCCCAATGCACACCGTCCTTGGAAACCAGCTCCGCGCCGAACCGCTCGTGGCCGGTCAAGATGCCTTTGCCGTCCTCGGCTACCAGATGATAGAGCCCGTCCCGAAACGTGAGGTCGGGGTCTTCCAGAGGAGCTTGGGGGCAGATGTTTTTGGCGATGATCTTGTATTCCCCGTTCCAGGCGGCAGCCTCGGCAACGAACATTTGTTGCCGCCGGTTGCGGTACGCGAGCACCACCCGGCCATCCTCGTGCACGAACGGCGCGGGGTTGTTCTGGTCGTCGCCGAGGGGCAGGCAATCGTCGAGGCGCGTCCACGGCCCGTCCACGGAAGGGGCCCACGCGTAACCGATCTTGCGCAACGGACTGCCCACCGCCGAACCGATGTAGTATAAAACGAAGGTATCCCCGACCTTGACGATCTTCGGGTTGTGGCACATCTGACCGTCCCACCACTTCCCGCCCCGGCCCTTGAGGGCCACTTCCTTGAACTCGTAGGGGCCGACCGGATTGTCCGCCACGGCGTGCACGATCTCCGAATATTGGCGGTAACCATCCAACATGCCGACCCCGGTCGCTTCCTTGCCGGTGCCTTCGGGCCAGCGCGACGCGAACAGGTGGAACTTGCCGTCCACCTTGATGAGGGAGCCGCACCACACGTAGTAGCCGTCCATGCGGAAACCCGCGTTCGTCGGAGTAGGTAAAAAACGATAGGCGATCTCCGCCGTTCCGGTCGTCGGCGCACCCGTGGCAGGTACCTTGACGGTCTCACCTGCCGTCACCGGGTTTGTCTGCCACGTCACGATGGCCAGGAAGGTCAGTAGTGTTTTCGTCATTTTTGTATCAATCGATGGGTTCCAATCGCCGGAGCGCGTGGTCGGACCTGCGATCACTTATGGGTGATGGTCAGTTCCAAGCCGAAGCGGTTGGTGCCTTTTAACTTACCGTCCTTGATGGGGAGTTGAAACCGGTCATCCAAGTCCGTCGGCCCGAGGTAAAGCGTCGTTCCATCGATCCGCCAGCGGAAATTCCCGGTGCGGGAATGCGTGCCGGTGCCGGTCGATTGAAAGGTCACGGTGGCGGTATAACCGGTGTTCGTCTGCAACGCCCAGGTGCCTGCGAGTTGTTTGGCCACCACCTGCGGGAGAAGGTCGAGCGCGGCTTTCGCCTTGGTGGCCGTATCGAAATCGGCTTCGCGGGTGGCCCGGTCGAGAAGATGCTCCAACGAGGTTTGGTAGCGCGCGTTGATCGGGTCGGTCGCCGCTTGTATATCCTGCTTGTAGCGCTGGGTGATGGGATCGGTCGCATCCTTGATGGCTTTCTCCCGATCCGTTTGGATTTGCTTGAACTCTCGGACGGAATCGCTCTGCGCGTAGGCCGGGATCAGGGGCAGCAGGAGCAAACCGACAAACAAGGTTGTGGGGATCACTTTCATGGTTCCTCGGATGGATATCGCTGAAAACGATGCGCGGCACGGAAGGGCTCTGCTTTTCACTTGGGCGTCGGAAAACCGGCGGAGATTGCCCGGCTATTGGTTGTTCATCACGGTCACACCCATCAGGCCGACGATCACCTCGTCGGAGAGCGTTTCCAGGGTGACGCTCTCCAGGGCCACTCCGGGGCGCAAACTCCACCCGAGGGCGATGGCGCGGCAATTCTTCCCGAGTTGCACCGTGGTCGGCGGCACCTTCGGCAACGAGAAACCGTCGCGTGCGTATTCGTAGTCCGCGCCGAAGGGACAGAGCGTCCAGAAATTAAAAGGCGGCACCAGTTCCAGCTTCTCGACCACGCCGTCCGCGTACTTCATGCGCAACTCCGCGTTGGCGATGCGGACTTCCATCGGGTTCGTCGTGCCGCACAGCAGGAACCACACGGCGTTGCCCGACTTGTTGACGGGGACGGTGACCTGTTTGGGCCAGTTATCCCAACTCGACGTGAAGGCGATGTTCTTCGCTCCGTCCAGCCGCCCGAACGGCACGCCCTTGCCAGCGACGACGTGGCCTTCCGCGTTCGTGACGGCGGGGAGTCCGTCCAGGGTGATCTCGGGGACCTTGTGTTGTCCGCTGCCGGACATTTGCCAGGTCGAAAAGCCGTCGGTGGACAGCCGCAGCGAACAGGTGTTCGGACGCGGGGAAAGGTATTCCTGCTTGTAGATCGTGCGGATGTCGCCGTTGAGCACGCCGTCCAGGGAAATCGGTTCCCAACGCGCCGTGCCGGGCACCTGGACCTCGGTCTTTGCCGTCATCGCCTGCTCGGCCTGTGCGTCCGTCGTGTGGAGCTTGAACATCCGCCATTGCCGGGTCTTGCCCACCGTGGCGAGTCCGAAGACGAGGTGGTCGCCGGCGTTGTGCGTCAGGACCCCGGTGATCGCACCGTTTTGCAGCTTCGCGTCCTGCAACGCTCCCTGCGGGTCGTGGAAATCCACGATCTGGCCACCGTCGGCCGACAAGGTCACGGCTTCGCCGGTGTGGCCGGAAACCTGGACCGCCGGGGTGGTCTTGAGCGTGTCGTCGCACTTCACTTCCAGCAGGGCAGACCCGGTGGAGGGTAGGCTGACCTTGACCACGCTGCGCCCGAAGCCGGGCAGCACCTCCCATTTCACGGGCTGGCCGTCCACCGTGACGGCCGCCACGTTGCTCGTGGACACCGGCAGTTGGACTTCGAGCGGCGCTGGGTGCGTCAGGGTGATCTTGTAGCTCGCGCCGTTGGCGGCGGCGCGCCAGGCGATGGACACGTCGGGCGTCGTGATGGACGCATGGTCCCAGTCGCTCGGAAACTGCGGGGCCACCGTGACCAGCCCCGTCGTGTAATCCGGCCGGTAACCGAACATTCCCTCGACCACCGCCCGCGCGAACAGGCTGTTGCAATCGTTGAAATCCGTCCCGCCCGAGGGATGCCCCATGTCGCCGGGTACCACCCCGAAAATCGCTTGCTGCGGGAACGTCCCGCGCAAGACTTTCCAGCCGTCGTCCGGCAGGCCCGTCTGGAAGTAGGCGAGCGCGAGCTGGTAGTTGTCGCCGG
>CAZZYS010000285.1:0-6079 GCA_964658285.1 uncultured Verrucomicrobiota bacterium
CGACGTGGATGCCGGCCACACCGTCGCCGCGCAGGCTCCGGCAGCCTGAGCAAATTTCAAATCCTCCCTTTAGAAATACGAATCTGATATGGCTGGCGGCGGCGGCGGAGGCGAAGGGGAACCCGAGTTCCAAGTGGCACCGATGATCGACGTGCTGCTGACGATTCTGATTTTCTTCATGACGATTACCAGCGCGCAAGTTTTGCGCGTGGACAAGACCATCAAACTGCCGGTGGCCCCGCAGGCGCAAAAGAAGGCCACCGACCGTGCCGAGGCCATCATCAACGTGCGTTGGAAAGCGGCGGCGCATCAGGTCGAGTACGTGTTCGACGACAAGGTTTACGCGAAAGTCGATGACCTGACGCCTATCCTGAAGCCCCGCCACGACGCGGACCCGAAGTTCCGGGCGGTCATCCGGGGTGACGAGAACGTGCCTGCCGTGGCGATCTCGCTGGTGATGAACGCGTGCGGGGCAGCGGGGATCAGCGACATCGCATTTTCGGCGATCAACAAGGAATAACGATCCATGCGCTTGCGCCAAAATCCCAACGAAGGCAGCATCGGCTTTCAGATTGCGCCGATGATCGACGTGGTGTTCGTCATCATGCTTTTTTTCATGGTCATGGCCGGGGCGGTCAAGCGGGAGAACGAGTTGAACACAACCCTGCCCGGCTCGGCGGAAACGAGCGGCAACACGGATTTCGTGGATGAGCAAATCATCGAGGTCTCGGACACGGGCGAGGTGGCGCTCAACGATGACCCGGTGGACAGCGTGCAAAGCAAGAACCTGCCGCAACTCACGGCCACGCTCATGCGCCTGAAACAAAGCAGCGACGCGGCCAAGTCACCCCTGGCGATTACGATTGCCTGCGAGCCGCAAGCCAAGTACGGCCGCGCCATCGACGTGCTCAATGCGCTCGCGGCGGCGAAGATCGACAACGTGACGTTCACCGTCAACGACGAAGAGTAAGCGGCACTCGTGTCGCGCCAGTGATGAGTTTGCCCTCCTGGTTGCGAGCGAACGCCTGAGCCATCTGGCTCCGGTTGGAGTTTTCCACGCAGACGAAGAGAACCTTTTGCTTGTGCATGGGCGGTCAGATGGTTTGAGGGACAGGCTTCGGTACGGAAGACGGTGTGAGGAACCGACCCTTGAGCTGTAAGGCCACGCCGACGAGCAGAATCAGCACGGGCACTTCCACCAGAGGCCCGATGACCGCCGCGAACGCCGCGCCGGAGTTGATACCGAACACTGCCACGGTCACGGCTATCGCCAACTCGAAATTATTGCTGCCCGCCGTGAACGCCAGCGTGGCCGAACGCTCGTAACCGGTGCCGAGCCGACGACTCATGAAAAAGCTCAGGAAGAACATCACCAGGAAATAAATGCACAGTGGCAGTGCCACGCGTAGCACGTCCAAGGGGATGCGAACCATCTCCTGCCCCTTCAGCGAAAACATCACCATGATGGTGAACAGCAAAGCCACGAGGGTCAGCGGCGAAACGCGCGGGATGAACTCGCGCTCATACCATTCCCGCCCCTTGGACCGAAACAGGCTGAAACGGGTGGCAATCCCCGCGAGGAAAGGCACGCCCAAGTAAGTGAACACGCTCACGGCCACGCTGCCCATCGTCAGCCTGGAAAGGTCCACGTTGCCGAAGTGGACTCCGAGCGCGGGCGGAAACACCTTGAGGCACTAGTAGGCGAACGGTGCGTAAAAAAGCACCCGGAAGATCGAGTGGAAGGCCACGAGCCCCGCGCAGTATTCGCTGCTGCCCTTGGCGAGATCGTTCCAGACGATGACCATTGCGACGCAGCGCGCCAACCCGATGAGGATCAGCCCCGTCATGTATTCGGGCCGGTCCCGCAGGAACGTGATGGCCAATACGAAAACATCAGCACCGGGCCGATCAGCCAGTTTTGCACGAAAGAGAGTCCGAGCACCTTCTTGTCCCGGAACACATCGCCCACTTCCTCGTAGCGCACCTTCGCCAACGGCGGATACATCATCACAATGAGGCCGATGGCCATGGGAATGGACGTGGTGCCAATGCTCAGGTCGGTGATAGCGTGCGAAAAACCGGGAACGAAGTTGCCGATAGCAACGCCCACGAGCATCGCCAGAAAAATCCAGATCGTCAGATAGCGGTTGAGGAAGAAGAGCTTCCCGACGGCGCGGGCACGGGCGGTGACGAGATCGGGCGGAGTCATGACCGTTGTTTCTTTCGAGCCGGTTTCGCCTTGGGGGCGGCGGGCAACACGCCTTCGATCCAGCAGCACTCGCCCTCGATACGAGCCAGCCGTTTCAAGTCGTCCTTGAACACCGGATGCGTCTGGACGCAGTCTTGAAGACAAGCGAGTTGCAAGTGGAGTTCAGGGCTCGGGACCACCGGCAGCCGGTAGATTATCCACTGTTCGTGCCGGTGCGATTCCGCTAAGCCATGTGCCCGCAGGTAGGCCAGATGCTTGGAAATCGTGACCTGGGGCAACCGGAGGACTGTCTGGAAGTGACACACGCAGAGCGGCCCCTGCTTGAGCAGGTGAACGATCCGCAACCGATTCTCGTCGCAGAGACAACGGTAGATTTGCACGAGTGGCACCGGTTTCATGTAGAGAGAGGTATATGCAGAAGGAAGCATTTACAAGCTATATTCTTGTTGCAGCATACAAGATACGGCACAGATTGCTCGCACGATGAAACTGTCCGACTTCAAGACCGCCCTCAAGGGTTTCCCTGCTCATTCCCTTCGCTTCGTCCTGCCGGATGGCGACGCGATCGCCGCGCACGCGCACATCACCGAGGTCGGGCGCATCGACAAAACCTTCATCGACTGCGGGGGCACGGTTCGCAGAGTTTCCACTTGTTCATTGCAAGCCTGGGTGGCCGACGATACCGACCACCGGCGCGAACCCGGCCAGCTCGCCACGATCCTCGACCGGGCAGAGCCGATTCTGTCGGATGACGACCTGGACGTGGAAATCGAGTACGAGGACTGCCAGATTTCCCAGTTCCCCGTGCGGACCGTCAGCGCGACGGGCGACGGTTTGAAGTTCCACTTGGGCACGAAGCACACGGATTGTCTGGCGAAAGACGTGTGCTTGCCTGACGGTTCGGGAGAGCGCGGTTGTTGCTGATCCTCCCGCTCGGCGGCGTGGCGCGGATGCGATTCCACTGCCGTCGCGTTGAGGCAGACGGTCGGGTCTCGAAGAAGCCGCAGGTTTCTGACTTTGGTTTAATTCCTCCCCGGTCGGATTTCTTTGCGACGACAAGTTGACATTCATCGGGCAGACGGCCTGAATTTCCTTCATGGAGAAGCCACCCAGCCGCCCGGAAATTTTCCGGGTCGCCCTCAAGCTGGGACTGACCTCGTTCGGCGGGCCGGTGGCGCACCTGAGCTATTTCCACGCGGAATACGTGTCCCGCCGCCGCTGGTTGTCCGAAGCGGCTTACGCGGACCTCGTCGCGCTTTGCCAGTTTCTCCCGGGACCAGCCAGCAGCCAGGTCGGGTTCGCCATCGGGCTGCTCCGGGGCGGGTTGCCGGGAGGCGTTCTCGCCTGGCTGGGTTTCACGTTGCCCTCGGCGTTGTTGATGACGCTCTGCGGCTACGGTTTCACAGCCCTGCCCGATCTGACTCGCGCCGGATGGCTCAAGGGGCTCAAACTCGCTGCCGTCGCCATCGTGGTGCAGGCCGTCTGGGCGATGGCGACCAAGCTTTGCCCGGACCGGACCCGTGCCACCGTGGCTCTCGCGGCGGCGGCAACGATGTTAGTTTTGGTCGCGGCGTGGGCACAGGTCGTTGTGCTCGCCACGGGCGCGCTCTTTGGTTTCGCTTTTCTGCGGCAGGAGGAATCGACCGAAATCGAAGCGGAGGGCCCCCTGTCGAGCCTGGGTTGGAGCCGCCGTGCCGGGACGATCTGTCTGGGCCTGTTCGCCGCGCTTCTTTTGGGGTTGCCGATGCTGCGGGCGGCGTCCGGCAACGCGGCGGTCGCGGCGTTCGACAGCTTCTACCGTTCGGGCGCGTTGGTTTTCGGTGGCGGCCACGTCGTGCTGCCTCTCCTGCAAGCTGAAACGGTCGCGCCCGGCTGGGTGAGCAACGACCGCTTTCTAGCGGGATACGGGTTGGCGCAGGCCGTGCCCGGCCCCCTGTTTAGCTTCTCGGCGTACCTCGGCACCGTGTTGACGCCGCCCCGTCCCGGCGGCTGGATGGGTGCCGTGCTCTGCCTGCTGGCGATTTATCTGCCTACCGGGTTGCTCATTCTGGGCATCCTGCCGTTCTGGGACGACCTGCGGCGGATGCCGGGGGCACAGGCGGCGCTGCGCGGTGCGAACGCCGCGGTTGTCGGATTATTGCTGGCCGCGCTCTACCAACCTGTCTGGACGAGCGCGGTCCACGCCCCGCAAGACCTCGCGCTGGCACTCGTCCTGTTCGGTTTCCTGGTGTTTTGGAAGCTGCCGCCCTGGATGGTCGTCGGCCTGGCGGCAGCCGGCGGCGAGTGGTTCCTCAAAGGGTGACTACGCGGAACCGATCAGGATTCCGACGATAAAAACCAGCACGCCGCCCACGACGACCTGGAAAGTGGCGGAAAGCAGCGGCGTGTCCATGTAGCGGTGCCGAATCCAGGCGATCACCGCCAGCTCGATGGCGACGATGACGACGGCCACGCACATGGCGTAGTAGAAGCTGCCGATCAAGAACGGCAAGGTGTGCCCGATGCCGCCCGCAGTCGTCATCAGTCCGCACACCAGCCCGCGAGTCCAGGGGTGCCCGCGCCCGCTGAGCACGCCGTCGTCCGAGAGGGCTTCGGCAAATCCCATGCTGATGCCCGCGCCGATGGAGGCCGCCATCCCGACGAGGAACGCCGTCCAGCTATTGTGCGAGGCAAACGCCGCCGCGAACACGGGAGCCAGCGTGGACACGCTGCCATCCATCAACCCGGCCAACCCTGGCTGGACCACCTGGAGTACGAAACGCCGTCGCTCACTCTCGTCTTCCTTGTCCCGCGCGCCGGAGGTCTTCTGCTGCTCTTCCATCGACCCGGCCAGGTCGTAGTGCCTGGTTTCTTCCGCCGCGAGGTCCCCCAGCAACTGGCGGACAGTGGCATCGCTCGTCTGGGCGATGGCAGCCTGATAAAAGGCGCGGGATTCCCGCTCCATCGTTTCCACGTCCCGCCGCACCATTGCCACCGTCAAAATGGAGTTAAGCCACAGCGGTTTGCGACTGATGAAGTCCTTCACATCCTGGCGGCGGATGAGCGGGATGTGCTCGCCAAAACGCGCCCGGTAAAGCTCGATGAGGCGGTGCCGGTGGTCATTCTCCTCCTCGTGCATTGCCAGGAGGGATTTGCCCGTCTCGGGAAAGTCGCCGCCGATGCGCTTGGCAAGATCGGCGTATACCCGTCCATCTTCCTCTTCGGCTTGGATAGCGAGGGCGAGCAATTCCTGGGCGGTGAGGTCTTTGATGGTTTTAGCCATAATGGTCAGGGTCCTGGCGTCATTTCACCGCAGGTTCCCTAATTGTCACGATGAGGAGCACAGAATGGTCGCATGGGCCAGCTCATCGTACTGGCGAATTCACGCTTTGTAATCCGCAGTCGAGCGCGGCCCGTCAGCGACGACCGAAGCGACCGCGAAAAAAATTGTTGAGGCCCACCCGCACCAAGTGCAAATCGCTCACCCGGCCGTCTCTGTTGCTCTCAGTAACTCCCCAGACTGCCTCCGAAGCCGCCGGGTCCATTTCGCGCTATCAACAAGCGGCTCATATCACGAATCAATGAGTAACCCCCCCCGAAATCAGCAAAGTGGAGGCGAGGGGAGTCGAACCCCTGTCCTGACAACCTTCTGCCTGAACATCTACATGCGTATCCGGTGATGGGTTTTAAGGAACGCGATTGGCACCGGCACGGTACGCATCCCCGAGCGACCACGAAATATTATTTCGCCCCCGGCGCGGTCACTCCACCGAAAGGCTAGCCCGCTGTCATCGTTCCCGGCCCCAGCGGGCGTCAAACCAGGAACGCTCACAAGCAATTAAGCTGCGAGGGCGAGATCGTTACGATTCGCGTTTGTTTTTTTGATCCGGA
>CAZZYS010000286.1:0-6045 GCA_964658285.1 uncultured Verrucomicrobiota bacterium
GCCCCAGGCTCGTATGAAGCCGCGCCGTTGGCGCTCCAGAGGTCATCCGGTCACCACTCAAAGTAAAAGCCCTGGCCAGCCCCGCGATCAGAACGGCAACTCCCCGCCGCGCGCCCTGGCTTCCAGAGCGAGGAGCGTGCTTTTGCGTTCCATCCCTCCGCCGTAACCGGTCAGCCGGCCGCTCGCTCCGATGACGCGGTGACAGGGCACGACCACCGACACCGGGTTACGTCCGTTCGCCAGGCCCACCGCCCGCACCGCCGCCGGTTGACCGATGCGCCGGGCCAGTTCGCCGTAGGAAATCGTCTCGCCGTACGGAATCTCCAGCAACGCCGCCCACACGCGACGTTGGAATGCCGTGCCGCCGATGGCATCGCGGTCCAAGGCGAGGTCGAACACCGTGCGGGTTCCCGCGAAATACTCGGCCAGTTGCAAGCGCGCCTGCGCAAAAGGCACATCGTCGCGGGTCCAGCCGGCGCGTTCCGCGAGATCGGGTCCGTGGCGGTGCTCTTCCATGTAGAGGCCCGTCATGCCGTGCGCGGTCGCCCGCAGACCGATGGTGCCGAGCGGAGAAGCGATTTCCGTATAATAGTGGGTCGGCTGGTTCATGGGAGGGTCGGTGAGGATTTGTCGAGCGACTGCCAGAGGTGGACGGCGGCATACGCCCGCCACGGACGCCACGGGGCGGCACGGGCGAGGAGTTCCTTTTCGCTGATGAGCGCCCCCTGCCCGGGCGGGGTCAAAGCTTTGCGCAGACCCAGGTCGGCCGACGGGAACGCGTCGGGAAAACGCAACGCGCGCATGGCGACGTATTGCGCCGTCCATTCGCCGATGCCGCGCACACGCCGCAGCACCGCCGTCGCCCCGGCGACGTCCGCGCCCGGCGGGAAATCCAGTTCCCCGCGCAACGCCGCCCCGGCGAGTTCGCGCAACGTCCCTGCCCGCGCACGGGTCAGGCCGACGGCGGCGATTTCTTCGGCGCTGGCGGCGGCCAGCGTTTGCGGGGTCGCGGCGAGGCGCGTGAGCGGCGCGAAGGGAGTTTCGACAGGTTGGCCGAACCGCGCGGCCAGCCGTCCGGCGAGCGTCGTCGCTCCGGCCACGCTGATCTGCTGACCAAGCACAGCGCGCACGGCCAGCTCGAACACGTCCCAACCGCCCGGCACGCGCAAACCGGGATGCGCGCGCACGCCATGACTCAACAACGGGTCACTCCCGAGGTGCGCGTCGATGTGCGCGGGGTTCGCGTCGAGGTCGAACACCGCCCGCAGCCGGCTCAGGAGCGGCCAGAGCGCATCGGCCAGGTGCGACGGCGCGTGGACCTCCAGAACATCGCCGGTCCTCGCCGACGCGGCCGGTCGCCCGATGGAAACCCAGCCGGTCCGGCCGCTGATGGACACCGTGCGCGCGTAGGTTTCGCGCACGGGATCGACCCATTCCACGCTCGGCACCGCGCGGCGGGCGAAGTAGGCGAGAAGTTCGCGCCAGGCCAGCGGCGGACGGTAGGCGAGACGCAGCGTCAGCGGATCGTCAGGTAGACGCCGCGCCTTCGCCGTGCCTGTGCGCCGGATCGCCGTCGGTGCCAGCCGGTAACGGGCACGGAAAAGCGCGTTGAAACGCCGCAGGCTGCCGAAGCCCGCGCCGAACGCCACGTCCAGCATCGGCAGGCGGGTTTCCTGGAGGAGTTTCTTGGCGAAAAGCAGGCGTTCGGTCTGCACGATCTCCACGGGAGTCACCCCGAAGGCGCGCACCAGCAACCGGCGCAGTTGCCGGGAGCTATACCCGGTGACGCCCGCCAGATCGGCGGCCGAATGATTTCCCTGCGCCACGCGGGCGCGGACGGCGGCGAGGAGGGAATGCTCCAGCGAGGCCGCGCCGTTGCCGTGCACGGCCGGGGCGAGTTCGGGGCGGCAACGCAGGCAGGGGCGGAAACCGGCGCGTTCGGCGGCGGCGGCCGTGTCCAAGAATACGCACGAACCGGCGCGCGGCGTGCGTGCCCCACAAACGGGTCGGCAGTAGACGCCGGTGGTTTTTACCCCGACGAAAAAGAGTCCGTCGAAGCGGGCGTCGCGCGCCTGGAGCGCCTTGTAACAATCGAAGCCGGGTTCCATGTGGTCGGCGGAAATCTAGCGGCGGCGGCGGCGGTTGGCTCGCCGTTTTCGGCCATCGAAAGGGAAGTCAGCCCGGCTTGAATGCAATCACCACCGCGCCCGCCGTGATGAGCGCGCCGCCGACCCATTGGTGCCACGTCAGGCGCTCGCCCAGGAACAATGCCGCCAGCGCGACGGCGAAAACCACGCTCAGCTTGTCCACGGGCGCGACGCGAGAGGCGTCGCCGAGTTGGAGCGCGCGAAAATAACACACCCACGACAGGCCCGTCGCCAGTCCGGAGAGCACGAGGAACGTCCAGGTCCGCGCCGTCAAATCGGGCAGGCCGCGCGCCCCGCCCGTGGCCCACGCCAGACTCCACGCGAACACCAACACCACCACCGTCCGGATCGCCGTGGCGAGGTTCGGGTTGACGCCCGTCACGCCGATTTTCGCCAGGATCGCCGTCAATGCGGCAAAGACCGCCGAGCCCAATGCCCAGAGTTTCCAGTTCGTCGTCCACATGGGATCAAGGTACACCGCCTCTCAAAGACTGCGGAAGCGTATCTGGTGGGTGGATGGCGCTCTCCGAGCGGCATTGGTCCCACTCGCGGCGACAGCCGCCTGAAAAGATGAGACGCCTGCGACGTGAGTGGGACCAATGCTGCTCGGAGAGAGCCAGCCACCGCTTGCTTCCACCTCATCCATTCTGAGAAGCGGTTTACTTTTTGGATGAGGACACCTTCTTTTCCAGCCGCGTCTGCCCGTCCGGGCACAGGTCGAGCAACACGCACCGCGCACACTCCGGCGCGCGGTAGTAACAACACCGCTGACCGTGGAACATCAGGATTTCGTGGTCGTCATAGACGACTTGCGCGTCCCATTCGTCAGGCAGCATCGCTTCGAGCACCGCGTGGGCGGGTCCCACGTCGAGACTCATGGGGATCAGGCCGAGCCGTTGCGCGACGCGGTGGTGATGGCTGTCCACCGGCAACGCGCGCCGCCGCAGACCGCTGAAGATCAGCACTGCCGCGCTCGTCTTCGGTCCGACGCCCGGCAGCGTTTCCAGCCAGTCGCGCGCCTCGCGCACGGACAGGTCCCCCAGGAAATCGAGCGACAGTTCGCCGCCGCGCCGTTCGGTGATGAGCCGCAAAATCTGCTGGATGCGCGGGGCTTTTTGCTCCGGCCAATTACAGGTCACGATGGCGTCCTGCACCTCGCCCACCGGAGCGTCGCGCACGGCGACCCAATCGGGGAAACGCGCGCGCAGTTCCTTGTAGGCCGCGCCGGATTCCGAGTTGCGCGTGCGGTGGGAAAGCAGCGAGGAGACGATCTCGTCGAGCGGGGAGAGTTCGTGGAAATACGCCACCGGGCAGCCGTACTCCTTGCAAAGCCGCGCGTGGACGAGCCGCAGTTTTTCGCGTGCATCGCTGGACACCACCCGGTCCTCACACGGCGCGGCGGCGGGCGGCGGTTCGGGTCGGTCGATAAACCCGAAAAGATCGTCTTGGAAATGGGCGGACATACGGCGGGGGAAGATCAAACGTCCCATCGTAACGCTCGGAAGAGGCCAGCCGGACGCGTCAGCGCTGGACACCGCAGGCTTCACCGGGAGAGACGGTTCTCGCGGTTCGCCCTGGGGCAGGACGATCCACAAAGCGGGGACATGCCCCCTTAGCATCAACGGTGCCTGAATTTTCTTCACGGCGATTCCTCAGAGGAGAACAAAATTTTCGGGGCGAAAAAGCCGTGTTTTTCTTCATGGGACGAGTAAAAAAGACTTGAGCGCACACGCCAGAATATCCAAGCTGTTGCGTAGTTCTTTGACTGATCTCCTATATGTGGTATCTTCACCGGGTATTTCCCTCGTAAGGGAAAGCCGGAAGTTCCTACATATGGGGCCGTTCACGGAAGAGGGGTTTCGAGCGCCGTTTGAAACTCCTTTTCGGTGAACTCCAAGACTGCTTGACGCAGGGAAAACGCCGACGACCGACGACAGGGAAACTTGGGGTCAGCCGCCGTGTCGCACAGCCACCCGTTCCAGGCGGGGGAGGTAGTAATATCTCCCGCCCGCCCGGACTTTTTCGCGCCTTCGACGGAAAAGGAAGGGGGAACCGGCCGCGACGTTTTTCCGGCCGAGAGCCGCCTCACCGGTCAGGCAAAGCCACGTCCTTCGCCAGCCCCTTTTTGTCCAATTGCCGCAACCGCAGAGAATCCCACGATGACCTTGAACGAATCCCAGACCCAGTTCGATTTGCTGCCTTCCGCCGCCGCGCTCGAAAGCGATAAATTCCTCGTCCGCAAGCGCGACGGCCGCGCGGAGCCTTTCAACGACGCCCGCATCGGCCTCGCCCTCGAAAGCGCCTTCAAGGCCGAACTCGGTCTCTCCAAGGACGCCGCCCTGCCTGCCGACGTGCAGACCAGCGTCGCCTACATGGCCAGCGCCGTCGCCCAGAAGGCCCTCGACCTCGCCGCCGACGGCCGCGAACTGGAGGTCGAACTGATCCAGGACCTCGTCGAAAACGAACTCATGCGTTCCGGCCAGCACGCCATCGCGCGCTCGTACATCCTCTACCGCGAGGAACGCAAGAAAGCCCGCATCCTGCGCGGCCAGACCGAGACCGCCCCGGCGCAAGCGCCCACGCTCAACGTCACCCTGCCCGACGGCAGGGTTGAACCACTCGACGCCCAGCACGTCCGCCGCAAGCTCATCCGCGCCTGCGCCGGACTCGGCGACCGCACCGACTGGCGCGAACTCGCCGAGGAAACGTTGCAAAACCTCTACGACGGCGTGCAGCTCGGGGAGATCGACAAGGCGATGGTCTTCGCCGCCAAGGCCCGCGTCGAGCGCGAACCCGCCTACAGCTACGTGGCCGCGCGGTTGTTGCTCAACACGATCTACCGCGAGGTCCTGCCCCGCGACGAGGACGACAACCAGAACCCCGCCACGCTCGGGCCGCGCCACGCCGCGCATTTCGCCGACTACCTGCGCCACGGCGTCGAATTGGGCCGGCTCGACAGCAGCCTGCTCACGTTCGATCTGGCGAAGGTGTCCGCCGCCCTGTGCATCGAACGTGACACACAATTCACATACATGGGCTTGCAAACGGTTTACGACCGTTACCTGATCCACAACGCCGGCCGCCGGCTGGAGTCGCCGCAGTATTTCTGGATGCGGGTTTCGATGGGTCTGGCCGTGCTTGAAACCGCCGACCAGAAGAACGAGCGCGCCATCGAGTTTTACGAGTTGCTGAGTTCCCAGCGGTTCACGAGCAGCACGCCGACGCTCTTTAACAGCGGCACGCTGCACCCGCAGTTGTCTTCGTGCTACCTGAGCACGGTGATGGACGACCTGAACCACATCTTCAAGGTCATCAGCGACGACGCCAAGCTCTCGAAATGGGCCGGCGGCCTGGGCAACGACTGGACGAACATCCGCTCCACGGGTGCCATGATCCACGGCACCAACGGCGAATCGCAGGGCGTCGTGCCGTTCCTCAAGGTCGCCAACGACACCGCCGTCGCCGTCAACCAAGGTGGCAAGCGCAAGGGCGCGATGTGCGCTTACCTCGAAACGTGGCACCTCGACATCGAGGATTTCCTGGAACTGCGCAAGAACACCGGCGATGAGCGCCGCCGCACCCATGACATGAACACGGCGAACTGGATTCCCGACCTGTTCATGAAGCGCGTCGTGCAGAACGGCCATTGGACGCTCTTCAACCCGAGCGACACGCCCGATCTGCATGACCTGTACGGCCGGGCGTTCGAGACGCGTTACGCGGAGTACGAAGCGATGGCGGACCGGGGCGACCTGCCGCTGCACCGCCGCATCGAGGCTGTCGGGCTGTGGCGCAAAATGCTGACGATGCTCTTCGAAACCGGCCACCCGTGGCTGACCTTCAAGGACCCGTCGAACATCTGCTCGCCGCAGGACCACGCGGGCGTCGTGCATTCGTC
>CAZZYS010000287.1:0-6028 GCA_964658285.1 uncultured Verrucomicrobiota bacterium
CCTCCGCCTCCCGGTGCATTTGCTCGGCGTAAGCGGACCGTCCGCGTGGCAGCGTCCCGGCGGTGGCGGCGGCGGGACGTGCGGGTGGGGCGAGTGGCACTTCCGGCTGGACCGACCCCTTTCCGGGCAACGAGGTACCGCGCGAGGGCGGGGGCAGCGGCGGCAGGGATTTCGCGCGCGGCTTCGGTTCGGTCCCGGCCTCCACGGCTTCGGAAGCGCCGGGGCGATTGGCCGCCAGACACAGACCGCTGGCAATCGTGACGAAGCCGAGGGTCGTCGCCTGGCCGAATTGTCCCAAAACCATATCGATGCTGCACGCGCCCAGCAACAGCATCGGCAACGGGTGCCCGTCCCGGCGCAGGGTACGCACCGCCTGACCGAACAGGAAAAGAACGATGCACACCCGCAACAGCAGATACATCGGCCCGACGACCGGCCCGCTCTCGAACATCACTCGGCCCAGCTCGCCCTCGGCGAAGAGGAATTTTCGCTGTCCCTCGAACAACAGCCCCGCGCCGACGTTCGTGCCCATCCCGAGGCCCACCCCGTAGAAATCCACCACGTTGAACAACTGGAAAGGCGTGAGGAACGCCGAGAAGAAACGGTCGATGAACCCTTCCTTCACGTCCGCCGCGTTGCCGAAGCGGTACGCGAAGATTTCCAATCCGTCCTTGAAGATGGCAAAAAAACCTGCCGCCACCGCCCCGAGCCCGCACACGCCGAAGACCTTCAGCACCGCCCCGAGATACTGCGGACGCAGCAGGCTGACGAACAGCATCGACGCGAGCACCACGATCACCAATCCCACCGCCCCACGGCTGCCTGAGAGGAGGATCAGGATCGACATCGCCGGCAGCGACGCGAGCCAGATCAGGCGCGGGAACGTTCCTTTCTTCAGCAGGCCGTAAACGCAGAACGCCGCCACGACGCCCGTGAAATTCCCCAGGCCGTTGCTGAACGAGAATGTTCCCGAGGGCCGGATGTGACCGTAGGCCGCGTCGAGCATGGTCCCCTCCCCGCCCACACCCACGTTGAGCCGCGAGCCGGCACTAGCGGCGAATTGCAGCAGCACCAGGAGGGCCATTGGCAGCGCGACGATCAACGTCCACAGGCCCACCCTGCGCAGGTCGTCGCGGTCCAGGACATTTGGGATCAGGAACACCAGCGGCAGGTGCAGGAAGTCCGCCCGGAAACCGTACATCTGGACGACCAGGGGGGCGCTGCTGCCGATCAGCGAAAAGGCCAGCGCCACGAGGCCGATTCCCGTGATCCAGACGATGAAGGCGCTGCGGGGAAATATCCCTTTCGCCATCGCCATCGCGTACAAGAGCAGCAGGACCGGGTCACGGACGACCAGCAACGGCGTGGCCAGACCGGGGAAAATCCATTTGCGCAACGCGCCCTCGATGATCCACAGCGCGAGGTAGCCCCACAGCAACCATTTCAGGAACTTCAAATCCACCGCCTGAGGCGTCAGCACGGGCGGCAGCGTGCCGGTGGCGCGCGGGGCGGGCGCGACATCATCGACGACGGCGGGAGCGGGAATCATGGCGGAAAGGATGAAAGATGAGGGATGCAGGATGAAGGCGGAAACAGAAACAGAGGGCGGAGGTCAGGTTTTTTCCTCTGCCCTCATCCTTCATCCCTCATCCTTCATCCTTTCTGCCTGTAGCAGGCACTCTGCCAACCGGCGGCGATGCGCTTCCCAGCCGAGCGTGGCAGCCTTGCGGCGGGCGGCGTGTTTCATGTCGGTCAGCAACCCGGGGCGGGTGAGCAGGAGTTCGAGTTTTTCCGCGATGGCCTCGGCCGAACGGATCGGCACGAGGAAGCCATCCACGCCGTCCTCGATCACGTCCGGGCCGGCGGTGTGCGCGGTGGTGACCACCGGCAAACCGCGCGACATCGCCTCCAGAATCACCAGACCGAATCCCTCGAACAACGACGGGAACACCAGCACGTCCTGACGCGCCATCTCAGCAAGGACTTCCGCGTGCGGCAAACTCGGAATCCAACGGTGCGCGCGCACGGCGGCATCGAGCGGGGCGCAGTTTTCCACCGTCTTGTGTCCGAGCAAGGTCAACTCCACGCGCGCCGGGCCGAGGCGGCGCACGGCGTCCAGCAGGTACGACATTCCCTTGCGCTGCCCGAGCGAACCGGCGAACAACACGCGCAAGGGTCCGTTTCCCGTTCTCGCGGCGGGCGGCGGCGGATCGTCCGGCACGGGCGGCGCGCCGTAGGGGACCACGTGAACCGGCACCTTCAGCCCCGGCGCGGACTCCAGCGTGCGGCGCGTGAACGAACTGGCCACGAACACCGCGTCGGCGGCAAATAGTTCCTCGTCCTTGCGCGCGAGTTTGGCGGGGCTGTCGGAACGGCCGGTGAGCGTCGGGGCCCAGGCCGGTTCGCGCGCGGCTTCCTCGTCGAAAATCGCTCTCCCCGCGCGCCAGTAACCGATGGGCAGATCGTAGAAGCACCGGAGCCCCTGCCGCCGGGCCTCGCGGAAGGTCGCCGCCGCGCCGTCCTCGTAGGCGTACACGCCGCGCAGGTTTTTCTTGCCCGCCAGCACGCGCAACCGCCGCGCGACCGTGCGGTCCATCGAACGAAACACGCCGTCCACGCTGCACGGGCCGGTTTCGTGCCGGTCGAGCCAGCGGCCGCCGGGCAGACGCGGGGCAAGCATCCGGCCGACCTCGCGCCACGGGGCCACGTGGATGCGCCCGCGCACGGCGGCGGGAAACGCACGCCGGGCGAATTGACGCGCGAGCGCCGCCGGCAGCCAGCGTTCGGCCCGTCCGCCGGGCGTCCAGTGGAAGCTCGTCCAGAGTTCGGCCAGCAACCCCACTTCCTCGACCGCGAGCGCGGCCTGGTGGGCGTGGTTGTTGCCGAAAGGATGACTGAAAAGGAGCATGGCGGAAAGGATGACTGCTACCGTCGCACTTTCTCGAACATCTCCAGATATTTCGCGGCGATGCGCTGGGGGCTGTGGGCGGCGAGGTGTTCGGCCGCGCCCGCGCGCAGACGGTCGCGCAGGTCGCCGTCGATCAACACGCGGCCCAGTTGGTCGGCCAGCGCATCGGCGTCGCCGTTGGGGAAAAGCACGCCGCACGGACCGATGGCGTCGGGCAGGCCGCCCCCTTCGGAGCCGACAATCGTGCAACCGCAGGCGATGCCTTCGAGCGCCACGACGCCGAAGGGTTCGGCCAAGAGAGAGGGCACGACCATGATGCGGTGTTCGTTGAGGATGCGCACGAGCGTCTCGCCGGTCTGGATGCCCAGGAACGTCACCTGCGAGGCCACGCCGAGACGTTGCGCCATCGCTTCGAGGGTGGCGCGTTCCGGTCCGTCGCCGACGACCGTCAACCGGGGCGTCAACCCGTGCAGGCGCATCCGCGCGAGGGCTTCGAGGGTGAGGTCACCGCCTTTATCCGAGACCAGGCGCGCCAGGAACACGATGTCCTTCGCGCGTTCCACGTCGGGCAGCAGGCGGAAAAGTTTGTCCTGGTACGGGTTGCCGATCAGCGTGGCGGGCACCGGTAGGGGGGCGGCCACCGCGCGGCTGATGGCGATGGGAGCGCCGAAGCGGATGAGCTGTTTCTTGAGGATGTCCTCCCAACCCGTGCGGCCGTTCACGCGCGTCAGCCAGGTCTGGTGGGAGACGATCCACGGGCGGTTGGCGATGAGCAGCGGCCAGAGGGTGCGCAGGCTGATGTTGTTCTGGAAATACACCTCGCTCCAGCGCACCAGCTTCAAGAGTTCCTTGCGGCCCGGACAGCGGACCACCGGATAGGCGAACTCCGCTTTATCGAGCGCCTCCCCGTCCGGCCGGGGGCTTTGCGTGACGACGACGACCTGATGCCCCAGCGCCGTGAACTCGTCGGCCAGCACGCGCGCCACGGTTTCCAGGCCGCCGATGTTCGGGTAGAAAAAGTGTGTCGCCAGCAGGATGCGCATGGGAACCGTGCGTTGGACGGCGGTGGCTGGCGGGGCGGCGGAAATCGTGGCGGTCATCGGTTTGGCTACCGATTCCGTCGCACCAATCGTGCCACTTTCCGCGCGACGGTGCGCGCGAGCGAGGGTTGGTTGCACGCCATGACCCGGCGCAGCTCCAGCGGATGCACGCCGGGCCGGTTCGCGCCAAAGGTCGCGGGACCGGTGGCCGCCCCGCACGCGGTCACATAACCCGCCTCCGCCACGAGGTCGCGCACGCTGTCGTTGTAGCTGCCGTAGGGATAACAAAAATGGCGCACGGGCACGCCGAAACGATCCTCCAGCCGCTTCTTGCCGTCGAAGATTTCGGCGCGGGCGTTCTCCGGGGACGCGTCGGCGAGGGCGGGATGGGTGAGGGTGTGCGCGCCGATCTCGTGGCCGGCGGCGAGCCATTCGCGGATTTGGCGGTCGTCCATGAGGGCTTGCGGGGGTTCGCCGATGCGGTGGTCCCATTCGTCTTTCGCACCGATGAGTCCGGCGACGACGAAAAGCATCGCCTTCAACCCGCGCGCCTGGAGGATGGGCAGCGCGCCGTCGAACACGCTGGCAAAGCCGTCGTCGAAGGTCAGGCAAAAGCCGGACCCGCCCGCGTCGATGGTCGCCATCGCTTCATCATACGGCACGGGGCGTTGGCCGGCGGCGGTGAGTTCGGCGGTCTGACGGTCGAAATCGCGCGTGCTGACATACAGGCTATGCAGACGCGAACCGGCCAGGGGCGCGGCGATCTTGTGGTACATGAGGATCGTCACGCCGCCGCGCCCCTCGTTGTCGAAGATCCAGCGGTCGCGCCCCCACGAACGGTAGGGATGCGGGGAGGGTTCCACGGGAGCGGTCATGCCTTTTCTTCGAGCCAGCGCAGATAGGTCGCCTCCAGTTTGCCGACGCTCGTTTCCCAACGCAAGCCCTGGACCCGCCGCCAGCCTGCCTGCGCGATCCGCGCGCGCCACGCTTCGTCGTCCAGCAACCGCCCCACCGCCGCCTGCATCGCCTCCGCCGCACCGAACGGGCACAGGACGGCCTCGTCGCCGTCGCGCAGTTCCGCGCCAAAGCCGGTGGGCGTCGTCACCGCCGCGCAGCCGCACGCCATCGCCTCGGCCAGCGCCAACCCGA
Organism: uncultured Verrucomicrobiota bacterium; assembly: GCA_964658285.1. Lineage (GTDB taxonomy): Bacteria > Verrucomicrobiota > Verrucomicrobiia > Chthoniobacterales > SZAS-18 > CAHJWO01. The sequence goes on from CAZZYS010000287.1 coordinate 5,098, forward strand.
AACCCTCGTATTCGGTGGGCAGGAAAAAAACTTTCGCGCGGGAAAGACGCTCGATGATCTCCGGCACCGGCAGACGCGGCTCGACGTGGATGCGCCCGTGGAGTTCGGCGGGGAACGCGGCGAGGACGGTTTGCGCCGGTTCGCCGACGCCGAGCAGGTCCAACCGCAGGTCCGGCCGCGCGTGCAGGAGCGGCACAGCGGCTACCACCAGCGGCGCGGTGCCCTTGCGCGCGATCCACGAACCGAGGAACGCCACGCGGTTCTCTCTCCCCTCCGGCGCAAACGGCTGGTCCAAGTAGGCCGGTTCCAGGCCGAGGGAAACGACCTCCATGCGCGCCGGGTCGCCGATCCGGTGCTCGACGAGGAAGCGGCGGTCGAGTTCGCAACCGGTCACGAACCCGTCGGGACGCGAGAACGCGAGGGTTTCCGCGCGTTGCAACGTGGATGCCGCCAGCGCGCGCAGGCCGGCCGGACGCGAGGCACCGCCCCCGGCCTGCGCGGCGCGTTCGGCCCCGAGGAGTTCGAGGCCGTCGGTGTGCGCGACGAGCAGCGGGCGCGTGTGGCGCGGACGGCGCGAGAGCCACCACGTTCCCGGCCAGAACTCCGCGCCGTAGAACTCGATCAGATCGTAGCCGGACAGGTCGTGTGCGGCCAGCCAGCGCAGGCCGCGCCAACCGATCCGCAAGCGGCGTCCGGGCCGGGCCCCGTCGGCACCGAGCAGGGCGGCGGTGTCCACGATCTCGACGGTGTGGCCGCGGGCGCGCAATCCGGCACTCCAGGCCAGCCGCGTGCGTCCCGAGCCGAGCCGGTGGTCGAGTTCGCAGTTACTGAAGAGGAGGAGGCGCAAACGGGTGTCGCGTGACGGATGGTGGGCGAGGGCGCGTCTATCGGGAATGAACGTGTTGTTTTAACACGGAGGACACGGAGGAAC
>CAZZYS010000288.1:0-5984 GCA_964658285.1 uncultured Verrucomicrobiota bacterium
GTTCGCCAACGTGCTCCAGGCGCAGGGCGTCGCGGCGGGCGACCGCGTGCTCGTTTACCTGCCGCTGGTGCCCGAGGCCGCGGTGGCGATGCTCGCTTGCGCGCGGATCGGCGCGGTGCATTCGGTGGTGTTCGGGGGGTTCAGCGCGGAGTCGATCAAGGACCGGCTCGCGGACAGCGGGGCGAGGTTGATCGTCACCGCCGACGGCGGCTGGCGGCGGGGCAAGATCGTGCCGCTGAAGGCCAACGTGGACGCCGCGCTCAAGGACGGCGACGGCAACGTGACCAAGGTGATCGTCCTGCGCCGCACGTCGAACGACATTTCCATGAAGGACGGCCGCGACGTGTGGTGGCATGACGAAACGGGGAAAGCGTCCACCGAAAACACGCCCGAACCCTTCGACAGCGAGCACCCGCTTTTTATCCTGTACACGAGCGGGTCAACCGGCAAGCCCAAGGGCATCCTCCATACCGCGGCGGGTTACCTGTTGGGGACGTATTGCACGACGAAATACGTCTTCGATCTGCGCGAGGACGACGTTTACTGGTGCACGGCCGACGTGGGCTGGATCACGGGGCATTCCTATGTCGTCTACGGTCCGCTGGCCAACGGCGCGACCGTGCTGATGTACGAGGGTGCGCCCGACACGCCCGCGCAGGATCGCTGGTGGAAGATCATCGCCGACCACAAGGTGACGATCCTCTACACCGCGCCGACGGCGATCCGCGCGTTCATCAAATGGGGCAACCAGTGGCCGGAAGGGCACAATCTCTCGTCGCTGCGTTTGCTCGGCACGGTGGGCGAACCGATCAACCCGGAAGCGTGGATGTGGTTCCGCGAAAAAATCGGCGGCAACCGCTGCCCGATTGTCGATACGTGGTGGCAGACGGAAACCGGCGGGCACATGATCGCGCCCTTGCCCGGCGCGACCCCGACGATGCCGGGCACGGCGACGCGGCCCCTTTTCGGGGTGGACGCGGCCATCGTGGACGACGCCGGGAACGAGGTCGGCCCGAACGTGGGTGGCAAGCTCGTCATCCGCCGGCCGTGGCCATCGATGCTGCGCACGATTTACGGTGACCCGGAGCGGTACAAGAGCGCGTACTGGAGCGAATTCGGCGACAAGGGATATTATTTCACCGGCGACGGCGCGCGGCGCGACGAGCAGGGCAACTTCTGGATCGTGGGCCGCATCGACGACGTGCTCAACGTCGCGGGACACCGCCTGGGCACGAGCGAGATCGAGAGCGCGCTGGTGTCGCATCCGTCCGTGGCCGAGGCGGCGGTGGTCGGCAAGCCCGACGAGATCAAGGGGCAGGGGGTGGTGGCGTTCGTGACGCTCAAGGGCGGCCAGCAGGCGGGCAAGGACCTGGCGGATGCGCTCAAAAAACACGTCGGCACGACCATCGGAGCGATTGCGCGGCCGGACGAGATTCGTTTCGCGGACGCCTTGCCCAAGACGCGTTCGGGCAAGATCATGCGGCGTTTGCTCAAGGAAGTCGCCAGCGGCAAGACGGTGACGGGCGACACCACGACGCTGGAGGACTTGTCGATCCTGGCGAAGTTGCAGGCGAACGAAGACTGAGGGCGTGGCTCGGCAGCGGCCTGTTCGGAGCGCGTTCGCACTTCGCTGACCGCCGCTGGCCTGATTCCAGCTTTAGCCGGGGGGAAAGCCGATCCTTTCCTCCACCCGTGAGTTCACCGCTTTCCCTTTTCCCGGCTGCTGCCTCCTCGACGCGGCTCGAACGCCTCCTCATGCTGGCGCTAGCCGCCGCCGTGCTCATCGTTTACGGCCAGACTCTCGGGTTCGATTTCGTCGGCTTTGACGACCCCGCTTACGTGTACCATAACCCGCACGTCCGCGCCGGGTTGACGTGGGATGGCTTCGGCTGGGCGTTCACGACTTTCCAGCAGGCGAACTGGCACCCGCTGACGTGGCTTTCCCTGATGCTGGACGCCCAGCTCTACGGGCTCCACGCGGGCGGCTACCACCTCACGAACCTCCTCCTGCACCTGCTCAACACCCTGCTGCTGTTCCGCTGGCTGCGCACGGCTACCGGGGCGTTGTGGCCGGCGGCGGTGGTGGCGTTTTTCTTTGCGGCGCACCCGCTCCACGTCGAATCCGTCGCCTGGGTGACCGAACGCAAGGACGTGCTCAGCACGGCGTTCTTCTTCCTCACGCTGCTGGCCTACACCCGCTACACGCGCGCGGGCGGCCCCGGAAGGATGCGCTTTTATTGGTTGGCGCTCGGACTTTTCGCGCTCGGACTGATCACCAAGCCGATGCTCGTCACCCTGCCGCCGCTGCTGTTGCTCCTCGACTACTGGCCCCTGCGACGGTTCGAGCCGGGGACGACGCGTGAGCATTGGCGGCAACTCGGCCGGCTGTTGGTGGAAAAAATTCCGTTCGGCGTGCTCATGGCCGCCTCGTGCGTGGTGACCTACATCGCCCAACACACGCACGCGGTCGTCGCGCTCAGCCTGCTGCCGACCAGCTTCCGCTTTGCGACGGCCTCGATGGGCGCGGCCACCTATTTGCAAAAAACGTTCTGGCCCACGGGCCTGAGCGTTTATTACCCGTACTGGTACGGCGTCTCGATCTGGTGGCCGGTGGGTTGGGCCGTCCTGCTGGCGGCGCTCACGACGGCGGCCCTGTGGCAATGGCGCCGCCGCCCGTATCTGACCGTGGGCTGGCTGTGGTTTCTGGGGATGCTCGTGCCGGTGATCGGCATCGTGCAGGTCGGCAGTCAGGCGCTGGCGGACCGTTACACCTACCTGCCGCACGTGGGGTTGTTCGTTGCCCTGTGCTGGGCTGGTCAGGAAATGTGGCGTCGCTGGCCGCGCGCGCGTTTGTGGGTCAACACCGGCCTGGGCGTGACGATGGCGATTTGTCTGGTGACAGCGGCATGGCAGGCGCACTTCTGGCGCGACGGCGTCACGCTGTTCGGCCACGGCATCGCGGTGTTGCCTGTCCAGAGCAGCCGGATGCAACAACTCTACGCCGGGGCGCTCGCCGAGTCCGGCCGGCAGGCGGAATCCGGTGCCGCCTACGAACAAGCCTGGCGGGCAAACCCCGAGCCCAACAACCACGAGGCGGCCGAGTTCCTGAGCCGGTTCTGGCTCAAGACGAACCGCACGCAGGACGCGATCAACCTGTTGGAACCCCTGGCACGCGGCGCGGACGCCAGCCCCGACACGCTCGGACTGCTGGCCGATGCCTACGCGCACACGGGCCGGACCGAAGAGGCGATGGCGCTCTACCGCCGCTGCACGGCGCGTTACCCCGAGGAGGCGACCGCGCATTTCGCGCTGGCCAGCTTGTTGCGGGCGCGTGGCGAGGTGCAGGAAGCCTGCGCCGAGTACGAGGCCGGGTTGACGCACCGCGACGACAACCTCCCGGCGCTGACCTATCTGGCCTGGGTGTACGCGCACCTCGACAGCCCGGACGCCCACGAACGTTCGCTCCTCTTGGCTCGCCGCGCGGTCGCACTCGACGGTGACCGCGATCCCGGCGGTCTCGAAGCCCTGGCGGCGGCGCAAGCAGCGCTCGGGCAATGGCCACAGGCCGTCGAAGCCGCCCGCGCGGCGCTCGCGCTGACGGAACACGGCCGGGCACCGTCCGCGGTGGAGCAATCCTGCCGCGCCCGGCTCGCCTCGTACCAGCAAGGCAATTTGCCTTGAGGTTCGCGGCGGCAGTCCGCATGGTTGGCGGATCGCCTGCTCGTTTCCGTGCTGCCTTCTCTCTTGGCGCGCCGGCCGGAAACGTGCAAGGTTGAGCGGTTTCCCCCGGTTTCACCATTCTCCCCCCTTTTTCCTCGCGCCCCGTTTCTCCTGATTAGACACCTCCTCACCGTCCGCCCGCCATGAATTTCCTCAGCACCGGCGTCAAGGAGATCACCCGCCGGCTGCGCCGCTCCAAGAACCGGCTGGCGCTGGCCAACGCGCGCAAGTCGCTCGACCGCGCCGACACCGCTCTCGGCCGGCATTCCTGGCGCGAACTCGTCGGTGACGAAACCGGGGACATCCGCGAGGCGTTCGCCCGTCTGCACGCCCTCAACGAGGAGGTTGAGGCCGCCCATCTGCGCATCGCCGAACTCGAAACCGAGGTCCGCGACCAGGAAGGAGCCCGCGAAGGGGCCCGGCGCGACCATGCCCAGGCCCTCGCCGCCATCGACGAGGAACGCGAACCCGTCCAGGATCGTCTCGCCGCCCTCCAGGCTTCCCTCGCCGAGCACAACAAGGTCCTCCACGAGCAAAACGACCGGAAGCGCGAACTGAATGCCGCCCAGACCGCGCTCCTCAAGCGGGAACGCCGCGCCCGCCGCCAGGGCCTGTTGCTCACCGAGGCCGAACGCGCCGAGCGCCAGCGCGGGTTCGACGCCGAACGCGCCCGGCTGGCGGAGGAAGCGGCGCAACTGGCCGCGTCGCGCTCGGAGGCCGTCGAGCCGATGGTCGCCGACGAGACGGCCATCAAGGAAGTCCGCGCGAAGCTCGCTGCGCTCGATGTTCGCGCGCAACGAGCCCGGACGGACCTCGCCGCGCGTGACCGGGCCGCCGCCCTGGCCATCGCCGGGTTAAACAAGGAAATCGCCGCCATCCGCAGGCAGGTCGCGGACACGGAGGAAAACAAGGAGGACGCCTACCTCGCCATCGGCCGACAGTTGGCCGCGCGCGACACCGCCCCGCGCAGCGCGGACGAACCCTTCGCCGCCAGCCGCCGTCAGCGGCAATCCCTCGAACGTCTGGCGGGCCTGGAAGCATTTTGGCACGAGGAATCGCGCAGTGCCGACCGGCAGGACCTGCGCGTGTTCTGGTTCGTGGCGGTGACCGTGGCGATCATCGCCGCCATCGTCGGCCTGCTCATTTTCAAGGGACCCGGCAAGCGCGACTGGCTGCCGGCCAACACCGTCGCCATCGTCGCGGTGGACGTGCGCGGGTTCACCGACGCCGATTTCACGAAGGCGCTCCAGTCCCAGGAACCCGACGCCTGGCAGACGGTCTGGACGGGTCTGTTGCACACGGTCGGGGAGGTGCCGCAGATCGACGTGCGCCGGCAGGTCACGCGCATCACCCACGCGCTGGCCCCGGCGGACGCCCACGGACCGGCGGTGGATTGCCTGCTGGTGGAACTGCGGGCTACCGTGGACGTGGACAACCTGCTGCGCACCCGGATCGGGGGCAGCGACGGGGGGTTCAAGCAGCGGATCGTCAACGGCCTGGCGATGTACGAAAAACCCGACGGCACGGTGGCCCTCGCGCAGATCGGTCCGGGCACGCTGGCGCTCGGCTCACGCGAATCGGTCGAGGCGCTCATCCGGGTGCGTCTGGGCCTGCGGGAGGACCTCAAGAGCGACGCGCAGTTTTTGAGCGAGTTCCAGCGGCTGGGCGACGGCAGCGCCTTCCGGCTGGTGACCTACCGACCGCGCGAATTGACGTACCTGACCGACACGGTGCTCAACTCGGAGTTGTTGCAACATTGCAGCGCGCTCGGGCTGACGCTGGAGATGCGCGAGCCAGTCTCGGCCGTGTTCATCCTCAACACGCCGAACGCGCAGGATGCCGAGCAGATCACCCGCCAGCTCCAGGCAAACCCTGACGCCGTGCTCCAACTCCGGGGCGCGGGTCCCAACCTCTTTATCGAGGCGCCCACGGTGACGAAGGTACACGACACGCAGGTGGAATGGCGTTTCCGCATGACGGCACCGGCGGCGAAGGAATTCCTCCAGAGGGTGTCCCGGCTGGAGATCGCCAGTCCGGCCTCCGGCGGCAAGGTGGCGGAACGGGGGCGGTAATCCATCTCGCCGCTCTTGAAGCGGACGACACTAATCGGTCATCGCTCTTTCGTCCCGGAGGGACAGCGGATTTTTGAAGTAGATGACGCTGGATGGTTATTGCTCTTTTGTCCCGGAGGGACGGCGGATATTAGCCGGTGGTGCCAACCACCGGGAAGAGATGCAAAAACGTCCACGCCCCGGAGGGGCGGC
>CAZZYS010000289.1:0-5947 GCA_964658285.1 uncultured Verrucomicrobiota bacterium
CGATGTGGCCTTCCATCGCCTCGACGATGGATTCCCACGAGTTGCGCGCCGCCATGTCCCGGCCGCGCTTGATGCACACCGCGTCCGGGTTGGCCGCCGCTTCGGTGCAGAGCGCGATGAATTCCTCGCTGGTCTGCGAAATCTTCACCACGCCGCTGAACTGGAGCACCACGTCCTCGACCGGCGTACTGACGATGGGCTTGCCCGTCGCCATGTATTCGAGCGCCTTGGTGGGGTTGATGTACTCGGTCGCCTCGTTGATGGCGAAGGGCATCAGGCACACGTCGAACGCCTTCACGTACGCGGGCAGCAGGGAATAATCGCGTCCGCCGAGCCAGTGGAGGTTCGGCCGCTGCGGGATCGCCGAGGGGTCCACCTTGGTCATGGGGCCGACGATGACGACATGGCCCTGCGGATGCGCGTCCGCCAGTTGGGCGACCAACTCGTAGTCCATGCGCTCGTCCACGACGCCGAAGAAACCAAACACCGGGCCGGACAGGTTCGCCACGTCGGCGGGGACCGTCGTGCTCTTGCTGCGCGCCGTGCCGAAGTGCTTCACGTCCACGCCACAGCCGTAGGAATGCGTGTTGGCGTTGTACTTGATCTTGTCGCGGCCGATCTTGGGCCCGCCCGCGAAAACCACGTCGGCGATGGCCAGGAGTTCGCGTTCGCGGCGCAGGAGTTCTTTGGGCGCGCCCTTGAACTGGCTGAGTTGGTCCATGCAGTCGAACACGATGGCCCGTTCGCCCATGTGTCCGGCAAAAGCCGTCACCGCCATCGGGTCATAGAACCACTGCACCGGTTCGCGGAAACGCAGGCCCAAGGGTCCGGCGAGGAGGTCCTGGACGAGCCGGCGGCGCTCTTTGTCCACATACGCGCCGTCGAACCACCGCGCGCTCGGCATCTTCGAGCGCATGATCGTGATGTTGGGAAATTCGGTCACCTCGCGCAGTTCGGAGGTGGGTTCGGTCACTTCCTCCGAGGGCACCGGCCCCTCCACGAAGAGGATCTGGTGGCGTTTGGAAAATCGGGAGAGAAACTGTTGTGGTCGCTGCCAAACCCAATCCCAGCCGAGATGCGAGTGAACAATGATCGGGTATTCGGAAGGCTGACGATTCAATTTCATGTTTTCCCTATAGTCGTGTCGGAACGTCCTTTTATTCGCGCCGGATAATGCCGGGGTCTTGGGCTGGCGTCCACTGGTTTCTTTTAGCCAATTCTCATGCTCTCTCGTTTGTGCGAACTCAAAAGTGGTAGATCATTGGCAAACGGCATTTGTATATACGTTGGCTGGATGCCCGGGGGTTGTAGGGTGCTTGCCTGAACCTGGCATCGGGCAAAACCGGGGCGTATCCAACGACCGGACGGGGCGATCCGTGCGAACTTAGAGGGTCAGGCCACCGGTCACCGACCACTCTATCGTCCCCATCCACCCCTCCAAACCGTTCATGGAATATCGCCGCCTCGGAAAATCCGGCCTCAAAGTCAGCGCGCTGTCGTTCGGCGCGTGGGTCACGTTCGCCCAGCAGATCAGCAAGGAAACGGCCAGCGACCTGATGGCCACCGCGTTCGACGCCGGGGTCAATTTTTTCGACAACGCCGAGGCGTATGCCGGTGGCAAGGCCGAGAAGGTCATGGGCAAAATCATCAAGGCGCACGGCTGGGGGCGGGATGAGTTCGTGGTGTCGAGCAAGGTGTTCTGGGGCGGCGAGAAGCCCAACCAGAAGGGGCTGTCCCGCAAGCACGTCGTGGAGGCGTGCCACGCGGCCTTGCGCCGGCTCCAGGTCGATTACCTGGACCTGTATTTCTGCCACCGGCCCGACCCGGAGACGCCCATCGAGGAAACCGTCCGCGCGATGACCGACCTCATTCACCAGGGCAAAGTGCTGTACTGGGGCACCTCCGAGTGGAGCGCCGACCAGATCAACGAGGCGTACAACCTCGCGCGCCAGCACGGGCTGGAGACGCCGACGATGGAGCAGCCGCAGTACAACATGTTCCACCGCGACAAGGTGGAACGGGAGTTCGCGCCGTTATACGGCGACCTCGGCCTGGGCATGACGGTCTGGTCGCCGCTGGCCAGCGGGTTGTTGACGGGCAAGTACAACGACGGCGATCCCGGCGACACGCGGATGTCGCTCAAGGGCTACGAGTGGCTCAGGGAGCACATGACCAGCGACGAGGCCAAACAACGCCTGGAGACCGTGAAGGCGCTCGCCGGCGTGGCCGCCGATCTGCACACGAACCTGCCGCGGTTGGCGTTGGCGTGGTGCCTGCGCAATCCCCACGTGAGCACGGTCATCACCGGGGCGTCGCGCGTCGAACAGCTCAAGGACAACATGGAGGCGGTCGAAGTGGTGGGCCGCCTGACCCCCGAGGTGCTGGAACGCATCGAGGGGCTGCTGGGAAATGCGCCGTGAGGCGCACGTTCAAACAAGGTAGGGTTGCCTCTCCGAGGCAATCCAAGATCGGCTTGGATGGTCTCCGTGCGCATGTAGCGTCCTGCCGGAAACATTTGGATTGCCTCGGAGAGGCAACCCTACCTTAAACGACGGGCCGAAACGGCCTGACCGGAACCTACCGTCCCTTCGCCTGCGGACAATCGGCGCTCATGCCGTTGAGCCCCTCTTGCTCGTGCGCGAAGGTCACCGTGCGCTTGCCGCCTTCCGTGCGGATGCGCACGACGAAAAGGCTGTCGTAATCGTCCTTCGGCCAGTCCGGCACCCCCGCCGCGTCGCTCCCGAATGTCGTCATCAAGCGCTTGACGAGTTGGTCCAGCGCCGTGTGCTCCCACGCGACGAACACCACCGCGCGCTGGTAGGGGGGCGAGGTGAGTTCGCTCTGGAGGCCGCCGATCTCGTCGAACGCAAATTTCGTTTCCACCGACAGCCCGAGGCGAATCGCCGTCGGCTCGATGGTCATCAGCGGCCGGACGTACGAATACGCCGTCCCCGCCGCCGCCCCGGTCCCCTTCGAGGCGGGTTTTTTGCTCGTGGTCGGCGCGAACACGTATTGCGCCGCCCCGTAGCGGGCGATGAGCACATCCGGCAGGGCGAGGGCGCGGTTGAGTCCCTGGCAGGTGAGTTGGCCCTCGTCGCTGGCGGGCTTCTCGCCGTGGCGCATGAAGACAATCGTCTCCACGCGCGGCCCGTCCGCCGCCGTTTCCGCGGCGTTCCCCTGCGCCGCGAGCGGGGACGGGGCGCAGAGCCCGGTCAGCAGGACCGCCGCCAGCAAGCCGGAAACCGGGAAGAAAGGAGTTCTCATGGACACAACGGGGAAAATCGACGGGCAAGTGCGCGGCGCACCGTCACTTTGAGCGGGAACACCGGATTTGTCACCGTTTGTTTCCGCACGGGTCGGCCTTGGCAAAGCCGAGTTTTCAGGCTATGGGAATCGTTCTCTTTTTCCCAGGGCCACCCGGCCCGCCCGTTTTTCATGGATAGAACCGCCTTGGTCGTCGTCACCTGCTGCATCGCCGGATTGCTCGGGTGGTATTATTACGTCTCGAAGAAGTACCCACCGATGGCCGCCCCCGCGCCGTCCGTCGCCGCCGCCCCGGCGAACCTCACACCGGGCGCGTCGCCGATCCTCACCCCGGGCACGCCGGAAGCCGTCACCGACCGCAAGGAGGCCGCCCCTGCGGCGACCCCCGCCGCCGAGAAGGTCGCCCCCATCGACTTCCCCTGGGAGACGCCGCAGATCGTCTTCCATTTCACCAATCTCGGCGGCGGCATCACCGACGCGATCCCGCAGGGCAAGGAACATCTGGCCGAGCAGGGCCAACAGGTCATGCTCAACCACGCCGGGCAGATCCCCATCGGGGCGATCAGCGGCAAACCCGGCGAGGACGCCACCCTGCCCTACGTCGGCACGCGCGAGGGCAACGTGATGCGTTTCGAGCGCACCGAGCCCGCCACCGGCCTGAAGATCACCAAGGAGTATACCCTCGACTACCAGGGCGACGAAAAGCAGATTCCCGCCGTCCGCCTGAAGGTGACCTTCACCAACACCGGCGCGCAGCCCTACCACGCCGACGGCTATTACATCTACGCCGGTTCGGCCGCGCCCATCCACCGGCGCGACCAGACCACGTACCTGTCGTTCGACTGGTTCAGCGACGGCAAGTACCACACGGACCACACCACGTCGTTCGACGCCAGCCACGTGCCGCTCGTGGGCATCGAGACGCACCCGGGCCGGGGCGTCATCACCGAGGCGGTCGGCAAGGCGGCCTGGGTCGCGGTAAAGAACCAGTTCTACACGACGATTGTCGCGCCGATCCCGGCCACGGTCGGCGAGGAATTACCGGCGCGCGAGATCTGGGCGCGGCGCTTCGACCTGGAACTCAAGCCCGAGGAAAAAGCGCGCAACGAGGCGGCGCTCCACGGTCTCGACGCCGCGTTGGGAATGCCCGCGCTCCAGCTCGACCCCAACCAGACCGTCTCGCAAACGTTCCAAATCTACGCCGGGCCGAAGTATTACAGCCGCCTGGACAAGCTCGGCCATTACGAACAGGAGGTCATGGATTTCGGCAAGTTCAAGGCCGTGAGCATCCTGCTGCTAGGCATGATGAACGTTTTCCACGGCTGGCTCGGTTCCTACGCGCTGGCGATCATCCTCCTGACGATCCTGGTCAAGGCGGTGCTCTTCCCGCTCCAGAACAAGGCCAACAAATCCATGAAGCGCATGGCCGTGCTCTCCCCGCAGATGACGGCGTTGCGCGAGAAGTACAAGGACGACCCGACGAAGATGAACGCGGAGACCATGAAGCTCTACCGCGCGAACGGCATGAGCCCGCTGGCCCCGCTCGGCGGCTGCTGGCCGATGCTCATCCAGATGCCAATTTTCTTCGGCTTCCTGTACATGCTCTACACGGCGGCGGAGCTGCGCAATTCGAGCTTCCTGTGGGTCCGCGACCTTTCCCAGCCGGACACGGTGGGGAATTTTGCCGGTTTCCCCATCAACGTGCTGCCCATCCTGATGATCGGCACGCAATTCTGGCAGATGCGCCTGACCCCGCGCACGGGCGACCCGGCGCAGCAAAAGACGCTGATGTTCATGCCTTTGCTGTTCGGCTTTTTCTGTTATAGCTTTGCGGCGGCGCTGGCGCTGTATTACACGGTCCAGGGCCTGTTGACGATTCTCCAGCTCTACCTGACCCGCACCCAGAACCCGCCGGCGGCCGCGGCCGGGGGCAGCGTGGCAAAGTTCGTGCCCGTGAAAGGCGGCGGCAAGAGTGGGGCTTTCGGATTTGGCAGCAGTGCGAACTTTGGCAAGGGCAAAAGGCAGAAAGGATGAAGGATAAAGGCAGAGAGGGGAAAATCTGAGTCGTAATTTCTCTCTTCCGCACTTCGCAATCATTCTCTGACTTCTGTTTCTGCCCTTCATCCTTCATCCTTTCCCATGACTCCCCAGGAATTGCTCGACACGATGCTCGGCCACCTCGGCTATGCCTTCGACATCCAGGAGAGCACGGGGCCGGAGGGAGTGGTGACGCTCCAGGTGTACACAGCCGAGTCCGAACGACTGATCGGTCCCGGCGGCCAGACGTTGGACGACCTCCAGTTTTTGCTCAACCGGCTGCTCCAGGCCAAGGACCGGCAGGCACCGCGCGTGGTCGTGGACGTGGAACATTACCGGACGATGCAGCAGGATGGTTTCCTGCGGGAGATTCGCGTGCTGGCCGATCAGGTGCGCGCCACGGGCCGTCCGGTGCAGCTGGAGCCGATGAATTCGTATGACCGGCGGTTGGTGCACAATGCCTTCAAGGACGATCCGCAGGTCACGACGGTCAGTCCGCATGACGACGCGCGGCTCAAGCGCATCACGCTGGTGCGGCGGTAGACGCCCGGCCTTTCCGTAGCGCCAACGGCGCGGCCTCATAAAAGCCTGGGGCAACGCCCTAGGAAAGAATGGAGAGGAGCGTCAAGCCCTGAAGGGGCGATTC
>CAZZYS010000290.1:0-5861 GCA_964658285.1 uncultured Verrucomicrobiota bacterium
GCATTTTGCATTCTGCATTCCTTCTTATGATCGATTCCGACTTCCGCTGGACCACGGGCATCGAGTGCTCGTTCATTCCTCACCTGGGTATCGACCAATACAAATGGACCCAGCACGACCGCTTCTGGCGGCAGGATTTCCAACTGATCGGGCAGGACCTCGGTTGCAAGTGGTTGCGTTACGCCCTGCCCTGGCACGAGATCGAACGCCGCCCGGGACAGTACGACTGGGGATGGTTCGACCAGCGCCTGGCCCTTTTCGACGAACTCGGCATCCGATTGATGCTCGACCTCGCGCACTTCGGCACCCCTACCTGGCTGCCCGATGCCTTCGCGGACCCGGATTTCCCCGCCGCCCTCGAACGCTTCGCCCGCGCCTTCGGCGAACGCTACGCCGGGCGCGTGCCGTGCGTCTGCCCGATCAACGAACCGCTCATCACGTCTCTGTTTTGCGGCGATATCGGCCTGTGGCCTCCGTACGGGCGCGGGTTGAACCAATACATCACCACGCTTTCGCGCGTCGGCCAGGGCCTCTGTCGCGCCGTGAAAGTCCTGCGCGAAACGATGCCGGGCGTCGAGATTCTCGTCTGCGACTCGCTGGAAGTCGCCGTGACATACGAGGATTCCGGCCCCGAGACGAGCCCGTTCCTGCGGGAAACGCTGCGCGACGACGTGACCCGCCGGATGCACCGCCGCCACATCGTCACCGACCTCGTGCAGGGCCGGATCGACCACGCGCACCCCCTCCTGCCGTGGATGCAAAAGGCCGGGTTTTCGGACTACGACTGCCACTGGTTCCTGAAGCACCGGGCGCGCATCGACATCATCGGGTTGGATTACTACGAACACACCGAGGTCGAGCTTCACACGACACCGGAGGGGTATTACCGCCAGCGCAGCCTCAAACCGCCGCTCGGTCTCTACCAGGCCGCGCAGGACTATTGGACGAAGTACCACATCCCGCTCATGGTCACCGAAACGAGCGCGGGCGGTCACGACGGCGACAAGATCGCGTGGCTGGAAAAGAGCGTGAACGACGTGCGCCGGCTGCGCGCGGAGGGTTTTCCCGTCATCGGTTATACGTGGTGGCCGGTCATCGACCATCTGGACTGGGACGGCGCGCTGCTGCACCAGACCGGGCACATCCATCCCGTGGGCATCTACCGGCTCGAACGCGGCCCCGGCGGACAGCTCGAACGCCATCCCACCGGCCTGCGCGACGCCTACAAGGCGCTCGTCGAGGGCGGCAACGCCACCGCCGGCCCGCTCGTGGAGACGGACGCCCAGCGCGAGCAACGGCAGACGCGCGCGGCGTTCCTGCGCTCGACCGGCCCAGTCGCACTCGGCTGGTCGGTCATCGCGTTCGGACCCGCGCCCAAGCATCATCAGGTGCCCGGCCGCGCCGAACACGTTTTCCACGAGATCGCCCGGCGGCACCGCGTGCTGTTCGTCGAGGAGCCGATTTTTGGCGAAGGCGAGGAACACGGGCGCGCGGGTCTGCATTTCTATCCGCTGCACCCCCATTTGTATAACCTGAGCATCCACCTGCCGGACGCGCTGGAAAACGATCCGAAGGCCGCGTCGCGCGAGTGCCGCCGCCTGCTGGCGGAGGCGTTGGCGGAACCGCCGCTGGCGGGGAATTTCGCGGGTGCGGTGGAATGGTTCTGCGGCGACCCGACCTCGGCCGCGACCTACGGGGGGACCCTGCCCGATGTGAGCGCGACCGTTTACGACGCCGCAGACCGTGCTCCCGACAAGGAGTTGCTCGCCCGGGCGAACGTGGTGTTCACCGCCAGCGAAGGGGCCCGCGCGCTCGCGCCCGGCAGTGTCTACCTGCCACCGGGGGTGACGCCGCGTCATTTCGGGCGCACGCAGAGCCATCAGGTGGCCATCCCCAACGACATGAACTTCGTGCCGCGCCCGGTGCTCGGCTATTTCGGCACGGTGGACGCACGGCTCGACTACGAGCTCATCGCCGCCCTGGCCGACGCCGACCCGAACTGGAGCCTCGTCTTGGTCGGCCCGGTCGAAGGGGTCAACCCGGAGTCGCTGCCCCGGCGGGCGAACATTTTCTGGCTGGGCCGCCGTCCGTACGGGGAGATGCCGGACTATGCGTTCGGCTTCCAGGTGTGCATCGCGCCGTTCGCGGTGAACGACACCACGCGCCTGCACCGCCCGACGAAGCTGGGCGAATACATCATGGCCGGCCGGCCGGTGGTGTGTACCGATCTGCCGGAGGCGCGTAGCGGAGATTTCGCGGAGTGGGTGAGCGTGGCGGGCACGCGCGAGGAGTTCATCGAGGCGTGCAAACGCCTGGTTCACGGCGCGGACCACGAAACGATCCAGCGCGGGCGGAGGACATGGGCAAAGCGCACGTGGAAAAAGATGGCGCGGGCGATGGAGGCGAGTGTGGAGGAGGCGTTGTCGAAGTAATCAGGGCAGGCCGCGCGAGCGGCCGGTCGTCAACAAGGTAGGGATGGCTCTCCGAGCCAGTCCCTAATTTTTTCAGGAAAATACCTCGTGCGCACGGAGGTTATCCAAGCCAATCTTGGGACTGGCTCGGAGAGCCATCCCTACCTTGTTTGGACGCTTTCGCGATACCTTGCCCCGTGCTCCTGGAGTCACCTACCGCCGAAAAAGACCGCGTCGCGGAACACGCCCACCTCGAAAAAGCGGTTCTCGACGCCATCGTTGCCCGGCGGCCTACCGACGCCGACGCCGCCTTCAACGAGCTAGCCCTCCGCATCCACGCTTTCCAACGCCGCTGGAACGTCCCCTACGCGAATTACTGCCGCGAGTCAGGCGACGCTCCACCCACGCACTGGCGCGACATTCCCGCCGTGCCGCAAAATGTTTTCAAGCACTTTGCCTTGCGGACCTTCCCCGAGCGCGAAACGGTCCGCACCTTCCACACCAGTGGCACGACCGGCGAAGGCTACGGCAGCCACCATTTCCGTTCGCTGGAACTTTACGAGGCATCGATCCTCACAGGGTGGAATTTCTTTCGCCTACCCCTCGGGAAAACCCAGCTCGTCCTGACGCCAAACCCCACGGACTCCCCCCACTCCTCGCTCGCCCACATGATGGGCACGCTCGGCGAACTGGCTTCGGCGGATGGGCAATCCTTCCATCTGCGCGCCGATGGCGGCCTCGATCTCGGGGGGATTTTCGCTCGCGTCGAGACCGCCCGCCGGGAGAATCACCCGTTGCTCTTCCTCGGGACGGCGCTGGCGTTTTTGTACCTGTTCGAGGCTTTGGAGCAACGTGGCGCACCCCTCACGCTGCCACCGGGCAGCGAAGCGATGGAAACCGGCGGCTACAAGGGCACGGGGCGCACCTTGGCGAAACCAGACCTCTACGCGATGTTCGACCGTTGGCTGGGCTTGCCGCCGGACGCCGTCACCAACGAATACGGCATGACAGAGCTTTCGACGCCGTTTTACACCCGCGGGTTGGACTGTCCGCACGCGGGTCCGCCGTGGGCGCGTGCCTTGGTCATCGACCCGGAAACCGGCCGCGAGGTAGCCGAGGGGGAAACGGGCGTCGTGCGCCTGTTCGACCTCGCCAACGTCGGCAGCGTCCTGGCCATCCAGACGCAGGACCTTGCCATGCGCCGCGCGGATGGCACGTTCGAGTTGCTCGGACGCGATCCGGCCGCCTTGCCCCGTGGTTGCTCGCGTGCCGCTGACGAAATGCTTTCCCGTGCCGCGCATTGAGCTATCCACCACGATCCGCGCGCCGCTCGAACGCGTGTTCGACCTCGCGCGCAGCCTCGATTTGCACTCGGATTCCATGTCTTCCACCGGCGAACGCGCCGTGGCGGGCAAAACGTCCGGGCTTTTCGGAGCCGGCGACGAAGTGACTTGGCGGGCGAGGCATTTCGGTGTTTGGCAGCACCTCACCAGCCGCATGGACGGCTACCAGCGCCCGTGGCATTTCCGCGACACGATGGTTCGAGGGGCCTTCCGGCGGTTCGACCACGACCATTTCTTTTCCGTCGGCGATGCGGACACAACCGTCATGCGCGACGTGTTCGACTTCGACGCACCGCTGGGACCGTTGGGCTGGCTGGCGAACGTGCTTTTCCTCACGCGCCACATGCGGAAATTCCTCCTGCTCCGCAACGAATCGCTCAAGGCCGTCGCCGAGTCCCCCGACCGTTGGCAACGCTATCTGCCCGCCGCGCCATGACGCTCGCGACCGCCGAACGAGCCCGCCATCTTGCTGCCGCCGTCGCGCCGTTCCGCGACCTGCTCGGGAGAATCACGCCCGACGACCTACTCGCCCTCGTCCGCGCCGAACTCGGCCACGCAGACAGCCTCGACGGCTTCCAACCACACGGCGGGCACCTTGCGCGAGCGGTCGCGCCGGGCACGATCCTCCACGTCGTCAGCGGCAACACCCCGCACGCCGGTCTCCAGAGTCTCCTGCGCGGATTGCTGCTCGGCTCGCACAACCTTTGCAAATTGCCTTCGGGCGGACTCGTGCCGGAACTGGCGGCGTTTCGCACGCACCTCCCGCCGCACCTCGCGGAGGCCGTTGAGCTTTCCGAAACGCTGCCCGAGGCGTGGCTCGAACGCGCCGACGCCGTGATCGTTTTCGGCTCGGACGCGACCGTCGCGGAACTGCGCCGACGCGCGCGCCCGGAACGGACGTTCGTCGCCCACGGCCATCGGGTGAGTCTCGGAGTGATCTTCGACGATCCCGGGGCGCGTTCGACCGACGCGGCGGCGCGGGCCGTGTCGCTGTTCGACCAGCAGGGCTGCCTGTCGCCGCAAGGATTTTACGTGCGGGAGACCCCTTCCCTGAGCGCCCGCCAATACGCCGAACATCTCGCCGCCGCGATGGCCCGCCACCACGCCACCCACCCGCGCGCCACGCTGCCGACCGGCAGCTCGGCCGCGTTGGCGGCGTGGCGCGAAGAGTGGCGTTTCCGCGCCGCCAACGACCCGGCGCGCTACGCCCTCTGGACGAGCCCGGGTTCCACCGCGTGGGGCGTCCTGTACGACGGCGCGGACCCGGCATTCACGCCGTCGCCGCTGAACCGGACGGTGATCGTCAAGCCGCTCCCGGCTGACTTCCGCGCCGCGCTCGCGCCGGTCCGGTCGTTTCTTTCCGCCATTGGCTTGTGGCCATCCACGCGTGAGCACGCGGATTGGCTCACCGCACAAGCAGTCGGCGCGTCGCGCCTTTGCCCGCTGGATCGGATGCAACTGCCTCCGCTGACCTGGCACCAGGACGGTGTACCGCCTTTTGCTTCATTGGTGCGTTGGGTGGATTTCGAGGCCGATGGCAACGCCGTTTTTTCGTAGACGGTGATTGCCATCGCCGCCTTTCGCGGGCATTTTGAGATCTTCCCACGATGGCCAAGGAAGATTCGATCATCAGCGAAGGCACCGTCACCGAGGTGTTGCCCGGCACGATGTTCCGGGTGAATCTGCCCAACGGCACGAACGTCCTCGCCCACATCTCGGGCAAGATGCGCAAGCATTTCATCCGCATCGTCCCCGGCGACAAGGTGAACGTCGAATTATCGCCCTACGACCTGTCGAAGGCGCGGATTACCTTCCGCGAAAAATAGCGGCTCTCCCCCGCCCCACTGTGGCCGGGAGGAGCGAGTTTTTTCGCCGTTTTGGCATGGGGATACGCACACCCCGCACGCTGTCCGCGAATCAATGGGCAGCGACAACTTCAAACTTTCCCGAATTTTATGGCCGACAACACCTCTTCCAACGAAGCCAACGAAAAGCTCCAAGACAGCCAATCCCACTTCCAGCAGGCGACCGACGATCTGAAATCCGCCGCGAGCGCCAAGATCGGTGACCTCAAGGGCAAGGCCAACGACTTGAAAGATGCCGCCAG
>CAZZYS010000291.1:0-5811 GCA_964658285.1 uncultured Verrucomicrobiota bacterium
GGCCTCTCTCTCCGGTGGTTGGCACCACCGGCTAATTTCCGCGGTCCCTCCGGGACGAGAAAACGGCCAGGACCCAAAGCAAAACGCTCTAAAAGAGTGTGTGAGAAGGTTCTGGACAGGCCGCTGCGGCCGGTCGTCACCAAGGTCCTGATGGCTCTCCGAGCCAATCCCTATTTTGGCCTGGATGGCCTCCGTGCGCACGAAGCGTCTCCCAGAGAAATTAGGGACTGGCTCGGAGAGCCATCCCTACCTTACAAGGACGACGCCTGCGGCGCAGCCGACCGCGACTTTCGACTAACCCGAGAAAGGGTGCACCTTGGCAACGACCACCTACGGCGGGCTTCCCACACGCCCTTTCATCAATGGACGGCGGCCTCTTCGCGCCCGTGCCGACTGCTAATCTCGAACGTCTGCTTCGCATCTGCGGATAAGCCCACCCAAACGATCATGGTGTAACTGCCATTCGTATCAATCGTGACACCCTGCCGGAAGTTCGGGCTGGCGGCCTGTGGGGCGCCGTTGATCTTCAGGTCCGCCAGGGATGTACGGGCAGGCCAGTTCTTAATCACAAAGCACGCATTCCGGATCGGCCGCTTTTCCGTGGCGTCGATGCGGAAGGAAAGAGTGGTGCCCGTGGCGGTGAACGCATAGGCGCGTTGTCCTTGATCGAACCCCTGGCTGCTCCCTCCGGCAACATCGCTGACGACCGGCGCATCCAGCCATGACGATGCCAGTCCCGTGAGCGAGGAGGCACTCTGGTTAGTGAGTCCCTCCAGCAGAACTTTTTCATCATAGGGGGCGGCCCCTCGTTCGCTGACGCTGACCGGCCAGAAAAGATGCCCGATGGAACTATGCGATGCCCGGTCGGGGAACGATGCGTTCCGGCCCGAAGAGTCGATCTGCGCCGTGGGCCAATGGTTCCAGGCGGGGGTCGTCGAGTACCAGGTGCGCTCCCCCCGGTAGATATCGCCACCGGTGAACGTCTGTATCGTGAAGGGATCATATTGCCCGGTGAAATAAAGCTTCTCGATGATCTTCCCTTTATAGTCCGGCTTGGGTGGCGAATCAGTCCAGTCATAGTCCACCGCTTTTCCAGCCGGATCGACCAGAGTCATGACCGGCCTGGTGCCGATCACCCCTTGCGGTCGCTGACCGTCTCCCATCACGAAGATTTGCTCGTCCCACTCGTGCCAGGCTTTGGGCTCGGAAGTATAGCAGCGCATCCTTTTAGAAACCACTCCGTCCGGATAAATGTAATAATACCAGTCGGCAATATCGCCCCAACCGCTCTCGTCGTCATAGTACGCCCAATGGTGCTCGGGGTTGGCCAGTTCATAGCGCCAGTGAACCACCACGCGGGCCGGCGTGTTTTCGATCACCCGAACATGGGAATCCAGACACGCCTTGTCGGACATGGGTTCGCAATCGCCCGGCGCGTTTTTCGAGAAGCCCGTCTCGCTGAATTCGTTGAAATACCATTGGTTCGACTCGTTCACCATCATCGGGATGTAACTGACGCCGCGCCAGAAGACGTAGTGGATCGGGAGGCCGTCAAATCCGACGACCACGTCGGCATAGGGGCCGACGCGCCAGAGATCATCCCACGTTTCAAAGTAAGGCAGATGAGTGTAGACCGCTCCGAACTGGCCATCGCCGCGCGGGATGGGAAATGCCCGCTTCTCCATGTCCACCGCGTTGGCCACGTCAGGCCCGGGACAATCACTCCGATAGGATTGCGCCACCTGGGAATCGCGGAGCGCAGCGTCGTAGATTTTCACTTCGTCCAGCAGTCCATCGAGACCGTAATCGGTCGGCTTATTATTATTGGTGCCCTCCGTGGGAGCCCGCAAGACGCCCGCTTTGCCCACGCGAACGTCCGCGTTCACGGTTTGGACGCCCCCTTGTCCCACGGCCTTGGACGCAATCTCCTTTCCATCGAGGTAGAGGTGCATCATCCCGTTGGCCTTGTCGTAAACTCCCGCGAGATGATGCCAGCGGAATAACTGCAACTGGTTGGCGTCGGTATAAGGCGGCTTACCGGGAACAGTCAATTGCTGCCAGACGTTATCCACCTTCACCATGAACCCGGGATACCCGTGACTATCTACTCCCAGGAAATATCCGTCATCATCACCCTGCTGGACGAGCGGCGTCCAATTCCACGGATAGGCACCCAAGGCGACCCAGCCTTCCAGGGTCAGGCTGCCTCCGCCCAGGCGCGGTGCCTTCGCAGCCGGTAAAGACACCACGGTGTGGTATCCGTCGAACTCCAGCGCGGTCCCGGAAACTCCCTTTTTCCAATAGGTCTTCGCACCTGGGACGGCGATCTGCGTCTTGCTGATGTCTTCCTGAGTGGTGTCTCCCCGCGACTCGTCGAATTTGAATTGCACACGCGGTTGAACGACCGCCGGTCCCCGGAGCGGTTCGCCTTTTACGAACGTGGTCTGCCCCGTGCGCGACGGCGCGGTGCGCTTGGTTTCCGTGATGCCGCCCTCCGATAACTTGAGTGCCTGGAGGGTGTAGTTCAGCGGGTCTTTCCAATCATCGATCTTACTGGTCCCTTGTTTGATGATCCGCGACACGGAACCATCCGGAGTAACCGTGAACGTCTCATCCACGAAGTTATCCGGGTCCACCTTTCCGCGTGGATTACCCTTCGTAAAAGTCGGCAGGTAGCGCCAATGCACGATCACCCGCGTCGCACTGTTCTCGATGATCTCCGCGTGCGAGTAAAGGTTCACCCGGTCCGGCATCGTCGCGTCGCCATCCCCGCTGCGCGCGACGATCTGGGACAAGCTCCACTGGCCGCTGCCTGTCTTCCAGTACGGCAGGTAACTGGTCCCGCGCCAGAAGACCAACTGCCCCGCGGGATTCCGCAGGCGCACGACGACATCGGCATATTCGCCCGTGCGCGAGCTGCCTTCCCAGGGCTGGCCCGCGCTCAACCTGGTGTAATAAGCGCCGAAATCATTTTGCGCGAACCCACGGGAGGTCAGCACACCAAAAAACACCACCGAGACAAGCCGCAGCATCCTGAGTCCGGTGCGCCCGGGAAAATGATGATTCATGGAAGTGCGGAGTTCATCGCAGCCAAAGATAAAGCGCGCCGACGACCAGGATCAGGAGCAGGGAAACCACTCGTGGGTCGTTGAGCGCCTCGACCGGTCCCTTGAGGAAGGCGAGCGGATGATCCCAGCAGACCTTGGCGACCTCGGTCTCATCCATCGCCGGCGTGAGGAGGCTGGTGAGGATGTAAATGACGACACACAGCACCGCGATCACCGGACCGACCAGCATGAAGGGAACGCCCAAACCCTGGATTGGGTCCGTCAGCAGCCCGGCGAAATTTTTCTCCGCCCTGCCGCCCAGGATCGCTCTTCCAACGCCCGGCAGGTCCAGGACGAAATAAGCGATGCCGATGACCGAGCCGAGATAGAGGGTGGTCATCGCCGCCTGCCGGGTCCCGCGCTTCCACAAGACCCCCAGCACGAACACCGTGGTCACCGCCGGCGCGAAAGTCATCGGAATCTTGTTGATGGCCTCGAAGATCGTGCCGAACTGATCTCCTGCGGCGGACCAGAGCATCGCGAGGACCATGATGACCCCCGTGGAGACCCGTCCGATCAGGACCGTTTTCTGATCCCCGGTCCCGGGCCGGATCCGCTTGACGATGTCCATCGAGATGAGCGTCGCGCAACTGTTCAGCGCCGCCGCCATGCAACTCATCAGCGCCGCCGCCATGCTCGCCGCGATCAATCCCCGCAGCCCGACGGGAACGAGATAGTTCACCAGCACGGGGAGCATGGTGTTGTAGTCGGGGGTGTCCTTGCCGGCGACGTTCTCCAGATGGATGGCCCCTTTCTGCCACAGCACGTAGCCGATCACTCCCGGCAGCACCATCAGGAACACCGGCGTGATCTTCAGGAACCCGGCGAAGAGTGCGCCGTTCTGACCGTCGATGACGCTGTGCGCCGCCAGCACCCGCTGCACGTGCGTCTGGTCGGCGCACCAGTACCAGATGCCCAAAATCGGGTAACCCAGCAACACGGCCAGCCACGAGAAGCCATTCAGATGCCCCTTGGCGTCCACGATGGGCTGCAGCATGTGCAACTGTCCGGGGAAGGCCGTGGCGCGAAAGGTGGCAATGTCATGCACCCCGACCGCCGGCAACGCCCGCAACCCGAGCACGGTGACCAGCGCGGCACCGCCCAGCAGCAGGCAGACCTGCACGTTTTCCGTCATCACCACCGCTTTCAACCCTCCCAGCACGGTGTAGATCACGGTGAAGATCGAAAGCACGATGATGGTCCAGATCATCGGGACACCCAGGAAGCTTTCGAAGACCTTGGCAGCCGCGAAAAGACTGATGCCGATGTGGATCAGCAACGCGCCCAACAGGCCGATGAACGCCAGGAAGGTGCGGGCCGCCGGGCAGTAACGCCGCTCCATGAATTGAGGAAGCGTCTTTACGCCCGACTTGATATAGAAAGGCGTGAAGATGAGCGCCAGCAGGATGAGGGTGAAACAGGCCATCCACTCGAAGTTGCCGATGACCATCCCGTCGTGCGCTCCACCGGCCGCGAGGCCGACCAGGTGGATGGTCGAGATGTTGGAGGTGAATACCGCCGCCCCGACGGTAAACCAGTTCAGCGAATGGCTGGCCAGAAAGTATTGCTCGGTGCTCGCGTGCCGGCGGTAGCCCACCCAGATGCCGAACGCGGTGATGCCGACGAGATAAACCGCGATGATCGCGGCGTCGATGGGAGATGCGTTCATGTTCCGTGGGAGGCTGATTTCGGGAACCTGAAGTCGAAGTCTTGCGCGATGCTTCTCGAAGGGGCGTCGCAGATCAAGACCAAATTGTTCTGCCTTCATGAGCTTGACCAACGCACCCCTGCACCGTAATCCTCATCGTGCTGCCAGGCACTTCCCCTTCTCTCCCGCCAATGGCCGGTTTCATCCGCGCTGCAAAAGTCGGTTCGCGGGCCATGCTCGCCGTTGTTCTGGCAGTGCCGCGTGATGGCGGTTTCCATGCGTTCCCGGTTCTGTTGCCGTACAGGGCCAGCACCGCGGAGGCCACGACCGCCAGCATCGGCAGGGCCGCCGAGAGCACGCCCAGACCTTTGAGCGGCAGGTGCCGCCAGAAGTGTTGAGCCTTTTCCCCCAAACCTCTGGAATGCTTCGGGCAGGATCATGCGGAGGCCGGGTCTTCGCCCTTCGGAGTGCCTTCGCCCAGACCGTGCTCCTTGAGTTTGACATAGAGGAGCTGGCGGTGAATGTCCAGGCGGCGCGCCGCCTCGGTGCGGTTGCCGTTCGCCGCGCGCAGGGCCCGGGCGAGGAGGGCGCGTTCCAGCCGCGCGACGGCCTCGTTCCAGGGCAGCGCCAGGAGAGAATCCAGCGTCTCGGGCGAACCGGTGGAGACGGCGGTGGACAGCGGAAAGTCCGCCTGGTCGATGACCGGGCCGCGCACCGTGACCGTGGCGTTTTGCATCACGTTGCGCAGCTCGCGCACGTTGCCCGGCCACGGGTGGGCGAGCAGCGACTGGGAAGCGGCGGGCGAGAGACGCTTGGCGGGCTGGCCGGCGGGGGCGAGCTGGCGCAAAAAGTGTTCGGCCAGCACGAGGATGTCCGCGCCGCGTTCACGCAGGGGCGGGAGGGTGACGCCGACGACGTTGAGCCGGTAGAACAAATCCTCGCGGAACTTGCCGTCGCGCACCATGCCGATCAGGTCGCGGTGCGTGGCGGCGACGATGCGCACGTCCACGGGCACGGGCGACGTGCCGCCCACCGGCGTGACGATGCGGTCCTGCA
>CAZZYS010000292.1:0-5808 GCA_964658285.1 uncultured Verrucomicrobiota bacterium
TCGACCGGCGCGACATTTACTTCCTGAGCTTGCTCCATCTCGCCAGCACCCTGCTTTGGCTACGCTGAATGTCGATTCAGCCTAGCCACCAGCCGACTTCCCGCTGAGCATCGTCTTGGCCAGGGCCGTGGCGGACTCGCCCTGCCCGCCGAGCATCCGGGCGATTTCGCGGACGCGAGCCTTCGTTTTGACTTCGCTCAGGCGGGAATAGGTTCGCTCCGCGGTGAACTCCTTCGTGACGACGTAATGCGCCGCTGCGAGCGCGGCAACCTGCGGCAGGTGGGTAATGCAAAGCACCTGGTGCCGTTCGCCGAGCGAGCGCATCTTCGCCGCGACCGCGTGGGCGATCTCGCCGCCGACGTTGGCGTCGATCTCGTCGAAAACCAGCAGCGGCACGGCGTCCTGATCGGCCAGCGCACTCTTCACCGCCAGCATGACGCGGCTGATCTCCCCGCTCGAAGCGATGGAACGCAACGGCTTCGGTGGTTCGCCGGGGTTGGGCGCGAAAAGAAACTCGACCGTTTCCAGGCCGCTGGAGCGCGGAGCGAACACGAACTCGATGGTTTCCAGCCCCGTCGCGCTCGGCGAATCCAATTGCAAAAGGTGGATCTCGAACTCGCTTTTCTTGAAACCGAGGTCGCGCAACTGGTCGCGCACCGCGCCGGATAAGTTCGGGGCGGCTTTCAGACGCAGGGCACTCAGTTTTCGCCCGGCCTTTAGCAATTCCGCCTGGGCGTCGTCGATGGCGGCCTGTATTCGCTCCAGTTCCGCGCCGCGATGCTCGATCTTTTGCAAACGCGCGGCGCTCTGTTCGCCGTACTCGATGACCTGCTCGATGGTCGTGCCGTATTTGCGTTTGAGAGACTGGAAAAGACTGACGCGCTCCTCCATCTCGGCGAGTTGCTCGGGGTCGAGGTCCAGCTTTTCGGCGTAGGTGACGAGCGAGCGCGCCAGTTCTTCGAGTTCGACGACCGCCGAGTTGTGCGCCTCCGTCATCGACGCGGCACCGGGATCGATCTTTTCCAGTTCGCGCAGGAGCCGCGCCGTTTCCGAGAGCCGCGCGAGGATCGAGGGTTCGCTCTCGCTGAGTTCCTGGGCGACGCCGGTGGCCAGTTCGATGAGCCGGCGGCTGTTGGCGGCGCGCGAGTAGCGGGCCTGGAGTTCGTCCTCCTCGTCGGCACGAAGGTTGGCGTTCTGGATCTCGGCGGACTGGTGGCGCAAGAGTTCGAGTTCGCGTTCGAGCGCGGCTTCATTGGAGGCGAGGCTGGCGTGTTCCTCGCGCAGCCGGCCGACCCGGCTCCAGATTTCCTCGTAGTCGCGGCGGGTGGACTCGGCGCGGCTGAAGGCGTCGAGCAGATCGAGCTGCCGCTCCGCGCTCAGGAGCGACTGATGGTCGTGCGGGCCGTGCAGGTCCACGAGCAGATCGCCCAGTTGCTTGAGGACGGCCAGGGTGGTCGGCGAGCCGTTGACGAACTGCCGGTTGCCACCCGCCTGGGTGAAGGTGCGCTTGACGATCAGGCCGCCGTCCACGCAGCCTTCGAGGCCGTGCTCGTCGAGCTGGCCGTCGAGCGCCCCGCAATCGTGCACATCGAAGGCCGCCTCCACGGTGCACGCGTCCGCGCCCGTGCGGATGAGGCTCTTGTCCGCCCGTTCGCCGAGCAGGAGCTTGAGCGCACCGAGAATGACGGACTTGCCCGCGCCGGTTTCTCCGGTGACGACGACGAACCCGGGCGCGAGTTGCCAGTCGAGTTCCTCGACGAGCGCCAGATTTTTGATGCGCAGCGAGGAGAGCGTTGCGAGCACGGGGCAGCAGTGTAAGCTGCCGGGCGGGTTTTCTCAAGCGAACGCGATGGGCGATTTTCGAGTGACGTTTCTCGGCACCGGCACCAGCCAGGGTGTGCCGATGATCGCGTGCGACTGCCCGGTGTGTTCGTCCTCCGACCCGCGTGACCAGCGCACCCGTGCGTCGCTCTACATCGAAACGCCGGAGGCGGCCTTTGCCGTGGACACCGGCCCGGATTTTCGCACCCAGTGTCTGCGCGAGCGGGTGCGCCGGCTCGACGCGGTGGTCTACACGCATTCGCACACCGACCACATCATGGGGTTTGACGATCTGCGGCGGTTTTCCGATCTGCTGCCCGACCACACGATGCCGATCTACGCCTCGCCCGGGACGATGGCCGATCTGGAACGGGTGTTCCGCTTCGCCTTCGACGGCACCGCACGCTTCCCCGGCTACATCCACCCCGAGGCGCATCTGGTGGAGGGACCGTTTCGCATCGGCGAAACGACCATCACCCCGCTGCCGGTGCCGCACGGGCGGATGCAGGTCAATGGCTATCTCTTCACGCGCGGCGGCCGGAAACTCTTTGCCTACCTGAGCGATTGCAAGGCGGTGCCCGATCCGGTGCGAGAAATCATCGCCGGGGTCGAGGTGCTCACGCTCGACGCCCTCCGGCACCGACCGCACCCGACCCACATGAGTCTCGACGAGGCCCTGGAGGTTTCCGCCGCGCTCCGGCCGCGCGTCACGTATCTGACCCACCTGTGCCATGACCTCGGCCACGCGGAGACGCAGAAAAGCCTTCCGGACGCCGTGCACGTGGCCTACGACGGGTTGAAGGTCACGCTATGAGCTTGGATTCCGCGGTTTACGGCGAAGGGTGGCGCTGCCGCCGACGCTGCGGAAAACGTCTGCGAGTTCTGGTGTTCGCCGGCGTCCTCTGCGGGTTGATCTTCGTGCGCATCGGGACGTGTCTGGCAGGAAAAGGCGCGGCCGACGATCCCGCGGACGTGGCGGTGGTCGTCTACAACGACAACGATCCTCTTTCCCGCGAGTTGGCCGAATTCTACGCGGGCAAGCGCGGCATCCCGCCGGAACGCCTGGTCGGTCTAAAATGCTCCACCGACGAGGAAATCAGCCGCGAAGAATACGACGACCACATCGCGGGACCGCTCCGACAGGTCTTCGACGAGCGCGGTTGGTGGAAACGCACGCCGGACAAACCGGCCGAGGAACCGTCCAGCACGGTCACGAGCAACCGGATTTGTTATCTGGTGCTCATTCGCGGCATCCCCTTGCGCATCCGGCAGACCAGCGGCTACGCGGGTGACTTCAGCCACGAACCGTCACCATTCAAAGACGCGAACGGTGCCAGCGTGGACTCCGAACTCACCGTGCTCGGGATCTTCACGCGGGCGATTTCCGGTTTCCTGTCGAATCCGTATTTCCGCTCGTACAGCCGCTTCCCGACCGCCCGCCGTCCGCCGGGCCTGATGCTCGCGGGACGGCTCGACGCGCCGACGGTTTCCATCGTCAAACGCATGATCGAGGATTCGCTCGCCGTCGAACAAACCGGGCTGTGGGGGCGTTGTTACCTGGATGGTCGTGGGATGGCGCCTGGTTCAAGTTCAGCCGCGGAGGGCGACGCGTGGATCGCCAAGCTCAACGACGAAATCATTCCTTACGCTTTGCCGGCGATCTACGACAACCAGCCGGAGATGTACTCGAAAGAATTTCCGATGATGGAGGCCGCGATGTATTTCGGCTGGTACTCCGAACAGCCGGCGGGACCCTTCACCCGGGGCGGGTTCCGCTTCCAGCGCGGGGCGGTGGCCTGCCACATCCATTCGTACAGCGCGACGAGCGTGCGTGACCCGTTCAAGTGGTGGGTGGGGCCGCTGCTCGACAAGGGAGCAGACACGGTGTTGGGCAACGTCTACGAGCCTTACCTCGATTTGTGCACGCATCTCGACCTGTTCGTGGAGCGTCTCCTCGACGGGTTCACGTTGGTGGAGAGTGCCTACGCGGCGCAACCCGGGCTCTCGTGGATGAACACGGTCGTGGGCGACCCGCTCTACCGTCCGGCGCTGGCCTGGCAAAACTCGGACTTCGATCTCGACGACGCGCCGGACCCCGCGGGTCCATCCTCCGTCGCGGCCGATGGAAGGGCGTACCGGCAGGGCGCGCAGAAATGGCACGCCGAGGGACCGGCGGCGGGCGCGGCGGCGTTGAAAAAAAGCGCCGAGCGTCTGCACAGCGGGCGCGTGTACGAAGGACTCGGTTTGCTGGAAGCCGCGCACGGCGACGCCGGCCGCGCGGCGGAGGCGTTCGAGCGGGCCGCGCGCTTTTACAAAGATCCCGCCGACAAGGTGCGCGTCGCTTACGAGGAAGTGCGTTGTCTGGCGGGAGCGGGCAGAAAGAAGGACGCGGCGGCGGTGCTGGCCGCCACGCGGGACCAGTATGCGAGCGAGCCCGCCGCCGGGGTGCTCGATGAGTTGAAACCCCTCGTCGCCCCGTAGCGGCGGCCGGCAGGGCAGGCTTGACCCGGCACGGGGCCAGGGCGTACAAGCTCGCGTGACGCCCCGCGCCGGGCGGCCCGCCGATGGAACTCGCCCACCGTTACGACGCCCTGCTGACCGCGCCCGAGGGGAGCCTGCGGGAGGCACCCGCGGATGGGTTCGCCGACAACCGCAGCGAACTGGAACTCCAAGCGCACTGGTTCGCGGGGGATTTTGGCGCGAGTTTTTTGACGGCCACGAACGGCGAGCGCGTGGAAGTGGTGCAGTTCGGCGTCTGGAACCGCGAGGCCGGGCCGGATTTCACCGACGCGGCCGTGCGCTTCCCGGATCGCGACGGCGCGCCCGTGCTCCGCGGGGCCATCGAACTAGACACCAGCGCGGAGGACTGGGAGCGGCACGGGCACGGCGCGAACCCCGCGTTCGACGGCGTCGTGTTGCACCTGTATCTGCGGCAGGGGTTGCGCCAGCCGTTCACCCGCACCTCGCAGCACCGGCAGGTGGCGCAGGTCCAGCTCGATTACCGGCAGATCGAGCAGCGGTCGCCGCCGATGCCGCTGCCGCTGGCGCGCGCGGGCCGCTGTCTGGCACCGTTGAAGGCGCTCGACCGCGAACAGGTCCGCACGCTCTTGTCGGCGGCGGCGCAGTATCGGCTGGAGATCAAAAACCGGCGCTGGCAGCGACTGGCCGCCGTGCGCGGGTATGACCAGGCGCTTTTTCAATCTCTGGCCATCACGCTCGGCTACAAGGAAAACAAACTTCCCTTCGCCCTGCTGGCCCAGCGCCTGACGCTCAAGACCCTCCGGGCCGAACCGGACGCGGCCACGGCGCTGCTGCTCGGCGCGGGCGGATTTCTCCAGGCGTCGGAATTCGGCGCGGACAAGGACGCCAGGGCGACCCGCGCGTATCTGCGCGAATGTTGGGAGCATTGGTGGCCGCGTCGCGGCGAGATGGACCGGATGATTCTGCCCGCCGCCGCGTGGAAACTCGCTGGCCTGCGCCCCGCCAATCATCCCCAGCGCCGGTTGGCCGCCCTCGCCGAACTCGCCCGCCGCTGGCCGGAAGCCCGCGCGTTGATCGACGGGGCGGACGCTGACTTCGCCAAACAGGTCGTCCGTTTCCTGACCAGTCTGCATGATGGGTACTGGAATCATCACTACACCCTCGTCTCGTCGCGGACCGACCGGCCGCTCGCCCTCATCGGCGAGGCACGGGCCACCGAGATGCTCGCCAACGTCTTTTTCCCGCTGGCCATCGCCCACCGCGCGGAACGCTGGACGCAGTACGAAAAGCTCGCCGCCACCACGAGCAACCGGCGCGTCGAGACCGTCGTCGCCCGGTTGTTCGGTGATCTTCCCGACGGCGCGCCCTGGATCAAGACTGCCGTGTACCAGCAGGGCCTGTTGCAAATCTACGAGGATTTTTGCTTGCGCGACGACACGGACTGCGAGCAATGCACTTTTCCCGAGCGCGTGAAGCGATTCGAGTTCCAGCGCGTGTGATAGGAAA
>CAZZYS010000293.1:0-5798 GCA_964658285.1 uncultured Verrucomicrobiota bacterium
GATCTAGGGACTGGCTCGGAGAGCCATCCCTACCTTGTTTGGACGACCGGCCGGCTGCCTGCCCGGCGCAACGTCATTGCTTTTTGCCGCTCCTCAACCATCGTAGATGGCTAACCAGCTTTGAGCCAGCCTTTCGCCCCCAGCGACCACTTCGATGGCCGCGAATTCCACAATCTCGACGGCGTCGATACCGGTGGTTCGCTGGGCAAACTACTCCGCTGGAAGCTCCTCGGCGGACGCGCCGCTCCCTGGCCCCGACAACCGCCCGTCGAAACGGTCATCCCCACCCTGCCGACGAACATCGGTCCCGATGAGATCGCCGCCACGTTCGTCGGACACAGCACCTTCCTTTTCCAATTCGCCAACGGGCTCAACGTGTTGACCGACCCGGTCTGGAGCGACCGCGTCAGTCCGGTGAAATTCGCCGGTCCGCGCCGCGTCCGGCCGCCGGCCATTGCGTTCGATGCCCTGCCGCCGGTGCAACTGGTCCTCGTGAGCCACGGGCACTACGATCATCTCGACCTCACGACCTTGCGGCGGCTCGACGAACGTTTCAATCCGCTCTTTCTCACGGGTCTGGGCAACCACGCGTTTCTCCGTGGATGCGGCTTGCGGCAGGTGGAGGAACTCGACTGGTGGCAGTCGCACCGTTTCCCCGGTCTGGAGGTGACGTTCACTCCGGCGCAACATTGGTCCAAGCGTTCCGCCACCAGGAAGAACGACACTCTCTGGGGTGGGTTCTGGGTGCGGTCGGACAAACTGCGGGTGTTCTTTGCGGGTGACTCCGGCCTGGGTCGGCACTTTGCATTGATCCGCGAACGCCTTGGCGCACCGGACCTCGCGCTGCTGCCCATCGGGGCATACGAACCGCGCTGGTTCATGCGCGCGCAGCACATGAATCCCGAGGACGCGGTGCAAGCGCACCGGACGTTGGCATCGCACCGGAGCGTGGCGATGCATTTCGGAACGTTCCAGCTCACCGACGAATCCATCGACCAGCCGGTCATTGATCTCGCCGCTGCATTGAACGCCCGGCGGATAGACCCGGCGGAGTTTATAGTACCGCGTTTCGGTGAAACGATCCGCGCGAAAGTCTGATTCTATTTCGCGCAAACCCGCCGGTAGAGCGCCTCGTATTGCGGCACGATCACGCCGGCCGAAAAACACGCCTCCGCACGCAGTCGCGCCGCCGTTCCCATCGTCTCGCGGCGGACGGGATCATCCAATAAATCCTGCACGGCGCGCGCCGCCGCTTCCACGTCGCCAAACGGCACCAGCTTTCCGCTCACCCCATCCTCCACGACTTCGGGAATCCCGCCCACGGCCATCGCCACGCTCGGGCAGCCGAAAAACATCGCCTCCAAAATCCCCAGGCAAAAACTCTCGCTCTCGGAGGTGAACAACGCCACGTCCGCCGCCTGGAAATATTCCTCCACGTCGCTGACCTCGTGCCGGACCAGCAGACGATCCGCGATGCCCAGCCGCCGCGCGTCTTCCTCGAACGGTTCCCACTCCCCACCCGCCAGCACGAGCAACCGGAACGCCCCGCGCGAGCGGAGACGCGCCACGGTCCGCAAAAGGAGGTCGATGCGTTTGAGCGGACGCAGGTTGGACGCGTGCAGGAGGAGCGTTTCGCCGGGGGCGAGGCCGAGTTCCCGGCGCGTGTCCTCGCGGGTGCGGCGGGGTGGGCGCGGGGCGAAGAAATTATGGATTACGTCGATGGGCCGCTCGACGCCCAGCAGCCGCCGCGTTTCGTCGCGCAGGAATCCGGAAACGGTCGTCACGGCATCCGACCGGGCGAGCGCATGGCGGATGGCCGGGGCATAGCCCGCGTCGCAGCCGAGCAGCGTCGTGTCCGTGCCGTGGAGCGTCGTGACGATCCCCGGCTGCCGTCCCGGCGGCAGCATCGAGCGCGCGAGCACGGCGGCCGTCGCGTGCGGCACGGCGTAGTGCACGTGGAGCACGTCCAACCCGTGCGCCTCGCTGACCTCGGCCATCTTCACCGACAGTGGCAAGGTGTAATCGGGATATTTGAACAGGCCGTAATCGTTGATGACGACCGGATGGAAAAACACGCGCTCCGCTTCTTCCGACAGCCGGAACGGCCGCTCGTAGCTGATGAAATGCACGTCGTGTCCGCGTCGCGCCAATTCTTCGCCCAACGCCGATGCCAACACCCCACTGCCACCCACGGATGGGTAACAGGTCAGGCCGATCTTCAAAGCTCGCGGCGAATCGGGATTCAACACACGACTTTGAACGGCTTGGTGCTCGCCGCGATGAGCGCGTTGCCCTTGTCGTCCTCCAGCAGGAGCAGGTGGACGCCTTTCTGCTCGGCGATAACCTTGACCGCCTCGATCCCGCCGCCGCGCTTTTCCACCGACGAGAGTTTGCGCTGGCTCATGGTGTTCGAGCCATCGGCGACGGAGTCCAGCCACTCGGCGGCCCACCGGGTGGCAGCGTCATTTCGTTTCGTGCTCATCGGTTCTGTTGTGATTCGATCTCGTGCGATGGTGACTGCATCTCCGTGTAAGCTTCATCGGAACGCTCGATGGCGTCGCGCGTCACGAAGACAACTTCCGGTGCCTCCGACGTATTCAAATACGCCGCCTCCCCCGCCCCGGCGACGTAGTGCGTGCAGCGGACCACGGACTGCATCCAGCGCAGGCGGGTATCGCGGGTGGGGCTGATTTGTTCCTTGCAAAACTCCGTGCCCGGCAGCGTCCGGTACGCACCGCCACCCTCGTGCAACCGCAACGCACCGTCCTGCCACCGCGCGCGGACCGTTTCACCCTCGTACGGCACGTCCACGAAAAAATCTTCCACCTCGCACGCCGCCTGCCTCACCGCCGGGTCACCCGAACGCACTACCCGCACTCCATCCAGCAGACCCATCTTCGCGTACATCTCCAGACAAAAATCAGCGGCGTTGCGGGCGTCCACCGCGCGGAATGCCTCGACCGCCGGTGCGTCCACGTAGCCGGGGAGCTGGCGCGCGGTGTTGTCCCGCCACTCCGTGGAAACATGCTTCGTGTACAGCGGCGACCATTTGCGCTGGACCTTGTTGTCGCAAGGGAAATTCATCTTCGCCTGCGCGCCCGTCTTGCGATGGGTGAGGATCGTTTGCGTCTCGCGGGGATCGTGGTCGCTGTCGTGACAGAAAAACACGATCTCACCGCCCAGTTCCGCCGCCAACCGGCGCGCGGTGACGATCTTCGCGTACAAGAAACGGCGCGGGAAAAAACCGCACGGTTGTTGACCGAAACAAATGACGGCGCTCATGCGAGGGATTCTCCGGTGGACGGCAGCACGGTCTGGAGGATGACGCTGAACACCATGCAGCCGACGCAGCCGATCAGGTTGTACCACAAATACGAAATCGGCACCTGCGAGGCGTACATGACGATCACGAGCGCCTGCGAGATGACCGCTCCCCAGAACACCGCCGTCCCGGCCACTCGCCGCAGGAAAAACGCCGTCACGAACAACCCCAGGACGACTCCGTAGAAAAGCGACCCGAGAATGTTCACCGCCTGGATGAGATTTTCCACCAGGTGGGCAAACAGCGCGAACCCGATGGCCACCATCCCCCAGAACGCCGTGAGCCACCGCGACACCCGGACATAATGCGCGTCCGGCGCATCGTGGCGAAACAGCGGCCGATAAAAATCCACGGTGGTCGTCGATCCGAGGGCGTTGAGTTCGCTCGCCTTGGAGCCCAGGGCGGCGGCCAGGATCGCCGCGACCAGCAGACCGATCAGCCCGTGCGGCAGATGGCGCAGGACGAACGTGATAAAAATATAATCGGCATCCTCCGTCGGCAAATGCGCGTCGGCGGCGTGGAGCACTTCGCGGGTGCCCTTGCGCGCGTCCTCGCTGCGTTCGTGCGCGCTCAGGGCCGCCCCGCGCGCGGCCTCGGCGGCCGGTGCGTCACCGGAATGACGCGCCGCGATCCAGGCGTTGATCTCCTGACGCTCCCGGGCGTGGGCCGCGTCGAAATCTGACCGTAGCGCGTTCAGGCGTTCGCCCGCGCCGTGTGCGGCCTGGTAGTTCCAGGCCGGTTCGTTGAAGAACACCGGCGGCGTCTCGAACTGGTAGAACACGAACGTCAGCACCCCGAGCATCAGGATGAAAAACTGCATCGGAATCTTGCACAACGCGTTGAACATGAGTCCCAGCCGGCTCTCGCGCAGCGACGCGCCGCCGAGATAGCGCCCGACCTGTGATTGGTCGGTGCCGAAATACGATAGTTGCAGGAACAATCCGCCGACCAACCCGGACAGGAGGGTGTAGCGGCGGTTCAGGCTCGGAGAAAAATCCACCGCGTGCAGCTTGCCGAAGCCGCCCGCGAGCGTCAGCGTGTCGTCGAGGGTCAGGCCCGCCGGCAATCGTGACACGAGCACCCACGCCGCCGCGAACATGCCCGCGAAGATGATGCCGAGCTGGTATTTTTGCGTGATGTTCACCGCGTCATTGCCGCCGCTGACCGTGTAGACGACCGCCAGCAAACCGGTGCCGATGATCGTCAGGTCCAGCCGCCAGCCCATGACCGTGGAAAGCACGATGGCGGGCGCGTAGATCGTGATGCCCGCGCCCAATCCACGTTGGAGCAGGAACAAGCCCGCGCCGAGCAGCCGCGTTTTCTTGTCGAAACGCTGCCCGAGATATTCGTAGGCCGTGTAGACGCCCAGACGCCGGTAGATGGGCAGGAACACCACCGCGACGATCACCAGGGCGAGGGGCATCCCGAAATAGTTTTGCACAAACCCGAGTCCGTCCTGGTAACCCTGTCCCGGGGTGGACAGGAACGTGATCGCGCTGGCCTGCGTGGCCATCACGGAGAGACCGATGGTCAGCCAGCGCGTGTCGCGGCTGCCTTTGAGGTAGGTGTGCAAATCGCGCCGGCCGCGCGTGCGCCAAATCCCGTAGACGGCGATGCCCGCGAGCGTACCCAGGAGAACGAGGTAGTCGAGCGCATTCACGGGTAGGCCAGCGTGAGCGCGGCCAGGAGGACCACGGTCAGCACGAATGCCGCCAGCACGAAGACGTACACCGCACGCCAGGACCGCAGCAGCGGCAGGCCGGTGGCGTCGTCGTGGGGCGGTGGTTTACCGGCAGAGTTAATTATCGTCCTCAAGGTAGGGATGAGGGCCCGAGGCAGTCCCTAGATTTTCCGGCAGGGAACGTTGCAAGACGGGTACACTTCCCGGAAAACAATAGGGACTGCCTCGGACCCTCATCCCTACCTTGAGGACGACCGCCGCTTCGCGGCTGTTCTACGACACCGTCTTTCATTTCCCCAACGAAACGAGGTTGGCAAACAACCGGTATGCGCCCGGTACGCCGGCAGGCAGTTGGCGGAAAAACGACAGCCCGGTGTACACGAAATACCCCTTCCCGTAACGCGCGACGAGCAGGCCGCTCTTTAACGGCGCTTCGCCTGCGTCATTGCACGCGAGCAGCGTTTCGAAGTGCTCCTGATCCCAGGTGACCGGGAAATTCAGGCCGCGCTCCTGCACCCAGCCGTCGAAGTCGGCGGGCGTGAGGCGGTTCGGTACATTGAACGCCGGATGGTCAGGCGCGAGCAACGTGACGGGCGCGTTTTCATCCGTGACCCGCTGCTGGGGCAGGTTACGAGAAAGTTCGAGCGCGTAGGGCGCGAGTGTCGTCGTTTTGAGTTCGCCGGGCGTGTTGTATTGCTCGACGACGGTGCCGCCGTTTTCCACGTAAGCGAACAGCGCGGGCAACCCGGCGACGAGATCGGTGCGGACGTTAAACGCGCGTATTCCGACCACCAC
>CAZZYS010000294.1:0-5798 GCA_964658285.1 uncultured Verrucomicrobiota bacterium
CCGAGAGATCGGCGCGGCGCAGGGCGACCGTCACGAGGCCCGTGCCGCTGGCTTCGAGGGCATCGCGCATCGCCTCGTTGGAGGAAAATTTCCCCGTGCCCAGCAGCAGGCGCGAGGAAAATTCGCGGCCGGCGATGACGAGCGGAGGACCTTTGTGCATGACGCGGCGAAACATACCGTCTGGGACGGACAGCGGCAAGTCAGGGAACCACATGCCACCGGCAGGCCGAATCTTGTTACCTATGGAATATAGACAATTGGGCCGCTCGGGCTTCAAGGTGCCGGTGCTCAGCCTCGGGACGGGAACCTTTGGCGGCGGGGGCGAATTTTTCAAGGCCTGGGGTGCCACGGATGTCGCCGAGGCGACGCGATTGGTGGACATCTGCCTCGAAGCGGGGCTGAACATGTTCGACTCCGCCGACGTGTACTCGGGTGGCATGGCCGAAGAAATCCTCGGGCAGGCGATCAAGGGTCGGCGCGACAAGGTGCTCATTTCTACGAAGGCGACCTTTGCCGCCGGGGAGGGTCCGAACGAGGTGGGTTCCTCGCGTTTCCACCTGACGCGCGCGGTGGACAAGGCGCTCCAGCGGCTGGGCACGGATTACATCGACCTTTTCCAGACGCACGGCTACGACGCGCTGACGCCGGTGGAGGAAATGGTCACGACGCTCGACGACCTCGTGCGCGCGGGCAAAATCCGCTACGTCGGCTGCTCGAACTATTCTGGCTGGCATCTGATGAAGTCCCTCGCCTACGCGGAAAAGTTCAACCTCTCGCGCTTCGTGGCCCACCAGGCTTACTACTCTCTGGTCGGCCGCGAATACGAATGGGAATTGATGCCGCTCGGGCTGGACCAGGGGGTCGGCGCGGTGGTGTGGAGTCCGCTGGGCTGGGGCCGCCTGACCGGGAAAATCCGGCGCGGCCAACCGCTGCCCGAACAGAGCCGGTTGCACAAGACCGCCGCGCAGGGCCCGCAGGTCGAGGACGAATACCTCTACAAAGTCGTCGATGCACTGGACGAGGTGGCGAGAGAAACGGGCAAGAGTGTGCCGCAGATCGCCCTGAACTGGCTGCTCCAGCGTCCCACAGTGGCGAACGTCATCATCGGCGCGCGCAACGAGGAGCAACTCCGCCAGAACCTCGGCGCGGTCGGCTGGAACCTCACCCAAGAACAGGTCGCCAAGCTCGACGCGGCCAGCGCCGTGCCGAAGACTTACCCGTACTGGCATCAGGCGTGGTTCAAGGATCGCAACCCGTTCCCGACGGCGTAGCTGGCGATCACTTCAACCGGGCGAGTTGCCGTTTCGCCTTTTCCACGTATTCCGGGTCGTTGTTCAAGGCGACGACCTTTTCCAGGGCGCTGATCGCTTCCTTTTTCTCCCCCGCCAGCAGGTGGACGATCCCGATGTTGTCCAACACCAGGGAATCTTCGGGATTGAACTTGAGCGCGCGTTCGTAGTTTTCGAGGGCGAGCTTCAGGTTTTTGTCGATGGTGCAGTAGTAATTGCCCATCAGGTTGTATCCGTATTCGCGGTTCGGATACGCGCTGAGATCGAGTTTGGCGAGTTCGAGGAAGGCCTGGTTGCCCCACTCGGTCTCGTGCTCGAAATAGCGTCCCGCGAACGCGCTGATCGTGTACGCCAGCTTTTCGTCCACCGGTTCGGGGAAGGGCTTGCCATCCGTGTCGAGCAATCCCGACGGATGCGCCTTGGCATAGGCGACCAACTCCGTCAATTCCTTGACGACCGCCGCGGCCTCTCCCTCCTCCTCGTACAACGAGGCAATCTCAAGGCGGATGTCGATTCGCGACGGAGCTTTCGAGACCGCTTCCTTCAGCAGACCGATGGCTTGCTGCAACGCCTCCGGCGATCTCTCCCCGTCGATGGTCCACGGGACGGCCTGCTGCATGATCCGCAGCCGGGTGTTTTTGTCCAGGAGATCGTTGGCCGCCGCCAGATCATGTTCGGGATCGTCGGGTCGGGCGTGTTTCCATTCGGCCAGAACCTCCCCGGTCCGCTTCGGGTCGTTGGCGGCTTTTGCTTGCTTGAACCTTGAGGCGAAATCGTCCTGCGCACCGGAGGTCGCTGCCAGCAGCAAAAACAAGACTCCCGCGAGAGCGATTGGTCTGGATCGGTGCACGGGTTTCATTGCTCCGCCTTGCGCGCCAGCAGCCAGAGCAAATCCGATGCACGGTTGACGTATTGCAGCACCAACGGGCGCACGGGATGCCCCGCCTCGCGCATGGCGACGAGGTGGCGTTCGGCACGGCGGGCCGTCACGCGGGCCACGTCCAGCGCGGCGGCGGGCGGTGTGCGTCCCGGCGTCGCCCAACCGTCGAAACGCAGCGGCGGGTCGCCGTTTTCCAGGTCGCGCACCTGCCGGTCCAGCCGTTCCAGCGACTCCGGGGCGAGCGCGCCAAAGCGGCTCTGCGCGTAACGCTCCTGGTCGGCGTCGTCGGCGGAGAGTTCGCCCATGACGAGGACGAGTTCGCGCTGGATTTCCTCCAGCGTGCCGACGAGCGCGTCGTCGAGCGGCGGGGTGGCCTTGGCGGTGCCGAGGGCGGCGTTGAGTTCGTCGAAGCGCCCGACGGCCTCGACGCGGACGTGGCTTTTCGGCACGCGCTGGCCGTAGATCAGGCCGGTGGTGCCGTCGTCGCCGGTGCGGGTGGCAATGGACATGGGAATCCAGACATTGCGGCCAACCCCGCCTCCCGTCAAAAGCCGGTTCGCGCCTCGTGTGCTTTCGCCGATTCACGCGCGGGCGTCACGACGGCGGGAACCGGCGGTTGCAACGGTTTCGACGCGCCGTGGCGTCCGCGCGCCGCGCCGGTCACGGTCACGGGTGCGCCGACGGGTTCCAACCCCTCGCTGAGACGGTAAATCTCGCGCCAGTACGCGAGGTCCGTCGCTTCTTTTTTCTTCCCCGGCTCGAACCGGCCAAAATCGCCGTGGTGCATCGGTTCCTGCAAGTCCTGTCCGCCCGTCGCCTCGCTGCGGCGGTACGCGTAGTCTTGCAGCCGGATGTAATCCGACAACGGCCGGTCCACACCGAATTCCTTGATCGTGATGCGGTTGACCACGTCGCCCGGCAGGCTGTCGGTGGCGAGGATCGCGTTGACCCAGCGGCCCAGCGTGCGGTCGTTTTCGCTCTCGGGTTTCTGGTAGAGCACGTCGAGCCACGTCAGGAGGCTGCCGCGTTGCACGATGTCGGTCTCGCCGGGGTTTTTCTCACCGTTTTCCGAGGCATCGTGCAGGCACAGGTTGTAGAAACGCGTTTTCGTCGTGGCGGCCGGCCCGGCGTTGGCGCGGTCGCACTGCCGTTGGACTTCCGCGATGGTTTCCGTCGCGACGCCCCGGTTGCGCAACGTCCGCGCGAGGGTCGTCTTCAACTCTTCCGACGCGCCGCCGCCCAGGCTCACGCGGAGATTTTGTTCTTCGAGGTAAGGAACGACCTTCGCTTTGAAGTCGCTGATCGAGCAAGCCGCCCCCATGAAAACGACGTGGTCGAGGGTCAGTTGGTGGAAACGTTCCAGGATTTCGCACGAAACGATGGTGCCCATCGAATGCCCGATCAACGTGATGACGGGCCGTTTCCCCAGCCCGAGCAGCCGGCCCTGCGCCTGTTCGCAGAAATAATACACCGCGCCCCGCCGGCCGGTCGCGTTCATTTGGTCGAGCAGGGTGTCGGCGTCCACCGATGCGCCGCCGTGGGCGGAGATTTCCTGGGCAAGACTTCTGGCCGTGTCGAAATCGATGGCCGGGATGAACTCCGACTCGCGCTCGAACATCGTGCGTGTGCGTCGCAGCATGTTTTTCCAGGGTTCGCTGCCGAGCCAATCGAGGAAAAATGTCGTGGCGATTTTGCCCGGCTGGGTCAGCAGCCACTGGGCGGCGTCGGCGCGGCGGAGGAGTGCGATCCGGTCGTTGTCGGCGGGCGAGACGACCAAGCTCTGGTCCGGCCCGCGTTCCGCCTGTCGGTGGAGGAGCTGGTCGATGCGCGTCTGCGCGAGCTGCGTGCGCTTGAAGGCGGACGGACGCCCGGTGTAGGCGTCCTGGTAGAGGAAGTTGAGGAGGTTCAGCGGCAGCCGCGCCGCCGCGCCGCCGAGGTCCGAGAGCAGCATCGCCGGGGCGGTCACCAGGGCTTTGGTGGGCTGGCGCAGTCCCTCGCGGATGAGGCCGAGGTGTTCGAGATACGTCGGGAACAGGTCGGAGTTCCAGCAGACCCCGATGTAAAAAATCCGTCGACCCTGGTCGCGGCAGGTTTCGAGGTCGTCGCTGATGAGCGCGGTTTTCTGGATGGCGCCGTTGATATTGTTGAGGCCGCCGTGGATGTGGACGACCACCTCGTCGGGCCGTTCGCGCGCGATGGCCTGGAACATCTCGTCGAGGTAGAGGTAAAGCAGCTTGCGGCCGTGGAGAACGTTGCGGACGGCCTCGTCGTCGGCGGTGCCGCCCGGCCGGCCGTGGAAAAGCGCGGCGACCGTGGCGGCGTCGAACCTCGCGCCGCGGGTGTCCTCGCCCGCGAGTTTGACGTTGGTCGCGTGGTAGCGCCAGGTGCCGTCGGCATCCCGGGTGCGGGACACGCGAGGCAGCAGCGCGTTGCCGTCCGCATCGACGGCGAGGATGTGATGACAATACGAGTCGCGCGCCTTGAATTCATCCCACTGGAAGGTCTCGGCGGTGGACAGCGCCAGCGGGTCCGACCGATCTTCCGCCGCCAGTCCGCGGCCCAGGACGAAAAAAGCAAGGATGGCAACGCCGGCGCACTTAAATCTCATCGCACTAGAGATTTACCGAATATTTTCCACTGTGGTCAATCGTCAAATGGATACTTCTCCGCTGTACTTCTGGCTTCCGCGTTCCTACTTTTGTCTTCTGCCCATGCGTGTGCTTGCCATCGATCCTTCCTTGCGTGGCACCGGTTACGCGGTGCTCGAAGCGGCCACGTCCGCCGGCAGCAACGGCCGTGCCGCGTCGGTCCTGATGGGGATGCCGCTCAAGGCGCGGGCGTGCGAGTACGGTACGATTAAAAACAAAGCCGATTTGCTGCCGAGTTCGTGTCTCGTGGCCATCCACGACCGGCTGGCGGAGATCATCCACAAACACGAGCCGGATTGTTGCGCGGTGGAGGGCATCATCTTCGTGCAGAGCTACAAGACGGCGATCACGATGGGCGCGGCGCGCGGCGCGGCCATCCTGGCGGCGGCCGAACGCGGCCTGCCGATCTACGAGTACGCCCCGCGCGAGGTCAAGCAGGCGGTCGTCGGACGCGGCGGCGCGGAGAAGGCGCAAGTTGCCTTCATGGTGCGCGCGTTGCTCGGATTGACCGAGACACCGCAGGCGGACGCGGCCGACGCGCTGGCCATCGGCCTGACCCATTTGCGGGCGCAGAGCAGTCCGTTGCGGACGGTGGCGGCGCTGGCACGGATATGACGACCGAAGCTTCGGCGTTGCGCGTCGAATGGCTCGGGCGCATGGCGTACCGCGAGGCGTTCGAGGTGCAGGAACGGCTGGTCGAAGCGAGGATCGCCGCGCCGCAAGACACGCCCGACACGCTTTTTCTCCTCGAACACGATCCGGTCTACACCATCGGCCGCACGCCCGACCGTTCCAGCCTGCTCGCGCCCGCGTCGCTGCCGCATCCCGTCGAGACGACCAACCGTGGCGGGCAGGCGACCTACCACGGTCCGGGCCAACTGGTGGGCTATCCGGTGCTCGACCTCGGCCGACGCGGGCGCGACCTGCACCGCTATCTGCGTTTTTTGGAGGAGACGCTCATCGAAACGCTCGCCGCCTATG
>CAZZYS010000295.1:0-5795 GCA_964658285.1 uncultured Verrucomicrobiota bacterium
TCCACGAGCAGGACGACGGTGAGTTCGCGTTCCTCGGTGAAGTTCTTGACGTGCAGGTCGCCGGTGCGCGCGGTGACGTTGGTGTCGATGAAACGCACCTCGTCACCGGCGTTGTAGGCGCGCACGTCCTCGAAGTTCATGCCGCGCCCCTTGAAGACGGAATGATATTGCCCGCCGAAGGCTGAATCGACCAGCCGCCGGGTGCGCAGTTCCAGGCGGCGGATTTTTTTGAGGATGGCGGCGGTGTCGGGCATGTCAGGAAGTAGGCAGTCTCAATGATAGGATGATCTTCCGTGTAATCTGCACCCGTCGCCGTTCCAAAACACGACCGCGCTGCTCACGAAAATCCGGCTTTGCCAACAGATGAATCACGTCGCACCGCACAGCGGTCTTCCAATCCAAGCCGTCCGCTTCATCGAGGATGACTTCGTGACCTTTCGGTTCACGGTTCAGACGCACAGTGGTGCAAAGCAGAGCGTTCACGCCGGGCAAATCCGGGTTTGCGCATCGCTCGTCCGTGGAAATAATCACGGCAGGGTGCGGCAACTCCGCTTGAAAAGGATATAGGAAAATGTCCCACTGCCTCATGGATCAGGGGAGATAATAGAGTGAGGCTCCGTCCGCTGAGCTTCTTTAATGTATTCCTCGTCGTAGATGTCTTCGTAAAACCCAGCCGGAGCCATCGGCATCGCAGGGATCACTTTCAGCAGCAGAGTCTGAGAGTCTCTCTCGATAAACACAGACTCTCCTTGGAAAGCGAGTTCGGCCAGGGACGCGAACTGCGCGGCGGCTTCGTCAATAGAAACTGTTTTCATAATCAGGGAACGGGCAGCCCAGCAAAAATACGCTGCACGACCGTCTCACTGGTCAACTCCTCCGCCTCGGCCTCGTAGCTGAGGATGATGCGGTGGCGCAACACGTCCAGGCCGATGCTCTTCACATCCTGCGGCGTCACGTACCCGCGTCCGTGCAAAAACGCGTACGCCCGCGCTGCCAGGGTCAGGTTGATCGTCGCGCGCGGGCTCGCCCCGCAACGGATCATCCCATCCAGCCGCGCGCCGGGCAGGATCGCGGCGGGATCGCGCGTCGCAAATACCACGTCCACAATGTAATCCTTCACCCGGTCGTCGATGTACACGGAGTTGACCACCTCGCGCGCCTTGACGATGTCCTGCGGCTCCACGGTCGCATTCACCCCGAGCTTGGGCATACTCGTGCCCATCACGTCGAGAATCTGCCGTTCCTCCGCG
Source organism: uncultured Verrucomicrobiota bacterium (assembly GCA_964658285.1). GTDB lineage: Bacteria > Verrucomicrobiota > Verrucomicrobiia > Chthoniobacterales > SZAS-18 > CAHJWO01. Next base: position 1,251 of record CAZZYS010000295.1, read on the forward strand.
CGCGAGGGATACGTGATGTTCAGCTTGAGCATGAAACGGTCGAGCTGCGCCTCGGGAAGTTGGTACGTGCCTTCCTGGTCGAGCGGGTTTTGCGTGGCGAGCACCAGGAACGGGTCAGGCAATTTGTAGGTCGTGTCGCCAATCGTGACCTGGCGTTCCTGCATCGCTTCGAGCAACGCGCTCTGCACCTTGGCGGGCGCACGGTTCACCTCGTCGGCGAGGATCAGGTTGGAAAACAGCGGCCCCTGCTTCGTGGTGAAATCGCCCGTCTTCGGGTTGTACACCAACGTGCCGATCAGGTCCGCCGGCAGCAGGTCGGGCGTGAACTGGATCCGCGAAAATCCCGTCTGGATGCACGCCGCGAGGGTCTTGACCGTGAGCGTCTTGGCGAGGCCCGGCACGCCTTCGAGCAGGACGTGGCCGTTGGCCAGCAGGCCGATCAGGAGCCGGTCCACGAGATATTTCTGGCCCACCACCACCCGGCCGAGTTCGGTCTGGAGCGGGGCGATCCAGCGGCTGTGTTCCTGCACGGCTTGGGTCAATTCCTGGGTCGTCGTCATCCTTTTTCGAGATTGTAGCGTGGGACACGTCCGCCGGAAAGGGCGTTCAATCGGACGGTCGCCGGAAAGGCGGGTTCACTGCCGGTAAAACGAAAACCGCTCCCCCACCCGGCGGGTTTCGTAGTCCGGTTTGCCGACGATCACCTTGTAGACCTTGTCGTTTTCCTGCGGCATCCGCACGTCGAAGCTGTATTCCCCGTCGATGCGGCGGGTGTTCAGGCCATTCTTGCCAACGGTGATCTGCGTTTCCGGCTGCGGCTCGAAATGCTTCTGGACGATGATGCCCTCCACCCGGCCCGACTCGCTCACCCCCCGCGAAAAGTCGTACACCGCGTACAGGATCACGCCGAGGATGACCGCCCCCGCGACGACGGCGATCAGCGTATCCCGCTTCCGCGAATCCGGGACGATGCGCCGTGAAACGGGAGGCGGCGGCATTTCCTCTTTATTTGGGCTGCGGCGGGTGCGGCGGCTCGGACTGCGGCGGGGTCGGCAGATTGTCCTCCAGCGGCGCGGACGCGCGGCGCGGGCCGTCGGCGTCCTCCTTGCCGTGGGTGGCGGCCTGCGCCTGCCGGTTGACATCCTCCAGCCCGGCAATCGACGCCGCGCCCAGCGGGACGAAATGGCGTCCGCGTCCGCTCATTTCCCAGATGTAACGCCGCAGCAGCACCTTCACGGTGGCCGACAGCGGCACCGCCAGCACCGCGCCGATGGGGCCGCCCAAAAGCAGCGACCAGCCGAACACCGACAGGATCACCGTCACCGGGTGCAGGCCGACGGAATCTCCCACGATTTTGGGCGAGATGATCGTGCTCTCCAGCGTTTGCACGACGAACATGATGATCACCACGTAGAGCGGATGCCAGAAATCGCCGTATTGGACGATGGCGATCAGGATGGCCGGGATGTAGCAGAGGATGATCCCGAGGTACGGGATGAACGTCAGCACGACGACCAGCAACCCGATGAAAAACGAGAAATCCAACCCCATAATGGCCAGACTGCCGCCGATGAGGATGGCGTCGATGGTGCTGACGACGAGTTGCCCCCGGAAGAACGCCACGATGTAGCCGTTGACCTCCAGCAGCACGCTGACGACCTCCTTCTTGAAGGGCGAATCGCGAATGGGCAGGTATTCGTTCCAGTGCCGGGCGATGTTGCGTGATTCGACCAGCAGGAAATACAGGTAAACGGGGATGATGATCGCGTCGAGCAACGTGCCAGCCGCGCCGAGCACGCCCCCGATGCTGCTGATGAGCACCTTCCAGATGCTGTCGAGCAGGGCGGGCACCTTGGCCTCGACGGCGGGCATCTGCTTCTTGATGTAGTCGCGGATGCCGTTGGAGCGGAGAACGGCGCTGGGAGCCGGGCCGTCCTTCGTGGGAACGCCGCCGTTGTTGGCGTCGGGCGTCGCGGAGGGCCCGGGCGACGGTGCGGCGGAGTCGGCGGGCGACGGCGCGGCCGCATCGGCGGGCGAAGGTCCGGCGGAAGGGGCCGGTGAGTCGTTTGTTCCCGGCGAGGGCGACGCGCCTGGCGAGGGCGAGGGTGCGGGCTTCGATCCGGGCAGGAGGCCGTTGAGCTTGTCGAGCCGTTTTTCCGTGGCGTCCATCAGCCCGAGCAGCCTTTCCTGCGCCGTGTGGGCGAACCCCGGCGCGTCCTGCACCATCTTGACGGTCGAATTATAGATGCGTGGCACGACCGCCACTCCCAGGGTCCCGACCAGGAGCAGGATCAGCAGGAAAACGACGAGCACCGCCCACATCCGCGACAGCCGCGTGCGCGCCGTGAGCAGCCGCACGATGGGTTCCAGCAGGTAGGCCAGCACCGCCGCCAGCGCGAAGGGCAGCAACACCGGCTGAAAGAACGCCACGGCCCGCCCGGCGAGTGTGATCAGCGTGACCGCCACCGCCCCGCCCAACGCGATGGCGAGATAGGTAATGACCGTCCAGAGGACGCGGCGCTGCCAGGCAGTGGGATAGTTCCTCATGGCGCGCAAGAGCTAACCCGCCTCCTGCGTCCCGGCAACCGCGAACCCTACAATTTCGGATCAAGGCGCAGGCTGGCGAGCATCTTCTCTCCCCACGCCTCGGTTTTTTCCCAATCCGCCTTGCGGCTTTTCAGGATGAACATATAGAGCGTGTCGGTGCTCCGATTCACCACGCACATCGTTTCCGCCGTGAACATCGCACCGTCGAGGTCGCGTCGGTAAGTATAAACCAGGGCCGAGGTGGTGAACGGCTCGGACGGCTGCCCCTTTTTTGTCCAGCTTCGGATGACTTTGCCTTCCGTTGCGTGCTTGGACAGCATCGAGGCCGCCTGTTGGTCCGCAGATTCTCCTGCTCCCAGGTTCGCTCCAGGGTTCACGATGATGACCAGGCCGTCTTCGACGCCGTTGGGCTTCTCGAACGGTTGCGGGGAGAGATAATACACGCACAGGCCCCCCGCCGTTTGGCGTTTGAAGGCCGACCCCTCCGTCCGCAGCATCCATGCGCCGATCTCTTTCAAGTTCTCCCAGACGCATCCCGCCGCTGGCGGCTCGTCGGGCGCCGAATACAAACGGCCCGGCCCGGCCGACAGCGCGAGCCCGAAAAACAGGGCCAGCCATCGCGCGTGCATCGTCCGGGAGATGTTCTTCAAAACGTCGGGTCCAGGCGCAGGTTGGCGAGCATGGTCTCTCCCGGGGGCTCGACATCCTTCCACTCGGCCGTCGGCGCGGACAGCAGGTAATAATAGATCGCGTTCGTCGCCCGGTTCGCCACAAACACGGCTTCGTAGGTCATGTCGATGCCCGTCGCTTTATCCCGCAAGCGGCCGACGAGCCCGTAGCTCGTGAACGGCTCGGCCGGCACCCTCTTGCGGGTCCAACCGCGCAGCACTTTGCAGTCGGATGCGCATTGCGTGATGTACTGCGCCGCAGCTTCATCCGCCGGCTGCTTCGTCCCGGACATCAGGTGGATCATCACCCCCTTTTTGACCCCGGCCGGGCCGGTGAACGGCACGGGTGACAAATCGAAACTCGGAACACCGCCCACCATCTGGCGAAAGCCCCAGCCTTCCGGTCGCAGCACCCAAGCGCGGAAGTCCTTCAATTCCTCCCACGCGAAACCCTGCGGCGGCGCATCTTCAGGCGTCGCCGGGACCGTGGCCGGGCACGCCGCCAAGGCCACCCCGACGAGCAGCGCGAGCCACCCTCCGTGTGCCAATTTCGATGATCCGACCATGAAAAGTCTCAAAGCCCGGGGTCCAGTCGCAGGCTGGCGAGCATTTTTTCGCCCGGCGTTTCGACTTCCTTCCATTCGCCGACCGGGGCGTAAAGATTGCACTGGTAAAGCGTGTTCGTCACGCGATTGGCCACGAACACAAACTCGCAGGTCCATCTCACCCAGCCTGTTTCCTCATTTTGCATGACGCAGACCAGGCCATACGTCGTGAATGGCTCGGCGGGCGTTCCCTTTTTCGTCCATCCCCGGAGCACCCGATTGCCCGAGGCAATTTGCGCGATCCGCGCCGCCGCAAATTCGTCCGCGGGCTGATCCGTCCTTTGCATCACATGGATCGACACGCCGCTGGCGTATTCCGTCGGCCCGGTGAAGGCCTGCCGGGAACACTGGTAGAACGGGAAAGCCGGCACCACGCAGCGAAAGAACCAATCTTTCGGCCGCAGGACGGAACCGCGGATGGTTGGCAGAGTTTCCCGGACGAACCCCTCCGGCGGCGACACTTCGGGCGCGGCCGGTAAATCCGCCGTCAGCACCGCTCCGAAAAGCAGCGCCAGCCACCGTGCACGTGCCGCCTTCAGCCGCATGTGCGATTACATAGCAGCGATGATGCCGTCGCCAAACTCCGAGCACTTCACCTCGGTCGCCCCCTCCATCTGGCGGGCGAAATCGTACGTCACCTTCTTGCTCGCGATGGCACCGTTGAGGCCCTTGATGATGAGGTCCGCCGCTTCGTTCCAACCCAGGTAGCGGAACATCATCTCGCC
>CAZZYS010000296.1:0-5791 GCA_964658285.1 uncultured Verrucomicrobiota bacterium
GGGAAGAAAAAGAACAGTAGAAAACCCTCTTCCTACTTCTGGCCTCCTCTGGTCTCTGTGCTCCTCCGTGTCCTCTGTGTTAAAGCAACACTCGACTTCGGGACAGACAAGCCGATCACCTTCCCCCAAACCACCGCCGCAGTTCGTCCTCCGTCGCCTCCACCGGTCCGACCGCCACCAGCGCGCGGAAACCGTTCTCGAAACACTCCCGCGCCGCCGCCTGCACGTCCCCGGGCGTCAACCGCGCGAACGCCTCCTCCGCCTCGTGCGGCCCGATGATCCGGCCGTGCCCGAGCAGGGATTCGCCCAGCCACATCATCTGGTTGGTCGTGCTTTCCAACCCGAGACGGTGCTGGCCGATGAGGTAATCGCGCGCCTCGCGGAGTTCCCGCCGGCCGACGGGCTTTGCGCAGAGGCGGTCGAGTTCCTTTCGGATCAGTCCGAGCGCGGGGCGCAGTTGCTTTGCGTCGAGCCCGACGGATACCGTCAGCAGCCCCGTCTCGGCGAACGCCGCCGTCTCGCTTTGTATCGAATAGCACAGCCCCCGCCGCTCGCGCAGGCTCTGGAACAGGCGCGAATCCATCTTTTCGCCGAGCAGCGTGCTCATCAGCCGCACCGCGAACCGCCGGGGATCGTGCCGCCCCGCCCCGAGGAAACCGAGGACGATCTGCGTCTGCTCGGTGTCGCGGCGTTCGATGACGACCTGCGCTGCGTCGGTTTCCGCCGATTGCCAGCGGGCAAAACGCGGCTGCCGCCCAGGTGGCATTTCCGCCAGCAGCGTGGCCACCTGCGAGAGAACTTCCGCGTGCGTCACGCGGCCCGCGACCGCCAGCACCGTCGAACGCGCCCCGTAGCCCGCCCGCCAGAAGCCCATCAGGTCGTCACGCTTCATCGCCGAGACGGACGGCAGCGTGCCCGCCAACGGCCGGCCCAGCGCATGCCGGGGAAACACGGCGGCAGCGAGGAGTTCTTCCGCGACCTGCGCGGGCTGGTCCTGGTACATCTGGATTTCCTCGCGGATGACGCCGCGTTCACGCTCGACCTCCACCGCCGGCAGGCGCGACTGGGTGTACAGGTCCGCCAGCACGTCACCGAGCTGCCCGAGCCGGGACGCCTCCGCCTTGGCGTAATAACAGGTGTGGTCCTCCGCCGTGAACGCGTCCAGGTAGCCGCCCACGCCCTCCACCTCACCCGAAATCCGCCGCGCCGAACGCCGCCGGGTCCCTTTGAAAAGGAGATGTTCGAGGAAATGCGCCACGCCGTTGAGCCGCGCCGGTTCGTGCCGGCTGCCGACCCCGGCCCACAATCCCACGCAAACGCTGGCCATGTGGGGCATCTCGGCGGTGGCCACGCGCAGGCCGTTGGGGAGGGTCGTCAGGTGGTACATCCGGGGTGGTATGAGCCTCGCGCAAAGTCCGCCAAGCCGCAAAGGGGAGGAAGAGGGAATGGCCGCAAAAAGCGCAGAAGACGCAAAAAAGGAAAACACCGCAATGGAGCAAGGGATTCGATTCCCTCTTTCCCCCCTTTTGCGTTTTTTGCGCTTTTTGCGGCTGAAATTCCGCTATTGCCGCATTGCCAGGAGGTGTCGCGCGAGTTCGAGGTCCTGGGGGTAGGTGATCTTCAGATTGAAGTCGCCGCTGTTGAGCAGCGTCACCGGCTGGCCGATGCGTTCCAGAGCGGACGTTTCGTCGGTGACGGTTTCGCCTGCGTCCATCACGGCACGATAGGCTTGCAGCAACAACGGGAGGGAAAACGTCTGCGGGGTCTGCATCGCCCACAGGTTGGTGCGATCCACCCCGGAAGCGATCCGGCCGTGCTCGTCGGCGCGCTTGAGGGTGTCGGTCACGGGCGAAGCACAACACGCCGCGCCGGACCGTTGTGCGAGTTCCAGGCAACGGGTGATCGTGTCCGGCGTCACGAGCGGACGCGCCCCGTCGTGCACCGCGACGTGATGTTCACCGGATGCAGCGGCAGCAACAGTCTGGAGGCCATTCCACACGGAGAGATGCCGCTGCGCCCCGCCGGGCAGGATCGTGCGCAGCTTGGTCCAGCCCCCGGCTCGGGCCAGTTCGCGGAAAACCGGCTCTTTTTCGGGTCGCGTGACGAGGACGATCCCGTCCACCGCCGCGCAAGCCTGAAACGCCGCCACGCTCCACGCCACCACCGGCCGTCCGCCGAGATCAGCGAACAACTTATCGAACCCCATCCGCTGGCTGGTGCCCGCAGCGACGATGATCGCCGTCAACATGGGGGTCAGGCCAAGCGCTTCTGAACTTCCTGGCTCAAGGTCCGGCCATCGGCGCGGCCGGCGACCTTCGGGGTGAGCGCCTTCATCACCGCACCCATCTGCGCCTTGCCGGTGGCCCCGACTTCCGCGATGGCCTCGTCCACCAGGCGGCCAAGTTCGTCGGGTGACAGTCCCTGCGGCAGGTAAGTGTTGAGCAATTCGATCTCCGCTTTCTCCTTCGCGGCGAGTTCGGGTCGGTTGCCTTTTTCAAAACCCTCGATGGAATCCTGCCGCTGCTTGACCTGCTTGCGAATGACCGCCGTCGCCTCCACGTCGTCGAGCACACCGGTCTGGCCGCCCTTTTCGATGGCGGCGTACTTGACGGCTGATTTGAGCAGGCGCAGGACGCCGAGCCGGTCGGCCTGCCGGGCCTTCATCGCTTCCTTGATATCGTGATCGACCTGTTCGGAGATGGTCATGGGGTTGGGAGGGAAAAACCATCAGCTTCGACGCGGCCGGGCGCGGGGGCAAGTCGCTTCGCGCCAGCGCCGGTCACCCGACGCGGCGCGGGCAAGCGCGTTCGCCCGCGACGACGAAAGAACAGGCCCACAACGCCGGCAACAGGACCGTCGTGAGGATGGCAGGCGCGCCGACAATGGCGGCGGCGATGATCGCAGCAGCCCACAGCACAGCGTTGGTGATGAGGTATTTTTTGTTCATAGGATGATGGTGTGAAACTCACTCCGGATACTGAAAAACTTCTTCCAACGACCGGCCCAGCGCGCGGGCGATCTTGAAGGCCAGTTCCAACGACGGCGAATACTTGGCTGCCTCCACCGCGAGGATCGTCTGCCGGGTGACGCCCGCCCGGTCGGCGAGAGTCTGCTGGGTCATCTCGCCCCGCTCGAAACGCAGGCGGCGGATGTGATTGGTGACGCTGGACTTGTCCATGCTCAGAACCCGCGCCGATAGCCTGCCGCCAGCACCGCGAAACGCACGACTTCCGCGACGACGAAACACAACAAAAACCCTTGCGCGGCCAGGAGCGCCACGAAGCCCGCGTCGTTTCGCGCCGTCAGCGGGCCGAAGAAAATCGCGGGCTCGACCACCAGGACGGCGAATCCGAGCGCGGCCAGCACCCAGTAGGCGATCCGCAGGGATCGGCTCTCCAGGGAGATGTCTCGTTCGTCCTTCGGCTCGGGACGCGCGCGCGCCACGAAAAGGGCGATGGCGACAACGCTCAACACGATGCCGGCGACGATGGCAACGAGCAGTGCCGGCAGGACGGCGCCAAGCCGGAATTCCCCGCGTGCGAGCAAGACACCGACGTACCCGAAGTAGGGCAGATAGACCGCAAGCGTGACCACGAGATTGATCCAGGCGCATTTCTCGCGCCGGGTCATCCCGGCGGTGGACGGTTCAGTGGGCATGGACGTTGAAACCATGCGTCGAATGTATCCATCGCTTTACAAAATGTAAAGTATATTTTACATCGGTCGCACTTTGGTGGTTTCATTGCAATCCGCCGGCCGAGCCGCCCTTTCCTTTTCGTCCGTCCTCGGGCATCGTGAGGACTTTGCGCGTATGAAGAAATACCTGACGACCATCGGCCTGGAAGTCCACGTCCAGCTCAAGACCCACTCCAAGATGTTTTGCGGCTGCGCGGTCGAGTACGGCGCGCCGACCAACACCCACACCTGCCCGACCTGCCTCGGGCTGCCGGGTGCGCTGCCGGTGATGAACGGCCACGCCCTCGAACTGACCGCACTCACTGGCCTCATGCTCGGCTGCGGCATCGCGCCGGTGTGCAAGTTCGACCGGAAGAATTATTTCTACCCGGACATGCCCAAGAACTACCAGATTTCGCAGTACGACCTGCCCATCTGCCTCGACGGCGCGGTGCCGCTGCATGACCTCGCCTATCCCAAGGACGCGCAGAAATCCATCGCCGCGCCCGACAAGAGCGTCGGCCTCGTGCGCATCCATCTGGAAGAAGACGTGGCCAAGAGTTTTCACTACGACACGAGCACCGGCATCGACTTCAACCGCGCTGGCACCCCGTTGATGGAGATTGTCACCCAGCCCGAGATCGGGTCACCGGAAGAGGCGTTCGCGTTCCTGACCAGCTTGCGGCAAATCCTGCTCTACGGCGGGGTGAGCGACGCCGACATGGAAAAGGGTCAGATGCGCTGTGATTGCAACGTGTCGGTGCGGCCTGAGGGGCAGGTGGAGTTCGGCGAGAAGATCGAGATCAAAAACATGAACACCGTCAGCGGCGTGCGGAAGGCCCTGGCGTACGAGATCACCCGCCAGGTGGAGGAACTCGAAGCCGGACGCAAACTCGCGCAGGAGACCCGGCGTTGGGACGATGCCACCGGGCAGACTTTCCTCATGCGCACGAAAGAAAACGCGCACGACTACCGGTACTTTCCCGACCCGGACCTGATGCCAGTGAAGACGGACGGCCTCGTGGCCGCCGCCCGCGCTGCGATGCCCGAACTCCCCGCCGCCAAGCGTGCCCGGTTCGTCGCCGACTACGGCGTGAGTCCGTACGACGCCGCCGTGCTGGCCGACGACCAGGAACTCTCGGCGTACTTCGAGACGGCCGCGAAGACCGGGGCCGCCAAACCCAAGAACGTCGCCAACTGGGTGCTCAACGACCTGCTCAGCGCGGTCGGCGGCGCGGGCAAGAGCATGGGCGATTGCCTGTTGCCGCCCGCCGCGCTCGCGGAAATGGTCGGACTCATCGACGCGGGCAAGATCAGCGGCAAACAGGGCAAGGAAGTGTTCGCGGAGATGTTCGCCACCGGCAAAACGGCGGCGGCTATCGTCAAAGAAAAGGGCTTGGAACAACTCAGTGACACCGGCGCGCTGGAGACGCTGGTGGATCAGGTCATCGCCGCCAACCCGAAGCCCGTAGCGGATTTCAAGGCCGGCAACCCTGCCCCGTTGAACTTCCTCAAAGGTCAGGTGATGAAGCTGTCCAAGGGCCAGGCCAACCCGGTCGTGACCAGCGAGATTTTGCAGCGCAAGCTGGCGTCTTAGAAAGCATGTGGGAGGCCCGCCGCAGGCGTCGTCACCAAGGTAGGGATGGCTCTCCGAGCCAGTCCCTAATTTTTCTGGAAAGCTTGGGGCTGCGGTGACAATCAGCCAAAAGAAAATAGGGACTGGCTCGGAGAGCCATCCCTACCTTGGTGACGACCGGCCGCAACGGCCTGTCCAGAATCTTCTCACACGCTTTCCTAAACTGCGCCCGAGTTCAAAACCTGCTACTTACTGATGATCTGTCCCGTGTTGAACACGTAGAAATAGCGCACGCCGTTCGTATTATAATGCCCGGCGTTCTTCGGGTCCGGGAAGTAATAGACGACCGACTTCAAGTTGAAATCATACAAGTACGGGAAAGGGAAAGTCGGCGAGGAATAGAAAAAGCCGTTGCTCTTGAAGTCGTAAAAATAGATGCCGTCTTTGCCGTCGACCGCATCGAACAGATATTCGTAGCCGAGATCGGGTAGTGGTGATTAGTTAAAGGACAGGTTGTAGTGATGAATGAACAAGCGCAAG
>CAZZYS010000297.1:0-5769 GCA_964658285.1 uncultured Verrucomicrobiota bacterium
AACCCTACCCCCGAGCAGGAGCGTGAGAGTTGCGGCTGATCGCTTCCATAGTCTCTTCGACGGCCCCCTGGCCAGAATGGCCGGAAAACGTCAATCCGGGCGAGCATCCGGGAGGAATGCTCGGTCGTTTAGAACACCGGTTTCGTCCTTATTTCGCGGCGGCGTTTCGCAACCGCCGCCGCCGCGAGAATCCTTCATGCCATCAAGATGTTAGGCTATGCCATTCCGTGCCACTGGTTAAGGGGCTGGAAGGCAGTCGATGTTTCTAAATGCTCAAGAGAGGGCGATTGAACGGTTCAATCACCGAAACCCCAGTACGAATGTACGGTGAGTTTATTATCCACCGAGTACACACCGGAAGCGGCCCAGGCCGCGCGCTGTGCTTCGTCACGCTCGGCGTAATTGCGAACCTTGCCGGTGAGCGTCACCTTGTTGCCCGAGATTGCCACATGGACTTGCTCGGCGTCCACCATCGCGTTGCGCTCGAAGGCGGCTTCGATGGACGTTTCGATTCCCGAGGCCGAGAGCATCGGTTTGATCGTCATCAGGTTGCTCACTCCTTTGACGCCGGTCAGATGCTGCACCGCAGTTTCGGCAGCGGTCTTCTGGTACCACCATTCCACTTCACCTTCCAGGGTGATCCAACCCTCACGAACCGTCACCTGAGCGGCACCCTTGGGGACCGCCATCGACCAATCGAGTTGATGGGCGGCGGCGCTGGCGATGTCGCCGTCGTTGCGTTCCCATGAGGACGGCAGCTTGACCTTGATGTCGTCCGCGATGGCGTTCACGCCCGAGACCCGTTTGGCGGCGCGCACGGCTTCGTATTTCTCGCTGTAGCTGGTGGCAAAGCCGTTGAGGGTGACGGTCCCGTCTTTGACTAAGACGCCGATGTCCGTGACATTGACAGCCGGTTCGTATTTGAGTTCGGTGAGGACGTCAGTCTTCAGTTCCGTGTCGCTTTTTTCTGCGATGGTTTTCATGTAGTTGTAGCTTTCTTGTGCTGGTTGCCAGTGGAATGGCGAAGCATTCGTCATCCATGACGCCGCACCATCATCGGGAGTGCTAGGCACTGCTATAAGGTGTAACCCTAACGCCGGAAATCGCGCCTCCGATCCCCGCAGGCGCGTACGAAGTCCCTCGGTCCCGTGCGGTGCTGTACAAGTGCCGTCACCTCCAGAAGCGAATACAGAAGCAATGCCTTCGCCATCGCGGCCTTCACGAGCCGTGGCGCATTCAGGTGGCGTTCCTGCATCCGTTTACCGACATGAGCTATGAAATCAGACCGCACTGCCGCATCGGACGCGGGTTGTGGGAGCTGGCTCGCACCGAGATCACCCAGATCATCGCGGCATTTCGCGCACTGAACTCCGACACCTTGGATGGACTCACACACGAGATTCGCCAGCGTCTGAAGAGACTCCGGGCGGTGATCCGGTTGTTGCGTGAGCCTCTGGGAAGACGGCGCTATCGGGCGGAGGATAGCATCATTCGCGCGGCGGGCCGTGCGTTGGGTCCGTTGCGCGAGGGACAGGCTGCGCTCACCACGCTGGACGGCTTGCAACGCCGCTTTTTTCCTGGCAAACCCCCTGCCACGTTGCTCGCGGCGCGAGAGAAGCTCGCTACTCAGGCACAGCAGTGTGCCTCCGTCCTGGTTGGCTCCGCTGTTCTGACGACGCAGATCAGTGCTCTTGAAGGAGTGATCGAGCGTCTGACGGAACGGCCCGTAGAGGGCTTTGGCTGGAAGGAAATGCGGCGAGCGATCGAATGCAGCTACCGGTGTTCAAAAGAACATTGGGAGCAAGCCCACGATGCTTCGGACGCGGATCGTCTGCATTGCTGGCGCAAGCGGGCAAATGACCTGTGGCAATACCTGCGGATGCTCCGGCGTGTCTGCCCAACTTTCGCCGCAGAGATGGCGCGCGAATACGAGGTGCTCGGCGCATTTCTCGGTGACTACCATGATCTGGTGGTTTTGCGTGCCACATTGGAAAAGCAGGGTGACGTTCTCCTCGACCTCCAGGCGCGCGAGACGTTTATCAAACTCCTCGAATTGCGGATGGGTGAGTTGTTCGATGCGGCCTCTACGCTCGGCGAGCGCCTCCACGTTCACTCGCCGACGGCCTTCGCCCACGCCCTCGGCGAACACCGCGCCGCCTTTCGCGAAGGGGCACGCAAAGCGCGAAAGCTGAGTCGAAGGTTCATCGCCGACGAAGGTTTGCCTCACCAGCGCGGCGGACAAACACTTCTGTTGTCACATCGTACTTCCATCAGTTGAAGATCCACCGCCGTCAAAGCGCTGATGTATGATGCCTTCTATGACCACCGCCTTCTCTCTCGCCCCCAAACGTCTGCACGAGATGAACCGCCTGGAGGACATCGGACGTTTTCCGACCATGATCTACGTGGGAGCCACCGCCAAGTGCTCGCAAGCGTGCTGCTCTTCTACTGGCTGCACGGTTATGCGGGCGGCTATCTGCCTGTGAGGTTCGGCTGTGCGGTGTTCCTGGTGGCTGGCAATCTATTGCCGGTCGCGGGATTACGGTGGCGTGGGGGCAAAGATGGCCTGACCGACACTCCGCCCATTGAAAAAATGAGTTTCTTTGCCGACCAGCATCGCTTTCCCTCCTGGGTCTACGCCGTGGCAGGCGCCAATCTTTTTTTCTGGCTGGTGCTCGCTTGGGCAGCCTTCGACCTGGAGCGCAGTGTGCGCATGCTTCTCGGCGTGGAACTTCTGGGCTTCCTGTGTACCTTCGCGCCAGTCTGGTTGCGCCTGTTGCGAGCGAGGTGACAGCGGGGATAACGAATCAATGACGGTGCGCCACATCAAGCGCGTACGAAGTCGATAAAGCCTCGCTCAACGTCGGTGTGTACCAACTTGACGTGGACGCGATCACCCACGTCGAGACCCTGAAATCCCTGTGCGAGCTTTCCTTCGATTGGTGGTTGGAAAATCCGCACCCAGGTTCCTTTCGGAGAGGCACCGGTGACGACCGAATCGAATCGCTCGCCAATCCGGTCCGAGAGAAGGAGTGCTTCTGCCGATTTTCGGACCCGCCGCTCGACTTTCGTGGCGGCGTCCTCCCGTTCCGTACAATGCTTGGCGAGTTCCGTCAGTTCCGGGATCGTGTACGGCAGCGGGGCTCCCGCCATCGCGACCTTCACGAGCCGTTGCGTGATCAAGTCGGGAAAACGCCGATTCGGTGCCGTGGAGTGGGTGTAGTCTCGCACCGCGAGCCCAAAGTGCCCCGGCGGCTCGCCACCAGGAAGATCTAGCGCGTACTCGCTCCGCCCAAGCAGCTTGACCACCGCCAGGGAAAGATCGGGAAATTTCTCCGGGTCGGCTTTGCGCCGCCGTTCCAGGAAAGATTCGAGCGCCGCCGCGTCTGCTTCGTCGGGGAGCCGGTCTCCGAGACCAGCCGCAAGCTCGGCGATGCGGTCCCAGCGCTTCGGGGACCTCAGGACCCGGCGCAACGAAGGGAATCCTTTCGCTGCCAGATAGGTCGCGGTCACTCCGTTTGCCGCGACCATGAAATCTTCGATCAGCTGTTTGGCCCGGTCTTTTGGGTCCAGATCGAGGTTGGAGAGCACGTCGCCCTTAAAAACCGCCCTCGTCTCATTCGTTTCGAGACTGAGCGCGCCATGGTGACGCCGCCCGTCCGCGAGTTTTTGCGCGACGGTGTCTTGAAGCCGCAGGTTTGCATCGAGTTCTGAACTCTCCGCGACGCGTCGGGGTGCTGCGCCTCGGGCATCTAGCCAGGCGGCGATGGAGCGGTAAGCCAGTTTTCCATGGTTGTGGACGAGTGCCCGATAAAGCTCCGACGCAACGAGCGAGCCATCGGCTTCAAACACCATGTCAGCCACGATGGCGACCCGATCCTGGTCTTCATTGAGTGAGGTCAAATTGGTCGACAACACCATGGGAAGCATCGGGAAAATCGCGGCGGGCGTGTAAACGGAAGTCGTGTTGCACGCCGCGTGGCCGTCGAGCGCGGAGCCCCTACGTACCAATGCATCCACGTCCGCGACCGCGACCAGGATTTTGACCCTGCCGCCCGCGAGCGGCTCAGCGACCGTAAGCTGGTCGAGGTCGTGAGAATCATCGTTGTCGATGGACGACCAGAGCCGATCGCGCAGGTCGCGCACCTCGGAGGTCGCGGCAGCGGGCCCGGCGATGCTCGCCAGCTCTTGCTGCACCGCCGCAGGAAATTCCGGTTCCATGCCGCGTTCGGTCATTGCCCTGCGCGCGATGGCAGCCAGGGTGGCTCTGTCCGTGGATTTTCGCTCCTTTGAGTTCATGATATTAGACGTCAACTTCTCCATTGGGTGTGCCACTGCGACCATTGATGATCGGTTGAGCGGCTGGTGATGATCCCATCGCGGCGAGTGCATTCAAAGGTGCCCACCCTTCGGGGGTATGCCGGTACTCTGCGAGCCAAGCACCGGCAAATGTACCGCTTCGCGGCTCCCACTCAAAACATTGGACGCTGATTTGTGGCCACTGGAGCCGGATGACATTGAACGCGTTGGCCTCTCCCCGGCCGCGGGTCGAGATGGTCGTCCCTGCTTGCACAATCAGTGCGGAATGGCCCGCGATTCCGTAGCGTTGGGCGGATGGGCCGGCATGACTGACGTGCAGGTGGCCGGAGAGGAAAAGGTCCGCCCCGCACCCCGCGAAAGCTTTCATCGCCATGCTTGCGCGTCCAACAATGTCATGTCCGGTGTGACCTGCCGGAACATCGAACGGATGGTGAGTGACGATGATTTTGATCAGCCCCGAAGGCAATCCGGAAAGCTTCGCCACGACGGAAGCGACCTGCGGACGGCTGATCCGTCCATCTTTGCGGGTCAAAGAGCGAGCGGTATTGATGCCGATCACAGCCATTTCGTCATCCGCGTAAAACGGTTGAAGATCGGCCGTAATGTAGCGTCGATACTTTTTGAGTGGACTGCCAAAACGCGCCGCCAAGTTGAAGAGCGGGATGTCATGGTTGCCCGGCACGACGATCTGTGGCGAAGGCAGCCGATCCAGAAACGCTCGCGCCTCCTTGAACTGGCTCGTACGGGCACGCTGCGTCAAGTCGCCAGAAACGGCCACGATGTCCGGGCGGATTTCATTAACTAAGCCGAGCAGAGGCTCGACCAACGCGTCATTGACCCGGCCAAAGTGAATGTCCGAGAGGTGGACCACGGTACGCATCAGTGGCTCACCTCCGCTGGCACGATGACGCGCAACGCGCCGGGGCGCACACGGTAATGCAGCGGCGCTCTCATGGTTTCGCTTTCACCGTCGATGAGGATTTTCACATGCCGTCGATGGGATTTGATCCGCACCACACGCGCGCAGAAAGCCTCGTATCCTTTGGCATGATCTAACCGGCGAAGAAGTGCCTGCAACCCGAGCTTTATCAGCTGCATCCTGCTGAGCGGGTCGGATACCAACACGGCAAGCGCATTCGCCTCAAGGCATTCGTGCTCGCGGATTCCGTAAAGTTCGAGTTGGTTGTGGTTGTTACACACGAAGATAAATTCGCTCCGGCAGACACGCTCAGCGCCGTCGTCGGCCTGCATCCGGACCGTCATTATCCGCCCGCGCCGAAGCAACGCCACACCCACGGAGAGAAACGCCACGATCCGGCTGCGCCCAAAGCGGTGGTAAGCTTCGTTGCGCTGGCGCATCAACAGCGGATAGCGGCCGATGGACGAGTTGTTCAGAAATACACGACCGTTAACTTCGCCGACGTTGATCGCCGTCGCACGACCGGTGAG
>CAZZYS010000298.1:0-5720 GCA_964658285.1 uncultured Verrucomicrobiota bacterium
TACTGAAAATACAAAACAAACGAAAAGAAAAACCGACCTATGACACCCACCGTCTGGAGTTACCTCGCCTATCTCGCCCTGAGCATCCCGCTGACCGTCTGGGTCGCGCGCACCTTGCACAAAAACGGCCGCATTTTCCTCGTGGACGCCTTTCACGGCAACGAGCTGCTGGCCGATTCTATCAACCACCACCTCCTCGTCGTCGGATTCTACCTGGTCAACATCGGGTTCGTCAGCCTCGCGCTCAAGTACGGCGACAAACCCGAGAACCTGCAAGGCGTGCTCGAAGCGTTGAGCACGAAGGAAGGCGTCGTCCTGCTCGTGCTCGGCGCGATGCACTTCTTTAACCTCGCGGTGTTTGCCAAGATGCGCCGCCGCGCGATGCTGCACACCGCGCCGCCGCCCTTCCCGCCGCAGGGTCGCGTGGCGGTCATTCCCGGCGCGTGATCCCGTGAAAACGCTCCACGTCCTCTACGACGCCGAGTGCGCTCTCTGTGGGCGCTGCCGCCGCTGGCTGGAACGCCAGCCGGCCTTCGTGGAGCTGCGTTTCCTGGCGCTGCAATCCCCGGAGACCGCGTGCCGGTTTCCGGGGATCGAGCAATTCCACCCGCGCGAGCAACTCCTGGTCGTCAGCGACGAGGGCGCGGTATACCAGGGGGAGCATGCGTGGGTGATGTGCCTGTGGGCGTTGCGCGAATATCGCGAATGGTCGCAGCGTCTGGCGAGTCCGGCGTTGCTGCCTTTCGCGCGGCGCGCGTGCGAGTTGGTCTCGGGCCATCGCCTGAAGATTTCGCGCTGGCTCGGAGGACGCAGCGACGCCGAGATCGGCGCGGAGTTGGCAGGGCGGCAGTCCGGAGGAGGGGAAGGCTGCGGCGGGACGTGCGCGACGGGTGTTGCCTTGCGCCACGACGGTCGGTAAGCTGTTGTCCATGACCGCCACCGCTATCCTGAGCGATCCGCAACGGGCACGCGCCTACGTGCAGTTCCTCCGCCCGGAGTCGACCAAAGAAGGTCTCGAACCGGAGAGCCGGGTTGTCCACTGCGGGATGTCCTGGGAGGATTATTTAGCCTTCGACCAGGCGCTTGGCGACGACCGTCCCAACCCACGCTTGTATTATCTGGACGGCGACCTTGAAATTATGACCCTCTCCGCCGAGCACGAACGCATTAAAAAATGGCTGGGCGGGCTCCTGGATCTTTATTTTGACGAGATCGGCATCGAGATCGACCCACGTGGACAGGCCACCATGCGCAAGGAACTCGAAAAAGTGGGTGCCGAGCCGGACGAGAGTTGGTGTCTCCACGAGGAAAAAACCTATCCCGACATCGTTCTCGAAATTGCCCTGACCAGCGGTGGCATCCGCAAGCTCGACCTTTACCAGCGTTTTCCCGTGCCCGAGGTGTGGATCTGGCGTCGAGGCAAGCTGGAGATTTTCACGTTGCGCGAGGACGGCAGCGGCTATGACCCGGCGGCGGCAGGCCGCAGCCGCCTGCTACCCGGTCTGGACATTGGTTTGCTGGAACGCTGCGCGGCGATCCACTCCTGGCGGGAAGCGCGGCTTGCCTTCCGCGCGGGATTGGCAGCCGGCAAATAAATCGCAATGGAACCCACCGATTGCGAGGTCGTCATCGTCGGCGCGGGTCCGACCGGCCTGATGTCCGCCGTTCTGCTGGCGCGCTCGGGTGTGCGCGTGCGGGTCTTCGACAAGAACCCGGAGCAGGCGCATGAGTCGCGTGCCCTGGGCGTGCAGGCGCGCACGCTGGAATTGTTCCTCACCCTCGGGTTGGCGGACGAACTGCTCAGGCGCGGCACGGTCGTGACCGGCGCGCGGATGCACAAGGATGGTGATGTGAAGGTGGAATTGCATTTCGAGGACATCCACCGGCCGGACACGCCGTATCCGTTCATCCTCATCCTCCCGCAGCGCGAAACGGAGGCGATCCTCAACGACGAACTGCGCCGCCTTGGCGTGACGGTCGAGCGTTCGGTGGAGATCACCGGCTTCGAGCAGACGGACGGCGGCGTCACGACGCACGCCCGGGGAAGGGACGGCAAGGATTTTGACGTGCGCGCGGCCTATCTGGTCGGCGGTGACGGCGCGCACAGCATCGTGCGCAAGACGCTGGGTCTGAGTTTCGAGGGCGCGGCCTACCCGCAGGATTTCCTGCTGGCCGACTGCCGGGTGGAAGGATTGCCGCGTCCCGCTGATTTGGCCCTTTTCCTGCACGACAGGGATTTCGCCGTTTACATGCCGCTGCCGGATGGGACAGGGATGGGTCGCATCATCACGCAAAAGCCAGGCCAGGACGGTGACGCCCACGAATCGGTGGACAAGCAGGGTGGCAAGGCCGTGCCGTTGCCGCTCGTGGAAGCAGCGTTCCGCCAGGCGACTCAGATGGACGTGACGCTGCACGATTCGATCTGGACCTCGCTCTACCGGGTGCATCACCGCGGCGTGGATCATTACCGCAGGGGCCGGGTATTTGTCGCGGGAGACGCGGCACACATCCACAGTCCGGCGGGCGGGCAGGGGATGAACACCGGCTTGCAGGACGCCGCCAACCTCGCCTGGAAGCTCGTGCTGGCGTTGCGCAAAGCGGAGGGCGTTCCGTCGGGATGGCTCGACACCTACCACGAGGAACGCTGGCCGGTCGGACAGCGCGTGCTCAAAGCCACGGACGAGATGTTCTCGACGATGACCACGCAATCAAGCTGGACGGCAGCGGTGCGCAACGCGATCCTGCCGCGCGTGGCCGGGGTGCTCTCGCACACGGACTTTGCGCGGGAGTCCGCCTTCGACTTCCTCTCCCAACTGGGCATCCACTACGAGCCGGACGCGTTCGTGCTGGACGAGACCGGCGGCAACAAGCGGACGCATTTCTGGAAAAAAGGTCCGGTCAGCGGACACCGTGCGCCAAACGGGGCCTTTGCCCGGCACCGGGATATCTTCGACCTGTTGACCGGCTATCGTTTTCACGTCCTGGCGTTGTCCCGCAAATCATTGGATGGCGATGAGATCGACACGCTTTGCGACGGCCTGGCCGCCCTGCCGCACCTGCCCGGCCTGGGCCTGGAAAGCCACGTCGTCGCCTACTGCACCACAGGAGGACAGGAGCGGATCTCGCGGGCGGAAACGGTGGAGGCGTTCACCGTCTACGGCGTGGATCAGGAGACACCGCAGGCGTTGTATCTGGTACGGCCTGACGGTTATGTGGCATGGCGGGCTGACGGGTTCGATCTGTCCGGGCTGGCGGATTTCCTTCGCACGCGCTTTTGTTAGAGTCCGCGCGTTAGTTTCGGCCTGATGACGATGCATCGTAAACTCCGACCGGTCACACCCAGCTCCCGACCGGGATGACCGCGTTTTTCGGCACGACCACGATGCCGTCGCGGATATAATAGTTTTCGCTGTCGTAGTTGTCCGGCTTGCCTTCGGGCGTGACGACCGCGCCGTCCCCGATGCGCGCGTTTTTGTCGATGATCGCGCGTTTGATCACACAGTTGCGCCCGATGCCGATGGGCGGGGCATTTGCGGGTAGGGGCAGCGTCGTCCCGCGCGGATCGCCTTCGTAATAGTCCGCCCCCATGAGCACCACGTCGCGCAGTTCCGCGCCGCTGTTGACGACGCTCCGCACCCCGATCACGCATCGCTCCAGTCGTGCGTCGGAGATGATGCATCCATCGGAGATGACGGCATTACGGATGGTCACCGAGTTGATCTTGCTCGCCGGCAGGAACCGGGCGCGCGTGTAGATCGGCGATTCGCGGTCGAAAAAACTGTAGGGCGGGATGATGTCCGTCAGGGCGAGGTTCGCCTCGAAAAATGCCCGGATCGTGCCGATGTCCTCCCAGTAACCTTGAAAAATGTAGGCGTGGACGCGGTGTTTCTCGATGGCAGCGGGGATGATGTGCTTGCCGAAGTCCGCGAAATCGTTGTTCAGCGCGTCGATGAGCACTTGGCGGTTGAACACGTAGATGCCCATGCTCGCCTGAAATAATTCCTCGTCGGGGCCGTGGCCCAGTTCTTCGAGCAACGGTCCGGGGATTTTCAGGTCGTCGAGCATCGCCGGGTCCTTCGGCTTCTCTTGGAACCGGAAAATCCGCCGGTCGGGATGGCTGTGCATGATCCCGAACTCGCTCGCCTCGCGCCGGGCCACGGGCACCGTGCCGAGGGTGATGTCCGCCCCGCTGTCGGCATGTTGCCGGAGCAGGTCGCGGTAATCCATGTGGTAGAGCTGGTCACCACTGAGGATGACGAAATACTGCGCCGGATGTTCCAGAAAATAGCGCAGGTTTTGCCGCACGGCGTCGGCGGTGCCCTGATACCAGTTGACGTTCTCCTGCGTCTGCTGGGCCGCGAGGATTTCCACGAACGAGCGGGTGGTCGAGAGGTTGTCGAACTTGTAGCTCGCCGTGATGTGCTGGTGCAGGCTCGTGGTGTTGAACTGCGTCAGGACATAAATCTGGCGCATACTGCTGTTCAGACAGTTGGAAATCGGGATATCCACGAGCCGGTACTTGCCGCCGAGCGGGACGGCGGGCTTGGCGCGCTCTTTTGTTAGGGGGTAGAGGCGGGTGCCAGCGCCGCCACCCATGATGATGGCGAGGCTCTTTTGCGCTAGGTCGTTGGAAGCAGAAAGGTGCATGGGGGACGCGGGTTGGACGGGAACGGGGTCCGCGAACGCGGTAACGCGGACTTGCGGCGAAGTCTTGCTGTTACGATGATGCGCGCCATGACGGTCTTACGCAAGTGGCTGCCACCGGTGATTTGGATGGCACTGATTTTCTACGGTTCGACGGACGTGCTTTCGGGCGAACACACGTCGCGGTTCGTGGAGCCATTCCTACGGTGGTTGTCCTTCGGAATGATGACGCCCGAGCAGGTGGAGCTGGGTCATCATCTCGTGCGCAAGGCGGGGCACGTCACCGAGTACGCGGTGTTGAGCGCGTTGTTCTGGTTCGCACTCAGGCAACCTCGCCTCGACCCAGACACGGAACCGGGCAACCGCAGCCCGTGGCCGACGATCTCCCTAGCGGTGCTGCTCTCGACCGGCTACGCGGCGCTCGACGAGTATCACCAGTCGTTCACGCCCTCGCGCACGGCGAGTTGGAGCGACGTGGCCATCGACGCGGGCGGCGCAGTGTTCGGCCTTGTGCTGCTCGGGGCAGCAAAACTCGGCCGCGAACGCTGGGAAAGGCGGCGTGCTTAGCCCAGTCGATATCAAGCCGGCTGCGTGCCGTCCGCGCCGGGGTAAATCTTGAAAATCTGGTCCAGGCGAGCGATCTCGAGAATCTTGCGCACGCTGTCGCGGATGGACACCAGCGCAAACTCCCCCCCGTAGCTCTGGATGCGCTGCATTACATCGATAAATACAGCCAGCCCCGAACTATCGATGTAGCTCACCCGGCTCATGTCCAGATGGACGCGGGGCGACTTCTTGGCGATGAGCGGGTTAAGCCGGTCCATGATCTGCGGAGACTCGTGCAGATCGATTTCACCCTCCAGGGGAACAACCTCGGCCTGGCGGTTGGAAGGGGTGGCGTCGATGCTCATGTGTGGGTGAGAAGAATCGCGGCTCGGCGAGCGGGCGGCGGTGTCGCCAGCCCTGCGTTATCAGCCTTTATTCTTCCGCAGGTTCTTCGTCGTGGTCGTGATCCTCGCCCGCGCCGTGATGCGAGGGGCGCGTCTGGTCCAGCAGAGCCGCCTTGCCAGAAACAG